>CAZUBF010000042.1:0-5019 GCA_964618555.1 uncultured Azohydromonas sp.
CGGCCTGCTTCATCTGGTCGCTCGACTCGGTGGTCAGGATCAGGATCGGCGTGGTCCTGAACTTCGGGTTCTCGCGCAGCTTGCGCGTCAGGCTGATGCCGTCCATGCGCGGCATGTTTTGGTCGGTGAGCACCAGGTGGAAGTCGCCCTTGGTCGCCTTGTCCCAGGCGTCGACGCCGTCGACCGCCTCGACGACGTGGAAGCCGGCGTTCTTCAGCGTGAACGACACCATCTGGCGCATCGACGCCGAGTCGTCCACCGCGAGGATTGAATGCATGGGGTTCTCCGCGAGTCCTTGGGGATTTCGGTGCCTGGGCGGCGATCTTTAAAACAGCTCGACGGAGCCGGCGTCCATCTCGTCCTGCGTCACCGGGTTGGGGCGCGGCGGCGCGTCGGCGACGAGCGCTTCGCCGTCGTCGTCGTCGGCCATGGCGTCGCGCGCCAGCCGGTCGGCGCAGTGGCGCAGCCGGTGCTGCGAGTGCGCCACCAGCTGCGAGGCCATGTCCTGGAACTGCAGTGCCGTCACCGCGCGGCCGAGGTGGCCGCGCAGCCGCTCGCGCGCCGGCGACGCGTCGATCGCGCCGGCCTCGCGGTCGGCGGCGTGGAAGCTCACCAGCAGCGCGTCGCTGGCGTGTTCGAGCAGCGACAGCAGCCGTTCGAGGTCGTTGCACACCGTCATCAGGTCGTCCTGCAGCGCCGCCGCGGCCGCCAGCGGCAGGCGCTGCGCGCCGGTGCCGTGCAGCGGGATGTCGTCGTTCATCGCTACTCCGTCGGGGCGGTGGCGGCGGGCGGACGGGCGCGCACGCTGTCCGTCCCCGCGGGTGGCCTTGACTTCGGCCGGCGCGCTGCGGGGTTGAGCGGCAATTCGCCGGCCAATGCCCGCCAATTCGCGCGCGGCCGGCGCGCGGCGCAGCCGGCGGTGGCGCTGGGCGATACTTTGGCCATGAATCCGCCCGCGTTCTCACGCCGGCTGCGCGTGCTGCACCTCGAGGACTCGGTGCTCGACCACGAGCTGGCGGCGACCCAGCTGCGCCGCAGCGGGCTCGACGTCGAGATGCGCCGCATCGAGACCGCCGCCGAGTTGCGCGCCGCGCTGGCCGAGCCCTGGGACGCGGTGCTGTCCGACTTCAACCTGCCCGGCTTCAGCGGACTGGACGCGCTCGAGATGGTGCGTGCCGGCGTGCAGGCGCTGCCGTTCGTCCTGCTGTCGGGCGAGATCGGCGAGGACACCGCGGTGCAGGCGATGCGCCACGGCGCGAGCGACTACCTGCTCAAGCACAACATGGCGCGCCTCGCGCCGGCGATGGAGAACGCGATCGCCGCGGCCGAGGCCGAGCGCGCGCGCCGTGCGGCCGACCGCGAGCTGACGCTGTCGCGCCAGCGGCTGTCGGAGCTGGCGCAGCACCTGCAGACCAGCATCGACGGCGAGCGCGCGGCGATCGCGCGCGAGATCCACGACGACGTCGGCGGCTCGCTGGTGGCGCTGAAGTTCGACCTGGCCTGGATCGAACGCCGCACCGCCGACCCCGAGGTGCGCCAGCGCGTGCAGGCGGCGCTGGAGACGGTGACGCACGCGCTCGACAGCAGCAAGCGCATCATGCACAACCTGCGCCCGGCGATCCTCGAGCAGGGGCTGGTGGCCGCGCTGCAGTGGATGGCCGGGCGCTTCGAGAAGCGCACCGGCATCGCCTGCACGTTCCGCAGCAGCCACGACGAACTGCCCGAGCTGCCCGCCGGCGTGCCGCTGGTGGCCTACCGCACCGCGCAGGAGGCGCTGACCAACGTCAGCAAGCACGCGCAGGCGCGGCGCGTGTCGATCGACCTGACGCTGGCGCGCGGCGAACTGTCGCTGGAGATCGCCGACGACGGCGTCGGGCTGACGCGCGCCGACCTGGCCAAGTCGCGCAGTTTCGGCATCCGCGGACTGCACGAACGCGCGACGACGGTGGGCGGCGCGATCGACCTGTCGAGCGGGCGGCGCGGCACGACGTTGCTGCTGACGGTGCCGGTGGGCGCGGCGGGGCACCTGCCGCCGGCGTTCGACCCCGGCCCCGACTCCGACCTCGAGCACGACCCGACCACCGCCTGGGGGGACCTGTGATCAAAGTCATCCTCTGCGACGACCACGCGCTGGTGCGCCGCGGCATCCGCGACACGCTGTCCGACGCGTCGGACATCGAGGTCGTCGGCGAGGCTGGCGACTACGGCGAACTGCGCACGCTGATGCGCTCGCTCGCCGAGCGGGCCTCGCCGGCCGACGTGCTGGTGCTCGACATCAACCTGCCCGGGCGCAGCGGGCTGGACGTGCTGCGCGTGCTCAAGGACGAGGGCAGTGCGGTGAAGGTGCTGGTGGTCAGCATGTACCCCGAGGACCAGTACGCGATCCGGGCGCTGCGCGCCGGCGCCTTCGGCTACGTCAACAAGGGGGGCGACCCGCAGCTGCTGGTGCAGGCGGTGCGCACCGTGGCGCAGGGGCGCAAGTACGTGACGCCCGAGATCGCGCAGATGCTGGTCGAGAGCCTGACCGCGCCGGTGCCCGAGCAGGCGCACGACAAGCTGTCGGACCGCGAGTTGCAGACGCTGGTGATGATCGCCTCGGGCAAGCGGCTGTCGGACATCGCCGAGGAGCTGACGCTGTCGCCGAAGACGGTGTCGGTGTACCGTGCGCGCGTGCTCGAGAAGCTCGGGCTGTCGAACAACTCGGAGCTGACGGTCTACGCGATCCGCAACGGGCTGGTCGGCGATTGAGCGCGGCCGCCAGCCGCACAGGAGGGCAGGCCATGCGACGCGTCACCGGCATCGGCGGTGTCTTCTTCCAGGCGCGCGACCCGGTGGTGCTGCGCGAGTGGTACCGCCGTCACCTGGGCATCGACGTGCAGGACTGGGGCGGCACCGCGTTCGGCTGGACCGACGCCGACGGCCGGCCCTGCGGCGGCACGACGGTCTGGTCGATCGGCCCGGCCGACGGCGAGGCGTTCGCGCCGAGCCGCGCGCCGTTCATGATCAACTACCGTGTCGAGGACGTGCACGCGCTGGTCGGCGCGCTGCGCGCCGAGGGCTGCCAGGTGCTCGACCGCATCGAGGAGTCCGACTTCGGCACCTTCGCCTGGGTGCTCGACCCCGAGGGCCACAAGGTCGAGCTCTGGCAGCCCCCGCCCGGGCGGTGACCGCCCGTCGCTGCCGCCCGCCGGATCCCGGCCGGCCGCGGGCGTGCGCGCCGGCGCCTTGATCCGTGTCGGTGTGCGCGACGTCGCGACGCGGCACACTGGCGCTCGCCTGCCGAGCCCGTTCGCGAAAGGATCCCACGAGATGCGCAAGCTCCCCGCCCGCTACGCGCCGCTGGTCGCACCGATGCTGCTGTCGCTGCTGATGACCTTCGTCGTCTCGGGCATCGCCACCTGGCGCGGCATCGGGCTGCGCGCCGACTTCGTCTCGGTGTGGTGGGGTGCCTGGGGGCTGTCGTGGTTGGTCGCGTTCCCGACGCTGCTGGCGGTGCAGCCGGTGGTGCGGCGGCTGACCGGGGCGATCGTCGAGACGCACCCGGGCGGGGCTACTGGAAGCGCGCCAGCATCGCCTCGAGCGCGGTCGTGAACGGCACCTGCATCATCGGCAGCGTCAGCAGCATGCCCAGCAGGCCGACGCCGACGGTGATCGGGAAGCCGATCGCGAAGATGTTCATCTGCGCGGCGACGCGCGAGATCAGCCCCAGCACCAGGTTCACGAACAGCAGCATCGCGATGATCGGCAGCGCGATCCACAGCCCGAGGCGGAACACCTCGGCGCCCCAGGCCTGCGGCTGCATCTGACGCACGAAGGCGAACGGCTCGGGCCCGATCGGGAAGGCGGTGAAGCTCGCGACCACCGCGGCGACGACGATCAGGTGGCCGTTGATGACGATGAACAGCCACGCCACCGCGGTGCCGAAGAAGCGCCCGGTGGCCGTGCCCTGGCTGGCGGTGACCGGGTCGAAGAAGCCGGCGAAGTTCAGCCCCATCTGCAGCCCGATCACCTCGCCGGCGAACTCGACCGCGGCGAACACCAGCCGCACCGCGAAGCCCAGCGCGATGCCGATCACCAGCTGCTGCGCCACCAGCAGCGCCGCGGCCGGCGCGTCGAGCGCGATGGCGGCGACTTCGGGCGCCAGCGGCGGCAGCACCGGTTGCGCGGCCAGCGCGATCAGGAACGACAGCGCGACGCGCACGCGCAGCGGCACCGTGCGGGTGCCCAGCACGGGCAGCGCGGCGAACAGCGCCAGCACGCGCAGGAACGGCCAGATCAGCGGGCTGATCCAGGCGAGCAGCTGGGTGTCGCTGAAGGTGACCATCTCAGCTCAGCGGCTGCGTCGGGCGCCGTGCGGGGACGACGACGCGATGTGGCGGACCGAGACCCGACGCTCGACCGCGTGCCACGGCCGCGCACGCCGAGGCTGGCGGGTGCCCTTGCCCTGCATGTCCTCCGCCGCCGGCCTGAGGCCGGCAGCGGGGGACATCGAGGGCGGGGCCTGCCCCGCCAGCGGCGATCTCGCGCCGACCATTGCCGGCAGCCGAATCCGCACGGCGGCAACGGGTGAACTCGACTGCAGTCGGCTGAGGCCGAGTTGTTGCGCCGGTGGTGGTCCGCGGCGTCATCCCACGGCAGCGGGAATCGACTGCAGCGTGCGCTGCAGGTACTCGACCAGCGTGGTCAGCATCCACGGCCCGGCGAAGGCCAGCGCGACCACCGCGCCGACGATCTTCGGCACGAAGCTCAGCGTGGCCTCGTTGATCTGCGTGGCGGCCTGGAACACGCTGACGACCAGGCCGATGCCGAGCACGGTCAGCAGGATCGGCGCGGCGACCATCAGCAGCAGCCACAGGCCCTGCTGGCCGGTGGTGAAGACCTGGGTGGCGTCCAAGACGTGGTCCTTTCAGTGGCAAGTGCCGCTCGAGCGGCGGCCGCGGTCCATGCGCCACGACCCTTCGAGCGGCCGCCGCGGATCCGGCCTTGCCGGTCCGCTGGCGGTGCCAGGGGGTTCGCCGC
>CAZUBF010000042.1:5029-7411 GCA_964618555.1 uncultured Azohydromonas sp.
GGGTGGGCGCGCGGGGGTGGGGGGGGGGGGGGGGGGGGCCGGGCGCTGCGGGGGGGGGGGGGGGGGGGTCCATCAGGTGGCGAACGACGCCGCCAGCGAACCCAGCAGCAGGTTCCAGCCGTCGGCGAGCACGAACAGCATCAGCTTGAACGGCAGCGCCACCAGCACCGGGCTGAGCATCATCATGCCCAGGCTCATCAGCACGCTGGCGACGATCATGTCGATGATCAGGAACGGGATGAAGATCAGGAACCCGATCTGGAACGCGCTCTTGAGCTCGCTGGTCACGAACGCGGGCACCAGCACCTTGAACGGCACCGCCTCGCCGGCCGTGCCCTCGGGCAGCTTGGCCAGCCGGGCGAACAGCTGCAGGTCGCTCTGGCGCGTCTGCTTGAGCATGAACTCGCGCATCGGCACCTCGCCGCGCGACAGCGCCTCGTCGAACGCGATCTGGTTGGCCGCGTACGGCTGCCACGCCTGCTCGTAGACGCGGTCCACCGTCGGTCCCATCACGAACAGCGTCAGGAACAGGCTCAGCCCGACGATCACCTGGTTCGGCGGCGCCGCCTGCGTGCCCAGCGCCTGGCGCATCAGGCTGAGCACGATGACGATGCGCGTGAACGCGGTCATCAGCAGCAGCACCGCGGGCACGAAGCTCAGCGCGGTGAAGAACAGCAGCGTCTGCACCGGCACCGAGTAGCTGGTGCCGGCACCCTGCGCGACCATCAGCGGCAGCGTCGCACCGCCCGGCGGCGCCGGCTGCGCGGCGGCCAGCAGCGGCAGCGCGAGCAGCGCCAGCGCGGCGCCGGCGCGCACCGCGCACGGACGGTGCCGCTCACGCATCGCGCTGCTTCTCGCGCGGGTGCACGCCCAGCTGCGACAGCAGTTGCGAGAACGGCGCCGCGGACTCGCCCGCGGCCGGCGTCGTCGCGGCGTGGCCGGGCGCCATCTCGTGCAGCGGGGTGATCTGCTGCGCGGTCACCCCCAGCACCAGCCAGCGGCGCTCGCTGCCGTGGCCGACCTCGACGGTGACCAGGCGCTGGCCGGGCGCCAGCGGCAGCACGCCGACGGTGCGCATCGCGCCGGGCACGTGCGCCGCGGCGCCCATCGGCGAGCGCTTGATCAGCCACAGCACCAGCGGGATCGCCGCGACGACGACGGCGAACCACATCAGCGCGCTCAGGCCGGAGGGCAGGGCATCCATCGGACGTCGGGTCGATCAGGGGCGGCTGAGGCGGCGCATGCGCTCGCTCGGGGTGACGATGTCGGTCAGGCGGATGCCGAACTTGTCGTTGACGACGACCACCTCGCCCTGGGCGATCAGGTAGCCGTTGACGAGCACGTCCATCGGCTCGCCGGCCAGCGCGTCGAGCTCGACCACCGAGCCCTGCGCGAGCTGCAGGATGTGCTTGATCGGGATCCTCGTGCGCCCGAGCTCGACGGTGAGCTGCACCGGGATGTCGAGGATCATGTTGATGTCGTTGCCCGCCGCCGCGGCGTTGCCGGCGGGCGGCGCGAGGCTGGCGAACGGCGCCGGCGTGGCCTGCGGCGCCGCGACCTCGGACGCGGTCTCGGGCTGGCTCTCGGCGAGCGCGGCGGCCCACTCGGCGGCCATGCGGTCTTCTTCGCTCATCGCGTCGTCGGTGTGCGTGGTGGGGATCGTCTCAGCGGGCATGCGGGTCTCCGAGCCAGCCCAGGTTCGAGCTGGAGATCAGGCGGTCGACCTTCAGCGCGTAGCGGCCGCTGCTCGTGCCGTAGTGGCACTCGAGCACCGGCACGCCGTCGACCTTGGCCTCGATGGCCGGCGACAGGTCGAGTTCGATGAAGTCGCCGGGCTTGAGCGCGAGCAGCTGCTCGACGGTGGCCGGCGCGGTGGCCAGCTCGGCCACCAGCTCGACCTCGGCGGCCTGGATCTGCGTCTTCAGCAGGTTGATCCAGCGCCGGTCGGGCTCGGCCGAGTCGCCCTGCATGGTCGAGTACAGCACGTCGCGGATCGGCTCGAGCGTGCTGTACGGGATGCAGAAGTGCACCATGCCGCTGGTGTCGCCGATCTCGAACGTGAACGAGGTCGCCACGACGATCTCGCTGGGCGTGGCGATGTTGGCGAACTGCGGCTGCATCTCCGAGCGCTGGTACTCGAGTTCGAGCGGGTAGATGCTGCCCCAGGCCTTGCGCCACTCGGCGATCACGACGTCGACCAGGCGCTGGATGACGCGCTGCTCGGTGGGGCTGAAGTCGCGCCCCTCGATGCGCGTGTGGTACTTGCCGGCGCCGCCGAACAGCGCGTCGATCACCGCGAACACCAGGTTCGGGTCGCACACGATCAGCCCCGAGCCGCGCAGCGGCTTGACGCTGACGATGTTGAAGTTGGTCGGCACCACG
>CAZUBF010000042.1:7421-22185 GCA_964618555.1 uncultured Azohydromonas sp.
CCACGATCTCGCGCAGGAAGGCGCTGTACTTCTGCACCTTGATGCCGCCGATCGAGACCTCGGGCGTCTTGCGGATGAAGTTGAACAGCCCGATGCGGATGTTGCGCGCGAAACGCTCGTTGATGATCTCCATCGTGGGCATGCGCCCACGCACGATGCGTTCCTGGCTGGCCAGGTCGTAGTCGCGGATGCCGCCGACCGGCTCGTCGTCGGGCTCGAGCTTCTGGCTCTCGCCGGTGATGCCCTGCAGCAGGGCGTCGACCTCGTCCTGCGAAAGGATCTGCTGGCTCATCGTCGATGGGCTCGCGCGGGGGTCGCGGCGACGCCGTTCACTGGATGATGAAGTTCGAGAAGTGCACCCGCGTGACCGGCAGCGGCTGCGGCGGGCGGCGCTTCTTGGCCGCCGCGTCGTCGCCCGCGGCGCCGGGCGCCGGCGGCTCGTGGCCCAGCGGTCGCAGCGCTTCGCGGCGGATCTCGGCGGCGAGCTGCTCCTTGCCTTCGCGCTGCAGCAGTTCGGCCGCCGTCTTGTGCGCGAGCACCATCAGGACGTTGTTGCGGATCGCCGGCATGAACGCCTTGATGCGCTCGGCGGTCTTCGCGTCGTCGAGCTCGAGCGTGACGCCGATCTGCGCGTAACGCTCGCCGTCGCGGTCGGCGAGGTTGACGGTGAACGTCTCCAGCGGCACGAAGGTCGGCGCAGCGACGACGACGCGCGACGTCGCCTCGGCGTCGGCCTCGCCGTCCTCGTCGTGCGCCGCGGCGCTCATCTGCAGCCACCACAGCGCGCCGCCACCGAGCGCCGCCAGCAGCGCCAGCGCCGCCAGCGCCGCGACGATCAGCTTCTTCTTGCCCTTCTTCGGGGCGGCATCGGCAGGGGCGGTGGCGGCGGCGGCAGGCATCGACGGTCCTCGCAACGGTGCCGCCGAAGGGGCGGGCACTGCGCACGATTATTCGAGCCGCCCCCGCCGCCGAATCGGCGAATAGCAGGGGCAAAGCGAGGCTTTCACCGGACCCGTCGCCGGTGCCCGGTCAGGCCACCAGATCGACGACGCCGCGACGGCGCAGCACGACGGGGGCAGGCGCGTCGGCGGCGCGTTCGGCGCCACCGGGGACCGCCGCCGTGGCGACGGCGCCGGCATCGTGGCCGCGGTCGCGCGGGCGGTCGAAGACGCCGCCGCCGGCCAGCATCAGCCCGCTGTCGCGCAGGGCCGCCGCCAGAGTCGGCAGACTGGCCTCGAGCGTGGCGCGCGTGGCGGCGTGCGCTGCGCTGAAATCGACGTGCGCGCGCTGGCCGTCGAGCGCGATGTGCACCGCCACCGGGCCGAGGTCGGCCGGGTTGAGCTGCAGCACCGCCTGCTGCACGCCCTGGCGGATCCACAGCCCCACCTGCTGGCCCAGTGCCGCGGCGAACGCCGGCGACTGCGGCGGCTGCGGCAGGCGTGCTTCGGTCGGCGCGCCGGCGGCAGGGCCGCCGCCGTCGGCCGCCGAGGTGACCGCGGCGAGGGCGACGGCGCCGGCGTCGGCGGGCAGCGCGATCGCGCCGGCACCGGCCGGCGACGCGGTGACGGCCGGGTCGCCTGCCGGCGCGCCCGGTGCGCCGACGGGGGCGGTGTCGGCGCGTGCCGCGCCGTCGAGCGGCGCGGCGTCGAACGTGATCGCCGCATCGGCGGCCGACGTGGGTGTCGCACCGGCGCGTCGCGCGTGCGCCGTTGCGGTCGCAGTCGCCCCCGCGGCGGGCGGCGCGGTGCCCGCGTCGCGGCCGTCCGGGGCGGCTTCCTCACGCGGGCCGGTGTCCATGCCGTCGGCGCCTGCCGGCGCCAGCGTCGGCGCCCGGCCGCCCACCGGCAGGTCGGCCGTGCGCGCCGCGCGCTCGGCGGTCACGGCGTCGGTCGTGGGGTGGGCCGGGGTGGTCGCGGGGTCGGCGGGTGCGGACGAAGACGCTCGGGCGGCGATCTGCGCGGCGAGCCACGCGTCGGGTGCCGGTTCGGTGGCGGTGGCGGTGGCGTGCGGGTCGCCGCCGGCGGCCGGCGGATCGGTCGCGTCGTCGACGGGCGCTTCGGTGCGCCGTTCGCCGGGCGCCCCGTCGGGCGGCTGCGGCGTCGCGGCCAGGCTGAGGTCGAACAACGCGGCGAACGCGCCGGGGTCGCCGCGGGACGCCTCGCTGCGCGGTGCGGCGGTGGCGGCGCCGGCGGCGGCGGCCGGGGGCAGGGCGGGGATGGCCGGGCTCACGACGGTCACCGTGTTCAGGCACCGCCGCCGGCGGCGACCGCGGTCCAGTGCACGGCTGCGCGCTGCAGCCGCGCGGCGGCCTCGTCACCGGCCTTCTGCTCGCGGCGCACGACACCGCGGCGCTGCTCGTGCGCGCGTCGCTCGATCAGCTTGCGCACCGACGCGACGCGCACCTGTCGCGCCGCGAGTTCGTCTCGGCACTGTGCGGCGTGCGCCACGGCGTGCGCGGCGTGACGCTGCTGCTGCGCGATCGCGTCGTCGAGCCGCGTCGTGAAGCCGCGGTGACACTGCACCACCGACACGCTGGCGCCGTGCGCGAACTGCGCACCCCAGCGCGCGCGGTACTCGTCGCGGTAGCTGCCGAGCATCTCGGCCTGCGACTGCGCGCGCCGCGCGTCTTCCTCGGCCTGCTGCAGGCGGCGCAGCGCGGCGTCGCGCAGGGCCTCTTCGCGTTCGAGCAACAGGTGCAGGGTGGGCATGGCGTCTCGCGAGGGTGGGGTCGTGGAGGTCTCTCGGGTCACGTGCCGACGGTGGCCAGCAGCTGCGTGCGGCTGTCGGCCAGCGTCGCGCGTTCGTGCATGTCCTGCTGCAGCAGCGCGTCGAGCGCCGGGCGCAGGCGCACGGCGGCGTCGAGTTCGGGGTCGTGCCCCGGCGCGTAGGCACCGATCTGGATCAGGTCGCGCGCCTTCGACAGCCGCGCCAGCAGCTGGCGCGTGCGCCGCGCCGCGTCGAGCTGCTCGCGCGGTGCGATCGCCGTCATCACGCGCGAGATCGAGCGCTCGACGTCGATCGCCGGGTAGTGGCCGCTCTCGGCGAGCTCGCGCGACAGCACGATGTGCCCGTCGAGGATGCCGCGCGCCGCGTCGGCGATCGGGTCCTGCGGGTCGTCGCCTTCGGTGAGCACGGTGTAGAAGGCGGTGATCGAGCCCACGCCGCTCAGGCCGTTGCCGCTGCGTTCGACCAGCGCGGGCATCTTCGCGAACACGCTCGGCGGGTAGCCCTTGGTGGCCGGCGGCTCGCCGATGGCCAGCGCGATCTCGCGCTGCGCCATCGCGTAACGCGTGAGGCTGTCCATCAGCAGCAGCACGTGCAGGCCGCGGTCGCGAAAGTGCTCGGCGACCGCGGTGGCGTAGCTCGCGCCCTGCAGCCGCAGCAGCGGCGGTGCGTCGGCGGGCGCGGCGACGACGACGCTGCGCGCGCGGCCCTCGGCCTCGAGGATGTCCTCGATGAACTCCTTGACCTCGCGCCCGCGCTCGCCGATCAGGCCGACGACGATCACGTCGGCGGCGGTGTAGCGTGCCATCATGCCCAGCAGCACGCTCTTGCCGACGCCGGTGCCGGCGAACAGCCCGATGCGCTGACCGCGGCCGACCGTGAGCAGCGCGTTGATCGCGCGCACGCCGGTGTCCAGCGGCTGGCGGATCGGGTCGCGGTCCATCGCGTTGATCGGGCGGCGCGTCATCGGCTCGTCGCGCGTGTGCGCGATCGGGCCCAGGCGGTCGATCGGCTGGCCCATCGAGTCGACGACGCGGCCGAGCAGCCCCTCGCCCATCGGCAGGTGCAGGCCACGGTCCTCGCTGCGGCGCCAGGGGTGCACCTGCTCGCCGAGCACCGGCGGCACCACGGGCACGTCGCGCGGCACCACGCGCGCGCCGCTGGCCAGGCCGTGCAGCTCGCCGGTGGCCATCAGGTAGGCGCGGTCGCCGTGGAAGCCGACGACCTCGGCGAGCACCGGCGCGGCGCCGCTGACGCGCACCTCGCACACCGCGCCCACCGGCACGCGCACGCCGGCCGCTTCGAGCACCAGGCCGGTGACGCGCACCAGCGTGCCTTCGGTGGCCAGCGGCTGCAGCGTCGCGGCCCAGCTGCGCAGGTCCTGCAGGTAGCGCGTCCAGCGCTGCGTGCGCGCGTCGGCCGTCGTCGTCACGCCTGGCCCTCCGCCGCGCGCTCGATCCACGGCACGGCCTGCCCCAGCGACGCCGCGGCCTGCGCCCAGCGCGATTCGATGCGTGCGTCGACGCGGCCGAGGTCGGACTCGACGATGCAGCCGCCGCGCGCCACGTCGGGCGAGGCCACCAGCCGTGCGCCGCGCGCGGCCAGCGTCTCTGCCGCGCCCTCGGCGACCAGGGGCTGGTCGTCGGGGTGCACGCTGATGCGGATGTGCCGCGCCGACATCAGCACCGCCGCCAGCGCGTCCTCGGCGACGCGCGCCACCAGCTCGGGGCGCGTGGCCAGCTCGCTGCGCACGACCTGGCGCGCCAGCTCGACGGCGGTGTGCGCGAGCGTGGCGGCCATCTCGCGCTCGAGCCCGAGCAGCGCGGCGTCGAAGCGCTCGAGCAGCGCGCCGACCTGCGCCGTCGTCTGCGCGGCGAAGCTGCGCTTGAAGCCGTCGAGCGCGACCAGTCCGTCGCGGTAGCCGTCGTGGTAGCCGGCCTGGCGCGCCGCGTCGAGCCGCGACGACGCGGCCTCGGCGCCGGCGGCCGGCGGCTCGTCGGCGGCGTCGCCCGCGGCGCGGCCGGCGTCGCCCGGCGCAGCGCCGCCGAACGCGTCGGGTGTCCAGGCGGCGAAGTCGCGCAGCTCCTCGCGCGGGATGAAACGCGCGTAGTTCGGGGCGCGCTCGCCGGGCTTGTTCGGGGTCGACATCGGTGCGGGCCGTCAGACGTACTGGTCGTCGCCGCTGCCGCCGAGCACGATCTGCCCTT
Organism: uncultured Azohydromonas sp.; assembly: GCA_964618555.1. Classification (GTDB taxonomy): domain Bacteria; phylum Pseudomonadota; class Gammaproteobacteria; order Burkholderiales; family Burkholderiaceae_C; genus Calidifontimicrobium. The sequence continues at coordinate 12,353 of CAZUBF010000042.1, forward strand.
CGTCGGCCAGCCGGCGCACGATCTTCAGCATCTCTTTCTGCTCGGCCTCGACCTCCGACAGGCGCACCGGCCCGCGCGACTCCAGGTCCTCGCGCAGCGTCTCGGCGGCGCGGGTGGACATGTTGCGGAACACCTTGTCGCGCAGCGTCGGGCTCGCGCCCTTGAGCGCGACCACCAGCGACTCGCTCTGCACCTCCTTGAGCAGGGCCTGGATGCCCTTGTCCTCGAGCTGCTCGAGGTCGTCGAAGGTGAACATGTTGTCCATGATCTTCTGCGCGAGGTCGGCGTCGGCCTCGCGGATGTAGTCGAGCACCGAGGTCTCGATCGAACTGCCCAGCAGGTTGATGATCTCGGCGGCGGTCTTCGCGCCGCCGAGCGACGACTTCTTCAGCCGGTCGCCGCCGGCGAGCACGCGGCTGAGCACCTCGTTGAGGTCCTTCAGCGCCGACGGCTGGATGCCGTCGAGCGTGGCGATGCGCACCAGCACCTCGTTGCGCTGGCGCTCGCCGAAGCACTTGAGCACGTCGCCGGCGTGGTCGTGGTCGAGGTGCACGAGGATCGCCGCGACGATCTGCGGGTGCTCGTTGCGCAGCAGCTCGGCCACCGAGCCGGGGTCCATCCACTTCAGGCTCTCGATGCCCGAGACGTCGCTGCCCTGCAGGATGCGCTCGATCAGCAGGTTGGCCTTGTCGTCGCCGAGCGCCTTTCGCAGCACCGACTTGACGTACTCGTCGGTGTCGGCGACCAGCGTGCTGTGTTCGCCGGCGACGGTGTGGAAGCGCTCGAGCACCGCGTCGACCTTCTCGCGCGGCACCGCGCGCATCTTCGCGATCGCCTCGCCCAGGCGCTGCACCTCCTTCGGTGCGAGGTGCTTGAAGACCTCGGCGGCCTCCTCCTCGCCGAGCGACATCAGCAGGATCGCCGCGTCCTCGATGCCCTGGTCGTCGAGCGCGGCCATGCTCAGGAAGCCCCCCCGCTGACCCAGCCGCGCACCACGCCGGCCACCGCGGCCGGGTTCTCGCGCGCCAGCTGCCGCGCGCGGTCGAGCCGCTCGGTCGAGCGCGGCGCCTCGAGCGCGGGCAACGCCGGCGCGCCGGCTTCGCCCGGACGGTCGGCGACCATGGCGTCGAGCCGCGCGCCGGGCGCCGGCGGCGCGATCGTGCGCAGCGCCGGGCGCACCATGCCGAACACCGCGACCAGCGCGACCAGCGTCAGCGCGGCGGGCACCGCCCACGCGCGCAGCAGGTCGAGCGCCCAGGGCTGGCGCCACGCCGGCAGCGCTTCGGGCTCGGGCTGCACCTCGACGCGGAACGGTGCGTTGATCACGCGCACCGAGTCGCCGCGCTCCTTGCTGAAGCCGACGCTTTCCTGCACCAGCGCGGTGAGCTTGTCGAGCTCCTCCTTGGACAGCGGGGTGCTGGTGGGCTTGCCTTTCGCATCGGTGCCGCTGCGGTGGTTGACGACCACCGCGGCGTTCAGGCGCTTGACGTTGCCGGTGGCGGCGCGCGTCACGCGCACGGTCTTGTCGACCTCGTAGTTGACGACGCTGTCGCGGCGCAGGCTGCTGCCGCCGGCGCCGCCCTGCGCGGCCTGCAGCGCGGGCGCCGCCCCCTCGATCGGCGCGCGGGCCGGCGCAGGCGGCTGGTTGCTCGCCGCCCCGGGCACGCCGCTGGGTGCCGGCGGCGTCGCGCCGCCGGCCTCGGAGACCTGCTGGCTGCGCACCGCGGCCGGCGCGTTGCCCTGGTTCGGGCTGAACAGCTCCGACGTCGACTCGGTCTGCGAGAAGTCGAGCTCGGCGGTGACGGTGGCGCGCAGGTTGTCGCGCCCGACCAGCGGCTCGAGCAGGTCGACCACGCGCTTGACGTAGGCCTGCTCGACCTGCTGCACGTACTGCAGCTGCTGCGCATCCAGCCCCTGCTGGGCGAGCGACTCGGACGGGCCCGACAGCAGCGTGCCGTTCTGGTCGAGCACGCTGACGGCCTTCGGGTTCATCTCGGGCACCGACGACGACACCAGGTGCACGATGCCGGCGACCTGGGCGCGCTCGAGCGTGCGCCCGGGGTGCAGCGTCAGCAGCACGCTGGCGCTGGGTTTCTGCTGCTCGCGGAAGAAGCCGTTCTGGTTCGGCAGCGCCAGGTGCACGCGCGCCGACTGCACCGCCGACAGCGCGCCGATCGAACGCGTGAGCTCGCCCTCGAGCCCGCGCTGGAAGGTCAGGCGCTCCTGGAACTGGGTCTGGCCGAAACGGGCGTTGTCCATCAGCTCGAAGCCGACGATGCCGCCCTTGGGCAGCCCGGCGGAGGCGAGCTTGAGCCGCGCGTCGTGCACGCGGTCGGCGGGCACCAGGATCGCGCTGCCGCCTTCGGCGTGGCGGTACGGCACGCCCATCTGCGACAGCTGCGCGATGATCGCGCCGCCGTCCTTGTCCGACAGGTTCGCGTAGAGCACGCGCCAGTCGCCCTGGCGGCCCCACAGCGCCAGCGCGACGAGCACGGCGACGAGCGCCGCGACGCCGGCGCCGAGCATCAGCCGCGACCGCGGCGGCATCGTCGCCAGGCGGACGAAGGCGCCGCTGCCCGACGCGGGCGCGGCGGTGACGGCACTCGGCGAGGCGGGGATCAGGGCGTTGTCCATCGGGGCGGTGGGCGCGTGGCGGCAGTGCCGGTTCTCGACGGGGTCGATTGTTCGGAAGCGCCCCCGCGCCGATGAAGCGAACAGGGGCGCAAACGCGCGGCACTTCACCCCCCCGGCGCGGCGGCGGCGCGACTACAGTGGCCAGCGTGCGGGAGGACCGACGCGCCCGCCGTGCGATCCGACGATGAAACTCGAACTCAAGCCCTTCGACTTCGCCCAGGCCGTGGCCCGCGCCGGGCTGCGCACCGACGGCACGCCGCTGGCGGCGCGCGGCGCGCAGCCGGCGTCGGCGCCGAGCTTCCAGCAGGCGATGACGCAGGCGCTGAAGTCGGTCAGCGCGCAGCAGTTCGAGGCGCAGCGACTGCAGCGCGAGGTGCAGCTGGACAACCCGCAGGTCAGCCTCGAGCAGACGATGGTCGCGATGCAGCGCGCGCAGATCGGCTTCCAGGCCACGCTGCAGGTGCGCAACCGGCTGGTGCAGGCGTATTCCGAGATCATGAACATGCAGGTGTGACGCCGCGCGGGGCGCGCGCCACGTCGGGCGCCGCCGTCCGCCGCCCCCCATGCACGGTGGGTGCGCCGACGGCGCGGGGGTGGCACACTGAGGGGTCTGCCATGGCTCCGACGACGGCTTCCTCCGCACGATCGCCTGCACGATCGTCCCCACGCCACACCGCACGGCGGGCAGCCGCCTGGGCGCGCAGTGCGCTCGGCGTCGCCGTGCTGGCGGTCGCCGGCGCGGGCAGTGCGCAGACGCTGCCGGTCGACGAAGAGACCGCGCTGGTGCGCAGCTACCGCCTGGAGGCGCAGGCCTACGAGCACGGCGAAGGCGTGCCGCGCGACGGGGCACGTGCCGCCGCGCTGTACTGCAAGGCGGCGCGCCTCGGCGACGCGCGTTCGCAGTTCGCGCTGGGCTGGCTGTACACCAACGGGCGCGGCGTCGAGCGCGACGACGCGGCGGCGGTGTATTTTTTCCGCGCCGCGGCCGAGCAGGGCGTCGAGCCGGCGGCGCGCCTGCTCGCGCGCATGGGTGACCCGACGGTCGGCACGCCCGAGTGCATGCGCGAGCCGCCCGCGGTGGTGGTCCTGCGCCAGCCCGCGCCCGTGCCGGCGCCGGTGACGCCGGTGCTGCCGCCGCTGGCGGCGCAGCTGCAGCACAACGCCCCGGCGCCGATCGTCCAGCTGGTCGAGCAGCTCGCGCCGCAGTACCAGCTGCAGCCGCACCTGGTGCTGGCGGTGATCCAGGTCGAGTCGAACTTCGACTCGCTGGCGTTGTCGCCGAAGAACGCGCGCGGGCTGATGCAGCTGATTCCCGACACCGCGGCGCGCTTCAACGTGCGCAACGCCTTCGACCCGGTGCAGAACCTGCGCGGCGGCATGGCCTACTTGCGCTGGCTGCTGGCGTACTTCGAGGGCGACCTGACGCTGGCGCTGGCGGCTTACAACGCGGGCGAGGGCGCCGTCGAGCGCTACCGTGGCATCCCGCCGTACCGCGAGACCCGCGCCTACGTGCGCCGCATCCTCGAGACGGTGGGCACCGTGTTCCACCCCTACGACGCCAGCGTCACGTCGCCGTCGGCGGTGACGCGGGTGCGGCGCACCGCGGCGCGATAACCCCCCCGAGGCGCCCCGGCGGCGCCTCCGTCTCGAGGGGGCACCGCCGCGGACCGGCTGAGCCGGACCCTCGGCGGTCGCCGGACGGCGTCGAAGGCGTGCGGCTGGGTTGCCCGGCGTGGCCGCCTTCAGCAGGCGGCCACGCCGCGCATCGGCGCGCCGGTGCTGCACACGCGTGCGCGACCGGCGGCGTGCACGCGCACCTCGGCCGCGTGATGCTTGCCGGAGCGCCACTGGCCGACGGTGCCGCCGTCGCTGCGGCCCGAGGCGGGGTCGAAGGACACCGGCTGGCCGGCGGGCAGTTCGACGGCCGCGTGCTCGCGCGCCGCGACCACGCGCAGCGCGCAGCGCGGCGCCGGCGCGCGGCAGTCGCAGCCGGGGTCGGCGCTGACCGCATAACACCAGTCGCGCTCGCCGGCGCGTGGCAGCAGGAACACGGGCACGCCGCGCTGCGCGGCTTCGCTGCGCGCCAGCGCCAGGTCGAGCGCCATGCCTTCGGCGGCGGCGAGCAGGCGGTGGCGGGCGGTGAATTCGCCGTAGCTGGGTACCGCCAGCGTCAGCAGCACCGCGGTGACCGACGCCACCAGCAGCGCCTCGATCAGCGTGAAGCCGGCGTGGCGCGAGGGGATTGCGCCACAGGCGCTTCGAGCGTGCTTCATTCCAGCGAGAGCAGCCGCCGACGCTTCTGCGTGTGGTCGATGTAGCGCTGCAGCGCGCGCTGCGCGTCGCCGTCGAGGTCGTCGAACGAGCAACCCAGGCGCACGCCGCCGCTGTCGGCGTCGAGCGAGGTGACGTGCTGCAGCGTCAGCGTGACGGCGAAACGCGTCGAAGCGTCGAGCTCGATGCGCACCCCGTGCAGCCGCGCGCCGGGCGCCAGCGGCGGCACATCGTCGGGCACGAACAGCGCGCAGCCGCCGATCGACACGTCGATCACGCGCAGCGCCAGCGACATCTCGGGCAGCGACGGGTGGCGCAGCATCGCCACCGCGGCGCTGCGCGGCGGGGTGCGCACGCGGTAGCTCTGCCGGCGCTGGAAGCGGAACATCTCCTGCGGCAGCTCGGCGTGCAGCGTGGCGCCGCCGGCACCGTGCACCAGCAACGGCGCAGCCAGGTCGAACTGCAGCTTGACGTGGTCGAGGTATCCGACCACCAGCACCTCGCCGGCGTCGACCAGCCGCGACAGATGCGGCTCCGACGGGTCGGCCGCCAGGCTGAGCTTGCCGCGCACGGTGTCGACCGTCCACAGCGTGGTGCGCAGGTGCGCGCCGTTGGGCGCGCCGACGAACAGGTCGGCGCCGGCGTCGAGCAGGCGGCGCAGCAGCGTGACGATCTCGGCGCGCGAGGTGACGCGGAACTCGTCCATGCCGTCGCCGAAGGCGCCGAGCGGGGCGGGCTGGGTGTCCTGAAACATCGGGCGGGTCGCGCGGGCGGCGCCGTCGTCAGTGCAGCGTCTTGCGCTTGCCGGCCATCATCTGGTCGAGGTCCTCGAGCCAGGGTTCGGCCAGGTGGCGGATCTCGGCGTCGTTGACCAGGATGCGCTGCATCAGGCGCGCCTTGGTCTTCTGCTCGTCGGCGGCCAGCGGCTGGCCGCGCGCCGCCTGCTTGAGCTGCGAGATCAGCAGCACGCACGCGCCTTCGAGCTTGACGACCTGGTCCCAGTCGCCGACCTTGGCCGCGGCCAGCATCTCGGCGCTGGCCCGTTCGATGGCCTGGTAGTAGTTCAGCAGGGTGGTGTTCATCGTGCTCGAGGTGGTCATGGCGTCGCAGCGGCGCATGGCCGTCGTCAGGAGGCGGCAGGCGCGCGCCGGGGGGCGATGGCGACCCATGCCTCGTGAACCGGCTGCATGAGGTTCGTGCACTCGTCGAGCAGCGCCTCGCGGTTGTAGAGGTTGGCCTCGGTGAGCCGGCGCGTCACGTAGCGGTACAGGTCGTCGAGATCGCGCGCCAGCGCGCCGCCGGCCTGCGGGTCCAGGCCGGCGCGCAGGCCCTCGTCGACGATGCGCACGGCGCGCGAGATCGCGGCGCACTTCGTCGCCACGTCGCCACGGCGCATCGCCCCGCGCGCCTCGGTGATGGCCGTGACATAGCCGTCGAACAGCATGCTGATGAGCTGGTGCGGGTCGGCGCTGGCGACGCCGATCTCGACGGCGGCCTTGTGGTACGGATTGGTGCGGCCGGCGGGCAAGGGGCGCACGGCGGTGTCGATGGCGACGGTCATGCTGGAGGGGCGACGGGAGTGGATGCTGTGAATATCGGACCCTTGCCGCAGCGACTTGAGCACCGCCCATCGGCAAACAGGGGTGCCGAGGCACCCCTGCTGCGCCGACCCGCACCGCGTCGTCAGTCTGTCGAGCGATTGAACTGCGCGATCTGCTGGGTCATGTAGCTCGCCAGCCCGTTGAGCTGGCCGAGCTGCGCGTCGAGCGCGGTGTACTGGCGCAACAGGCGCTGCTCGGTCAGCGCGACGCGGTCCTCGAGCCGCAGTTGCTGCGACCGGTTGGCCTTCAGTCGCGCGTTCAGTCCGTCGCTGCGGCTGTCGAGAACGCCGTCGTTGCCGAGCACCGCGTCGAGCCAGTCGTCGAGACGGTGCGCGAAGCCGGTGGCCGCCGGCCCGGCACCGGTGCCGGCGAACAGCTTGCGCAGCTCACCGAGGTTGGACAGCGCGTTGTCGAGCTTGCCGCCGACGACCTTGATCGTGCCGTCGGTCTGCACGTCGAAGCCGATGTCGGACAGCCGCGTGAACACGCTGCTGGCCGTGCTGTTGTCGCCGAGGAGACCGCGCAGCTTCGAGGTGAGCATCGCCACCGAACGATCGCCCTGCAGCGGGCCGGCGCCGTTGCCGCCCGGATTGACCTTGGTCTGCTGACGCAGGAGGCCGACGACCTCGTTGTAGGCGGTGACGAACTCGTCGATCGACTTGCGGAGGCTCGCGGCGTCGGGGCTCACCGACACCAGGACCGGCTCCGCCCCGGCCTGCGTGAGCGTCAGTGACAGTCCGCCGACGACGTCGCTCAGCGTGTTCGAAGTCGAGCGGACTGCCAGACCGTCGATTTCGGCCAGTGCGTCGGCGGCGCTCTTCGTGCGCACGAGCTGGCTCGCACCGCCGGACGCGTCGAAGGCGAGTGCCGACAGGCCACCGGTGTCGGTGTCGTTGCCGTCGCTGTCGCCGCTGACCTGGATGCGAAACCCGTTCTCGACGCCGGTGTCGCGCGAGCGGATCACCAGCCGCGCCCCGTCGGCGTCGTTGACGATGCTGGCGCTGACCCCGGCTTCGGCGGCGTTGATGCGGTCGCGGATGCCCTCGAGCGTCTGATCGTCGGGACCGATGACGACCTCGGTCGCATTCGATCCGGCCTTCGGCACCGCAGGCACGGCGTCCCAGTTCCCGAGCTCGATGCGCAGCGTGCCCTGCCCGAGAACCGCCGTGCGGTCGGCGTAGGCGCTCGACGCCAGCGACTGGCCCGAGGCCAGCTGCTGCACGACGACGCTGTAGCTGCCCGCCGGCGCGCCCGGGGAGACGCTGGCGGTGACCGCCTGGCTTCGGCTGCTGGTGGCGGTCACCGCCCCCCAGGTGTCGGAGCGGGTCAGCTTCGACGCCGCGGACTGCAACGTCGCGAGCGTGCTCTGCAGCTTGCCCAACGCCGAGATCTGCGTCTGCATCTTCGACGCCGACGACTGCAACTGCTCGATCGGTCGGCGCTCGATGGCCAGCAGCTGCGAGACGATCGACTTCACGTCGAGGCCGCTGCCGACGCCGGGTGCGGAGATCGTGGCCATCGGGAAGGCTCCTGCGCGGTGGAATGGCGATCACCCCGCGGCGCGGCGAAGCCAAGCGCGGGGTGAGAGGATTTCGGCAGCGGCCGGCGCGCCTTGAGCGCGTCGCGCGGTCGGCGCTGTCAGCGCTGCAGCAGCGCCAGCACCTGCTGCGGCAGCTGGTTCGCCTGCGCGACCATCGCGGTGCCCGCCTGCTGCAGGATCTGCGCGCGCGACAGGTTCGCGGTCTCCGCGGCGAAGTCGGCGTCCATGATGCGCCCGCGCGCGGCGGCCTGGTTCTCGGCCGCGATCTGCAGGCTGGCGATCACCGCCTCGAAACGGTTCTGCGCCGCACCGTACAGGGCGCGCGCGCCGTTGAACGCGTCGAGTGCCGTGTCGATGGTGGCAAGGCGGGCACTGGCGCCGGCCTGCGTCAGGATGTCGTCGGCGGTGAACGTGCCGCTCAGGTCGGTGGTCGTGATCGTGACGACCTCGCCGGCGTTGGCGCCAACCTGGAAGTCCTGACCGCCGTTGACGGTCAGGATCGCCTGTCCGTTGAACTGGGTCGTGGTGATCGTGCGGTCGATCTCGAGCGCGAGCTGCTGGTACTCGGCGTCGAGGTTCTGCAGGTCGCCCGCGCTGTTCGTCGCATTGGCGGCCTGCACCGCGAGTTCGCGCATGCGCTGCAGCATGTCGCCGATCTTGCCCAGTGCGCCCTCGGCGGTCTGCGCCAGCGAGATGCCGTCGTTGGCGTTGCGGATCGCGACGTTCATGCCGCGCACCTGCGCGTTCATGCGCTCGGCGATCGCGAGGCCGGCGGCGTCGTCCTTCGCGCTGTTGACGCGCAGGCCCGAGGACAGGCGCTGCATCGACGTCGCCAGCGACGTCTGCGACGTCGACAGGTTGCGCTGTGCGTTCAGCGACATGATGTTGGTGTTGATGGTCTGCGGCATGCTTCACTCCGAGAGGTTCGCCGTACTCGACCATCGGGCGGGGCACCGGCTCGATGACGCCGTGTCCCACCGGTGGCCACCGAGGGCAGGCTCCGGACGTGGGGAACCTGTGGTGGCGGATTGTTCAGCCGCGACGGGGGTGGCGATGCGCGGAGAACCGGGGCCTTCGACGGCCAGTTCGCGCCGTGGACCGATGTGCCCGGGAGGTGCAAATGGAAACGGGAGCCGTCGTCGACGGCTCCCGTTCGCTGCCATTGCGCGGCGCCGCAACCCCATTGGCCTGGGGCCGCGGCGACGCACGCGACGATCAGCGCAGCAGCGACAGCACGCTCTGCGGCAGCTGGTTGGCTTGCGCGATCATCGCGGTGCCCGCCTGCTGCAGGATCTGCGCACGCGACAGATTCGCCGTCTCCGATGCGAAGTCGGCGTCCATGATGCGGCCGCGCGCGGCGGCTTGGTTCTCGGCGGCAATTTGCAGAGTCGAGATGATCGACTCGAAGCGGTTCTGTGCCGCGCCGTAGAGGGCACGCTCGCCGTTGACGGCCGTGAGGGCGGCATCGATGTCCGTCAGCGCGTCGTTCGCGTTGGCGACGGAGTCGACTCCGCCAGCGGTCACGTCCGTGATCGCGGCGGCACCTGCCATGTTGGTGGTGGTGATGGTCACCGTCTCGCCATTGTTGGCGCCGACCTGGAAGGCCTTGGCACCAGCGCCCGTGGAGAGGATGGCGATGCCGTTGAACTGCGTGCTCGTCAGTGTGCGACCGATTTCGGCTGCAAGCTCGGTGTACTCCGCGTCGAGGTTGGTGCGGTCGTCGTCGCCATTCGTCGCGTTGGCCGACTGCACCGCGAGCTCACGCATGCGCTGCAGCATGTCACCGA
>CAZUBF010000043.1:0-1508 GCA_964618555.1 uncultured Azohydromonas sp.
ACCTCGCCGCCGAAGTCGGCGTGGCCCGGCGTGTCGACGATGTTGATGTGCGTGTCCTTCCAGCGCACGGCGCAGTTCTTCGCCAGGATCGTGATGCCGCGCTCGCGCTCGAGGTCGTTGCTGTCCATCACGCGCTCGGCGACCTGCTGGTTGTCGCGGAAGGTGCCGCTCTGGCGCAGCAGCTGGTCGACGAGCGTCGTCTTGCCGTGGTCGACGTGGGCGATGATCGCGATGTTGCGGATCGGATGGGTCATGAGGGTTCTCGTGATTCGAGCAGCCCGGCCACCTCGGCCGGACTGAGCAGACGGTCGGCGATCAGTTCGCCGGCGGTGATGTGGGCGCTGCCGAGGAAGGCGCGCGGCTGCGGGCCGTACACGCGCACGGCCGGCGCGTCGGGCAGGCCCACGCGGCGGCGCAGCCCGGCGAGGAAGCGCCCCGCCTCGTCGTCGGGCAGCGCCACCGGCGGCCAGTGCGACACCAGCGCGTCGGGCGGCAGCAGCCGCGCGTCGCGCCCGGGCTCGTCGAGCGCCTGCAGCGCGTCGAGCGTCGTCGCGTCGTCGACGCTCAGCGCCCCGCTGGCGGTCCGGCGCAGCGCGGCCAGGTGCGCCCCGCAGCCGAGTGCGGCGCCGAGGTCCTCGGCCAGCGTGCGCACGTAGGTGCCCTTGCTGCACGCCACGTCGAGCACCAGCCGCTCGCCATCCCACCCGACGACGTCCAGGCGGTGGATCGTCACGCGGCGGGGCGCGCGCTCGACGGTGACGCCGGCGCGCGCGTAGGCGTACAGCGCGCGGCCCCGGTGCTTCAGCGCCGAGTGCATCGGCGGCACCTGGTCGATCGCACCGACGAAACGCGCGCACACGGCGTCGATCTCGGCGCGGTCGATCGCGACGGTGCGACGCTCGACGACCTCGCCCTCGGCGTCGCCGGTCGTCGTCGTGACGCCGAGCGCCAGCGTCGCGCGGTAGGCCTTGTCGGCATCGAGGCTCGCCTGCGCGAACTTCGTCGCCGCACCGAAGCAGATCGGCAACAGCCCGCTGGCCAGCGGGTCGAGCGTGCCGGTGTGGCCGGCCTTCTCGGCGCGGTACAGCCGCCTGGCGCGCTGCAGCGCATCGTTGCTCGACAGGCCGGCCGGCTTGTCGAGCAGCAGCACGCCGTGCACGGCACGGCGCGGCACGCGCGCGCGCGGGGGCGTCACCGGGTCAGTCCTTCGCCTGCGACTGGTTGGCGCGGCGAATGAGGTCGTTGAGCTCGGCGGCGCGTTCGGTCGTGCGGTCGAAATGGAAGTGCAGCGTCGGCACGGTGTGGATCGCCAGTCGCTTGAACAGGCCGTTGCGCAGGAAGCCCGCGGCCTCGTTGAGCGCGATCTCGCACTCGGCGGGGTCGCCCACGAGCAGCGAGAACCAGACCTGCGCATGTGCGTAGTCGGGCGAGACGTCGACCGCGCTGATCGTCAGCATGCCGATGCGCGGATCCTTCAGCTCGCGGATCAGCTCGGCCAGGTCGCGCTG
>CAZUBF010000043.1:1609-21895 GCA_964618555.1 uncultured Azohydromonas sp.
GTAGTTCTTCAGCTTGATGCCGCACTCGAAGCCTTCCTTGACCTCGCGCACGTCCTCCTTGATGCGGCGCACCGACTCGACCTCCCCGCTGTAGACGACCACGTGGTCGCGCAGCAGGCGGAAGCGCGCGCCGCGGCGCACCACCCCGGCGGTGACCATCGAGCCGGCCACCGTGCCGATCTTCGAGGCGACGAACACCTGCCGGATCTCGGCGGTGCCGATGACCTCCTCGCGCTGCTCGGGCGCCAGCAGCCCGCTCATCGCCGCCTTCACGTCGTCGACCGCGTCGTAGATGATGTTGTAGTAGCGGATGTCGACGCCGCTGCCCTCGGCGAGCTTGCGCGCCCCCGCGTCGGCGCGCACGTTGAAGCCGATGACGACGGCCTTCGACGCCAGCGCGAGGTTGACGTCGCTCTCGCTGACGGCGCCGACGGCGGCGTGCACGATCTGCACCTTCACCTCGTCGGTCGACAGCTTGAGCAGCGAGGTCGCGAGCGCCTCCTGCGAACCCTGCACGTCGGCCTTGACGATCAGCGGCAGCGTCAGCACCTTGCCTTCGCCCATCTGCTCAAACATGCTCTCGAGCTTGGCGGCCTGGCGCTTGTTCAGCGTGACCTCGCGGTACTTGCCCTGGCGGAACGTGGCGATCTCGCGTGCGCGGCGCTCGTCGGCGAGCACCATGAACTCGTCGCCCGCCGCCGGCACTTCGGTCAGACCCTGGATCTCGACCGGGATCGACGGCCCCGCCTCCTGGGCCGGCTTGCCGTCCTCGTCGAGCATCGCGCGCACCCGCCCGTACGAGCTGCCGGCGAGCACGACGTCGCCACGACTGAGCGTGCCCGACTGCACCAGCACGGTGGCCACCGGGCCCTTGCCCTTGTCCAGCCGAGCCTCGATCACCAGGCCCTTGGCCGGCGCGTCGACCGGCGCCGTCAGCTCGAGCACCTCGGCCTGCAGCAGCACCTGCTCGAGCAGTTCGTCGATGCCCTGGCCGGTCTTGGCCGACACCGCGCAGAACGGCGAGTCGCCGCCGAACTCCTCGGGCACCACCGACTCGGCGACCAGTTCGCTGCGCACGCGCTCGGGGTTGGCGTCGGGCTTATCGATCTTGTTGATGGCGACGACGATCGGCACCCCCGCGGCCTTCGCGTGGTGGATCGCCTCCTTGGTCTGCGGCATCACGCCGTCGTCGGCAGCCACGACCAGGATCACGATGTCGGTGGCCTTGGCACCGCGCGCGCGCATCGCCGTGAACGCCTCGTGGCCGGGCGTGTCGAGGAACGTGATCATGCCCCGCGGCGTCTGCACGTGGTACGCGCCGATGTGCTGCGTGATGCCGCCGGCCTCGCCGGCCGCGACGCGGCTGGTGCGGATGTGGTCGAGCAGCGAGGTCTTGCCGTGGTCGACGTGGCCCATCACGGTGACCACGGGCGCGCGCGGCAGCGCCTCGGCGTGCGACGACGTCTCGCCCTCCTCGACCAGGAACGCCTCGGGGCTGTCGAGCTTGGCGGCGAACGCCTTGTGCCCCATCTCTTCGACGACGATCATCGCCGTCTCCTGGTCGAGCTGCTGGTTGATCGTCACCATCTGCCCGAGCTTCATCAGCTGCTTGATGACCTCGCTGGCCTTGACGCTCATCTTGTGCGCGAGGTCGGCCACCGAGATCGTCTCGGGCACGTGCACCTCGTGCACCGGCGCCTCGGCGGGCGCGACGTAGCTCGACTCGCCCTCGCCGCGGTCGCCGCCGCGCCGTGCGCCGCCGCGCGGCGCCTTCCAGCCGCCACGCGCCGCGCCGGCGTCGGTGCGTCCCTTGACCGCCCCGGGACGCTTGGCGCCGTCGGCCCAGGCCGAAGACATCTTGTCCGACTTGACCGACTTCTTGTCGCCCGGCTTGGCGGCACCGGCCGCGCCCGGCGCGCCGGCAGCGGTCTTCGGCCGATGGATCGTGCCCGCAATGCCGGCCTTCGCCGCCTCGGCCGGCTTGGCCTCCTCGGGCTTCTTGGCGGTGAGCACCTTGCGCGGCTGCGACATCATCGCGCGGATCGCCGCGGCCTCGGCCTCGGCGGCCTTGCGGCGCTTCTCCAGATCGGCCAGGCGCTGCTTCTCGGCAGCGTCGACGTCGACCGCCTTGACCACGCGCAGCGCCGGCTTCGGCGCTTCGGCGGCGGGGGCGGGGGCCGGCACAGGCGGCTCGGGCTTGGCCTTGGCGCCGGCCTGCTTGGCCGCCTCGGCGGCGGCGAGCTCGGCAGCGGCCTTCTCGGCAGCCTCGCGCGCGCGTTGCTCGGCGGCCTCGCGTTCGGCGCGCTCCTCGGCTTCGCGCTGGCGGCGGCGCTCGGCGAGCTCCTCCTCCTGGCGCTTGAGCAGGTCGGCCTGGCGCTGCGCCTCTTCCTCGCGGCGCTGCAGTTCGGCTTCGTCGATCACCGGCGCGGCGGGCGCGGCCTCCTCGGCCGGCGCCGCCTCCTCGCGCTTGACGAACACGCGCTTCTTGCGCACCTCGACCTGGATCGTGCGCGCCTTTCCGCTGGCGTCGGCCTGCTTGATCTCGCTGGTGCTCTTGCGCGTGAGCGTGATCTTCTTGCGTTCGCCACCGGCCGTGCCGTGGACGGTGCGCAGGTACTCGAGCAGGCGCTCCTTGTCGTGCTCGGTCAGCGCATCGTCGGTCGAGCCCTTGCGCACGCCAGCCGACTGCAGCTGCTCGAGCAGCGTTGCCGCCGGGCGGTTGAGCTCGGCGGCCAACTGGGCGACGGTGGTGACTGCCATGTGGGATTTCCTTGCTTCGTTAACCGGTGGACGCGGTGCGGCGGCGGCGCTCAGGCGGTGAACCAGTGTTCACGCGCCTTCATGATCAGCGCCTTGGCCGCCTCGTCGTCGAGGCCGGTCATCTCGGTGAGCTCGTCGACCGCGAGGTCGGCGAGATCGTCGCGGGTGTGGATGCCGCCGTCGGCGAGCCTGGAGATCAGCTCGGGCGTCAGGCCCTGGCCGTCGAGCTCGAGGTCGCGCAGGTCCTGCGACACCTCCTCGACGCGCTCCTCGCGCGCGATCTCCATCGTCAGCAGCGCGTCCTTCGCACGGGTGCGCAGCTCGTTGACCGTGTCGCCGTCGAAGGCCTCGATCTCGAGCATCTCGGCGATCGGCACGTAGGCCACCTCCTCGAGGCTCGTGAAACCCTCGGCGATCAGGATGTCGGCGACCTCCTCGTCGACGTCGAGCTTGTCGACGAACAGGCGGCGCACCGAGTCGCTCTCCTGCGCCTGCTTGGCCTGCGACTCCTCGGCGGTCATGATGTTGATGCGCCAGCCGGTGAGCTCGCTGGCCAGACGCACGTTCTGCCCGCCGCGTCCGATCGCGATCGCGAGGTTCTCCTCGTCGACGACCACGTCCATCGCGTGGCGCTCCTCGTCGACGACGATCGACTGCACGTTCGCCGGCGCCAGCGCGCCGATGACGAACTGCGCCGGGTCCTCGCTCCACAGCACGATGTCGACGCGCTCGCCGGCGACCTCGTTGGTGACGGCGTTGACGCGCGAGCCGCGCACGCCGACGCAGGTGCCGATCGGGTCGACGCGACGGTCGTGCGAGACGACGGCGATCTTCGCGCGGCTGCCCGGGTCGCGCGCGCAGCTCTTGATCTCGAGCAGGCCCTGCTCGATCTCGGGCACCTCCTGGCGGAACAGCTCCATCATGAAGCCCGGCGCCGAACGCGACAGCATGATCTGCGGGCCGCGCACCGTCGGGTCGACGCCCAGGATGTACGCGCGCACGCGGTCGCCGCTGCGCAGGTTCTCCTTCGGGATCATCTCGCCGCGCTTCAGGCGCCCCTCGACACGGCCGCTCTCGACGATCACGTCACCCTTGTCCAGGCGCTTGACCGTGCCGACGAAGATCTTGTCGCCGCGCGCGAGGAAGTCGTTGAGCAGCTGCTCGCGCTCGGCGTCGCGGATCTTCTGCAGGATCACCTGCTTGGCGGCCATCGCGCCGATGCGCCCGATCGGCACCGACTCGATCGGCTCCTCGATGTGGTCGTCGACCTCGATGTCGGGGATCTGCTCCTGCGCCTCGAACAGCAGCACCTCGGCCTCGGCGTTCTGCAGCCCGGCCTCGTTGGGCACGACGTGCCAGCGGCGGAACGTCTCGTAATCGCCGGTCTCGCGGTCGACGGCGACGCGGATGTCGACCTCGCCGCCGTGCAGCTTCTTCGTCGCCTGCGCCAGCGCCGCCTCGACCGCGCCGAACACCACGTCACGATCGACGTTCTTCTCGCGCGAGATGGCGTCGACCAGCATCAGCATTTCGCGGTTCATTCCCTTCGACCTCCGTCAACCTCGTCGGACCCGGACGCCGCAGGCGTCTCGGGGCGGGCCCTGCGGCCCTTGAAATCCACCACCGGCACCAGCCGCGCCTCGCGCACCTCGTCGAACGCGAAGTCGAGCGCGCGCACGCCGTCGGGCAGCGCCAGGCGCCACTGCCCGCCCTCGCCGGCCAGCAGCCGGCCGCGATACCTGCGGCGGCCCTCGTACGGCTCCTTGAGCGTCAGGTCGACCTCGGCGCCGGTGAATCGTTCGTAGTCGGCGACGCGCTTGAGCGGACGGTCGAGCCCGGGCGACGACACCTCGAGCCGCGCATAGTCGCAGCCCTCGACCTCGAGCACGTACTGCAGCTGGCGCGTCACCGCCTCGCAATCGTCGACGGTGACGAAGGCCGAGTCCCCGACGGGGTAGGTGCGCCCGGGCAGACGGTCGATGGTCACGCGCAACAGCCCCAGCGCCGCGCGTTCGACGTCGACCAGGTCGTAGCCCATGCCGGCGACCGTGCGCTCGATCGCGGCCATCCAGCCTCCGGACGACGCCGCGGCCGCGGCCCAGGGATCATTCGCCGTGCGCACCGGCACCGCGCCACGAACCGGACGCGCGCGCACGGCCTCGCCGCGCGTGGGCGCGCCACGCGTGGGTTTGCGGGGCTGCCGCGTCTGGCGCGGGGTCAACCTGCTGGGCACGTTCGGTTCTGGTCGGCGAAGACGTCGGGTGAAGAAGGCGGCGGGTGGCGAACAGCGGCGCTGGACAGACGGCGCGAAAACGGTGCGAAAAAACGATCGAGCAAAAAAAAAGGGCTGGATGACACCGCCCCATTGCATCGCTTCGCGCAATGCTGCACTTCAGTGAAGCGCGCATTATAAGCACAGCGCAAACCCCGTTCAAGCCGCCCGCCACCGTGCGACGCCCTGGCCCGGCGTGCGTGCGAGAATCGTCGCCGCCTTCAAGACGACACCCCGCCGCCGGCCCGGCGGTCGGTCACAGTGGGAGATGCCATGGGATTCCTCGCCGGCAAGCGGCTGCTGATCACCGGCTTGCTGTCCAACCGCTCGATCGCCTACGGCATCGCGCGCGCCTGCCGCCGCGAAGGCGCCGAGCTGGCGTTCAGCTACGTCGGCGAGCGGTTCCGCGGTCGCATCACCGAACTGGCCGCCGAGTTCGACTCGCAGCTGGTGTTCGACTGCGACGTCGGCGACGACGCGCAGATCGAACGCCTGTTTGCCGACCTGGCCCAGGCGTGGCCGACCTTCGACGGCTTCGTGCACTCGATCGGCTTCGCGCC
The DNA here is from genome assembly GCA_964618555.1 of uncultured Azohydromonas sp. Classification (GTDB taxonomy): domain Bacteria; phylum Pseudomonadota; class Gammaproteobacteria; order Burkholderiales; family Burkholderiaceae_C; genus Calidifontimicrobium. Next base: position 7,202 of record CAZUBF010000043.1, read on the forward strand.
GCGCGAGGCGATCGCCGGCGACCTGCTCGACGGGCTCAGCCGCGAGGCCTACCGCGTCGCGCACGAGATCTCGGCGTACAGCTTCCCGGCAATGGCCAAGGCGGCGCTACCGTACCTGAACCCGCGGTCGGCGCTGCTGACGATGACCTACCTCGGCGCGATGCGCTACGTGCCGCACTACAACACGATGGGGCTGGCCAAGGCGTCGCTCGAGGCGAGCGTGCGCTACCTCGCGGCCAACCTCGGGCCGCGCGGCATCCGCGTCAACGGCATCTCGGCCGGGCCGATCCGCACGCTGGCGGCGTCGGGCATCAAGAGCTTCCATCGCATCCTCGACATCGTCGAGCGCAATGCGCCGCTCAAGCGCAACGTGACGATCGACGACGTCGGCAACGTCGCGGCGTTCCTGCTGTCGGACCTCGCCGCCGGTGTCACCGCCGAGATCACCTACGTCGACGCCGGCTTCAGCCAGGTGATGGGCGGCGCGCCGGCGGATGACCCGGCGGGCGGCTGAAGTCGTCCCCTCTCCCGCGGTTCCATCGGCGCCTTCCCCGCGGCGCCGCCGGCAGACCGGCAAGGCCGGATCCGCGGCGGTGGCCTGAAGGCACCCGGCTGACGGGACGCCGATCGCGCGCGGTGCCGACGCGCGGCGGCCGATCGAAGGTCGCCGCGCGTCGCCGGTGCTCGCGCGGATCGGCCTGCCTCCGGCGGGGGGAGGCGCCTCGGCTCCCGGGATCCTACGGCGCGCGGTAGCCGTCCGGCGCGGGCGGCAATGGCAGGCGGTCGAAGGGGCCGCGCCCCGACGCCGCGGTGATCCTCCCCAGCACGCGCGCGGGCTCGCTGCCGACCATCTCCCAGTCGAAGCGCCAGCCCCAGTTGCCTTCGAGCGTGCCGGGCAGGTTCATGCGGTGGCTGCCGTCGAGCCCGAGCACGTCCTGCAGCGGGAAGATCGCCAGGTGCGCCACCGACTGGCTCGCCGCGCGGATCATCGCCCAGTGCACGTCGTGCCCTCCACAGGCGAGGTAGGTGCCGGCAAAGACGCGCTCGCGTTCCGTGCAGGCGTGCCACCAGCCGCGCGTGGTGTCGTTGTCGTGCGTGCCCGTGTAGACGACCGTCTCGGGCGCGTGGTTGTGGGGCAGGAAGCGTTCGCCGGCGTCGCCGGCGAACGCGAACTGCAGGATGCGCATGCCCGGAAAGCCGAAGCGCTCGCGCAGCGCGACGACGTCGGGGGTGATCACGCCGAGGTCCTCGGCGACGATCGGCAACCGCCCCAGCGCCGCCTCGATGGCCTCGAACAGCATCGCGCCGGGGCCCGCCACCCAGCGGCCATCGACCGCGGTCGGGCACGCGGCCGGGATCTCCCAGTAGCCGGCGAAGCCGCGGAAGTGGTCGATGCGAAACGCGTCGGCCAGCGCCAGCGCGCGCCGCACGCGTGCGACCCACCACGCGTACCCTTCTGCGGCCATGCGCTCCCAGCGGTACAGCGGGTTGCCCCAGCGCTGCCCGGTGGCGCTGAAATAGTCGGGCGGCACGCCGGCGACCACCGTCGGCTGGAACGCGTCGTCGAGGAAGTACAGGTCGGGCCGCGCCCAGCAGTCGGCGCTGTGGTGCGCGACGAAGATCGGCAGGTCGCCGACCACCGCGACGTCGCGCGCCCGCGCGTGGGTGTGCAGCGCAGCCCACTGCCAGCCGAAGCACCACTGCGCGAAACGCCAGAAGCCGGCCTCGCCGGCGTGCTCGCGCGCGGCCGCCGCGAGCGCACGCGGTTCGCGCGCGGCCAGCGTCGCGTCCCAGGCCCACCAGCCGCCTTCGCCGCCCCGCGCGCGGTGCGCCTGGTCGAGCGCCATGAACAGCGCGTAGTCGTCGAGCCAGGCGGCCTCGGCGGCGCACCATTGCGCGAACGCGGCGCGGTCCGCCGCCGATGCGCAGGCGCGGAACCCCGCCTCGGCCTCGCGCAGCCGCCGCATGCGCCACGGCACGACCTGCGCCCAGTCGACGCGGTGACGGTCGAAACGCGCAGGCTCGGTCGGCGCGAGCCAGCCGCGCTCGACCAACGGCTCGAGGGCGACCATCAGCTCGCTGCCGGCGAACGCCGACACGCTCTGATAGGGCGAGTTGCCTGGGCCGATCGGGTTGGTCGGCAGCAGTTGCCACACGCGCTGACCCGCGCCGTGCAGCCAGTCGACGAAGTGGAAGGCGCCAGGGCCGAGGTCGCCGCAGCCGTGCGGCCCGGGCAGCGAGGTCGGGTGCAGCAGCACGCCGCTGGCGCGTCGCCTCAGGTCCATCATGGCGCGGGCGAAGGCACGGCGCACAGCGCCAGCAGCGTCGACGCCGGCACCGACAGCGTGGTGCCGGCGTCGAGCGCCAGCGCCGGCGGCAGGGAGCCGCTGCTGTCGAGCCTCAGGTGCCAGGGGCCGCCGGGCACGGCGAAGTCCACCGCGGCCGCCTCTGCGTTGAACAGCAGCAGCACCGCGACGCCCGGCTCGGCGGCGAACTGCCCCCCGGGGGTCGGATCGCCGCGCAGGTCGATCCGGCACGCGAACGCGTGGCGCGTCGCGTCGTGCCAGTCGTCGAGCCGCATCTCCGCGCCGTCGGGGCGGTACCAGACCAGAGCGCGCTCGCCGTTGGCCGCCGCCTCGACGCGGAACCACGTGTCGTGGCGCAGCGCCGGCAGCTCGCGGCGCAGCGCCAGCACCGCCGCGGTGAAGGCGATCAGGCCCTCGTCGGCGTGCATCCAGTCGAGCCAGCTGGTCGGGTTGTCCTGGCAGTAGGCGTTGTTGTTGCCCTGCTGGCTGTGGCCGACCTCGTCGCCGCCGTGCAGCATCGGCGTGCCCTGCGCGAGCAGCGTGGTGGCGAGCATCGCGCGGCGCACGCGCTCGCGCTGCGCGAGGATCGACGGGTCGCTGGACGGCCCCTCGTGGCCGAAGTTGCACGCCGGCTCGCCGTTGCGACCGTCGCGGTTGTACTCGCCGTTGGCCTCGTTGTGCTTGTGCGCGTAGCTGACCATGTCGGCCAGCGTGAAGCCGTCGTGGCAGGCGACGAAGTTCACCGACGCGCTCGGACGCCGCTGGCCGTGGTGGAACAGGTCGCTGCTGGCGGTGAAGCGGCGCGCGAACTCGCCGCGGCCGACGCCGCGATGCATCCAGAACCGGCGCACGCCGTCGCGGAACTTGTCGTTCCACTCGAGGAAACGCCCCGGGAAGCGCCCGAGCTGGTAGCCGTCGTAACCCAGGTCCCAGGGCTCGGCGATCAGGTGCACGCCGGCGAGCACCGGGTCCTGCCGCAGCGCGACGAAAAACGCGCTGTCGGGGTCGAAACCTTGCCGCGTGCGGCCGAGCACCGGCGCGATGTCGAAGCGGAAGCCGTCGACGCCCATCTCCAGCACCCAGTGGCGCAGCGCGTCGAGCACGAACTGCGCCACGCGCGGGTGCGCGACGTTCACCGTGTTGCCGCAGCCGGTGAGGTTCTCGATGCGCCCGGGCGCGTCGGGCCGCGCGCGATACCAGCTGGCGTTGTCGAGCCCGCGCCACGACAGCGTCGGGCCGTGCTCGTCGCCTTCCGGCGTGTGGTTGAAGACGACGTCGATCACCACCTCGAGCCCGGCGTCGTGCAGCGCCGCGACCATCGCGCGGAACTCCGCCGCCACCGCGGAAGGGTCGCCGCGCGTGCTGGCGTAACGCGGCTCGGGGCAGAAGAAGCCGATCGTGTTGTAGCCCCAGTGGTTGACGAGCCCGCGTTCGGCCAGGCCGATCTCGTCGAGGTGGTGCTGCACCGGCAGCAGCGACAGTGTGGTCACGCCCAGTCGCTTCAGGTGCGCGACGGCCGCCGGGTGCGCGAGCCCGGCGTAGGTGCCGCGCAGCGCCGCCGGCACGGCGTCGAGCCGCTGCGTGAAGTTCTTGACGTGCAGCTCGTACAGCACGAGGTCGGCCGTGCGGTGCCGCGGTGCGTTCGCCCGCCCCGGCGCGGGCGTCGGCGGCGGCGCGACCCGCGCCTTGAAGGTGCACGGCGCGTTGTCGCGGGTGTCGGGGTGGCTCGCGCCGTCGGGGTGCGCGAGGTCGTGGCCGTAGTGCTCGGGTCGCCAGCGGAACAGGCCGACCACCTCGCGCGCCCAGGGGTCGAGCAGCAGCTTGTGCGGGTTGAACCGGTGCCCTTGCGCCGGCTGCCAGGGGCCGTGTGCACGCAGACCGTACACCAGCCCGGCGCCGGCGCCGGGCAGGAAGCCGTGGAACACGCCGTCGTGCGGGCCGTGCAGCGCGTAGCGGCGCTGCTCGTGCGCGCCCTGCGCGTCGAACAGACACAGCTCGACGCGCTGCGCGTGGTCCGAGAACACCGCGAAGTTGACGCCGCCGTCGCGCACCCGCGCACCCATCGGCTCGGTGCGCCCCGGCAGCAACTGCGTCGGCAGGTCGCCCAACGGCGGCATCGGCTGCAGCGCGGACTCCTTGGCGTTCATGCCGGAGCGAGGAACAGGGTGGCCAGCGGCGGCAGGTCGAGCACGATCGAGCGCCCGCGCCCATGCGCCGGTTCGTCGCCCACGGCCAGCGCGTGCCCGCCGTTGCCCAGGTTCGAGCCGCCGTAGTAGGCCGAGTCGGTGTTCAGCAGTTCGCGCCACGCCGCGGCGCCGTCGGGCACGCCCAGGCGGTAGCCGCGCCGCGGCACCGGCGTGAAGTTGGCGACGACGATGACCATGCCGCCGGCATCGTCGCGCCGCACCCACGCGAACACCGAGGTGTCGGCCTCGTGCACGGCGATCCACTCGAAACCCGCGGGATCGTGGTCGAGCCGGTGCAGCGCCTCTTGGTGCCGGTACAGCGCGTTGAGGTCGCGCACCAGATGGCTCACGCCGGCGTGCGCTGGGTGCTGCAGCAAGTGCCAGGGCAGCTCGGCGTCGTGGTTCCACTCGCTGCCCTGCGCGAACTCCTGGCCCATGAACAGCAGCTTCTTGCCGGGGTGGCCCCACATGAAGCCGTAGTAGGCGCGCAGGTTGGCGAAGCGCTGCCACTCGTCGCCCGGCATGCGCGACAGGATCGACCCCTTGCCGTGCACCACCTCGTCGTGCGACAGCGGCAGCACGAAGTTCTCGCTGAAGGCGTAGACCAGGCCGAAGGTCATGCGGTCGTGGTGCCAGCGGCGGTGCACCGGGTCCTCGCGCATGTAGGCCAGCGTGTCGTTCATCCAGCCCATGTTCCACTTGTAGTGGAAACCCAGCCCGCCGACGTAGGTCGGTGCCGAGACACCGGCAAACGCGGTCGATTCCTCGGCCACCGTGACCGAACCGGGACACTCGATGCCGATCACCTCGTTGGCGCGGCGCAGGAACGCGATCGCCTCCAGGTTCTCGCGCCCGCCGTGCAGGTTGGGCACCCACTCGCCCTCGGCGCGCGAGTAGTCGCGGTACAGCATCGACGCCACCGCGTCGACGCGCAGCCCGTCGACGCCCAGGCGCTCGATCCAGTACAGCGCGCTGCCCACCAGGTAGTTGCGCACCTCGTGGCGGCCGTAGTTGTAGATCAGCGTGTGCCAGTCGCGGTGGAAGCCCTCGCGCGGGTCGGCATGTTCGTACAGCGCGGTGCCGTCGAAGCTCGCCAGGCCCCAGGCGTCGCTCGGAAAGTGCGCCGGCACCCAGTCGACCAGCACGCCCAGGCCGTGCGCGCGGCAGGCCTGCACGAAGCGCAGGAAGCCGGCCGGGTCGCCGGCGCGCGCGACGTCGTGCGGCGGCGCGCTGAAGCGCGCCGTCGGCGCATACAGCGCCAGCGTCTGGTAGCCCCACGAGCCGTCGAACGGGTGCTCGGAGACCGGCAGCAGCTCGACGTGGGTGAAGCCCAGGTCGGCGACGTAAGCCGGCAGGTGCGCGGCGAGCAGGTCCCAGTCGTGGAAGCTGCCGTCGGGGTGGCGCCGCCACGAACCCAGATGGACTTCGTAGATCGCCACCGGCGCGCTGCGCGCGTTGGCCTGCGCGCGCTGTGCCGGCAGCGGCCGCGCCGACGGCAGCGGTGCGACCACGCTCGCGGTGGCCGGGCGCAGCTCGCACGCGCGTGCGTACGGGTCTGCCTTCAGCGGCAGCACGGCGCCGTCGCGCGTGCGCAGCTCGAACTTGTAGCGGTCGCCCGGCGCGGCGTGCGGCACGAAGATCTCCCACACGCCGGCGCCGTGGCGCAGCCGCATCGGGTGACGACGTCCGTCCCACTGGTTGAAATCGCCGACCACGCTGGCACGCTGCGCGTTCGGCGCCCACACCGCGAAGCGCACGCCACCCACGCCTTCGACCTCGACCGGATGCGCGCCGAGCACGGTGTACGGCCGCAGGTGGCTGCCCTCGCCGAGGTAGTAGATCTCGGTGTCGTCGATCAGCGGCGGGTAGGCGTAGGCGTCGGCGTAGCGGCCGGTGCCGCCGTCGTGCCAGACGACCTGCAGCCAGTACGCGAACGTCTTGCGGCGGCGCGGGATCGCCGCCTCGAACAGCCCGTCGGCATGGCGCAGCGCCAGCGTGGCCAGGCGCCGACCGGCCTTGCGCTCGACCACCGCCACCGCACGCGCGCCGGGCAGCAGCGCGCGCAGCCACAGCGTTCCGGCGTCGTCGGCGTGCAGGCCGAGCACCGAGAACGGGTCGCCGTGGCGGGCCTCGACCAGTGCGCGGACGTCGTCGTCGGTCAGCATCGTGCGTGGGGCGCGCCGCTCAGCCGCCGCGCGACCAGATGCGATCGACGTAGTCGCGGATCGTGCGGTCGCTCGAGAAGCGCCCCATCGCCGCGACGTTGCGCACCGCGGCCTCGGCCCAGCGTTCGGGCTCGCGGTACAGCGCGTCGACGCGCTGCTGCGCCTGCAGGTAGCTCGCGAAGTCGGCCAGCAGCATGTAGGGGTCGTTGTTCAGCAGCGACTCGACCAGCGCGCGGTAGCGCTGCGGCTCGTCGGGCCAGAAGTCGCCGCGCAGCAGCGCGTCGATCACCGCGCGCAGCACCGGTTGGTCCTCGTAGTGGCGCCGAGGGTCGTAGCCCAGCTCCTTCTCGCGCGCCACCTGCTCGGCGCGCAGGCCGAAGACGAACATCTGCGCCTCGCCCATCGCCTGCGCCATCTCGATGTTCGCGCCGTCCCAGGTGCCGATGGTCAGCGCGCCGTTGAGCGCGAGCTTCATGTTGCCGGTGCCCGAGGCTTCGGTGCCTGCGGTCGAGATCTGCTGCGACAGGTCGGCCGCCGGGATGATCGCCTCGGCCAGCGAGACGCTGTAGTTCGGCAGGAACACCAGCTTGAGCCGCCCGGCCACGCGCGGGTCGTCGTTGACCACGCGTGCCACGTCGTGCGCGAGCCGCACGATGGTCTTCGCCGCGACATACGCCGTGGCCGCCTTGCCGGCCAGCACCACGGTGCGCGACTGCCAGTCCACGTGCGGCTCGGCGACGATGGCCTGGAAGCGCGCGATCACGTGCAGCAGGTTCAGCAGCTGGCGCTTGTACTCGTGGATGCGCTTGACCTGCACGTCGAACAGCCCGGCGGGATCGACCTCGACACCCAGCTCGCGCCGGATCAGCGCCGCCAGCCGCTCCTTGTTGTGGCGCTTGGCGCGCATCACCGCGTCGCCGAGCCGGCGGTCGGCGGCCAGCGGCGCGAGATCGGCCAGGCGGTCGAGGTCGTGGCGCCAGGCGTCGCCGATGGCCGCGTCGATCGCCGTCGACAGCGCCGGGTTGGCCTGCAACAGCCAGCGCCGCGGGGTGACGCCGTTGGTGACGTTGGTGAAGCGCTCGGGCCACAGGCGCGCGAAGTCGGCGAAGATCGTGCGCACCATCAGCTGCGAGTGCAGCTCGGACACGCCGTTGACGCGCCGCGACGCGGCGATCGACAGCGACGCCATGCGCACCCGGCGCTCACCGGACTCGTCGATCAGCGACATCCGCGCCGCCAGCGCGTCGTCGTGCGGGTGCAGCGCGCGCACCGCGTCGAGGAAGCGGTGGTTGATCTCGAAGACGATCTCGAGGTGGCGCGGCAGCAGCTCCTTGAGCATCTGCACCGGCCAGTGCTCGAGCGCCTCGGGCATCAGCGTGTGGTTGGTGTAGCTCGTGGACGCGCGCACCTGCGCCCACGCCGCCTCCCACTCGAAGCCGTGCACGTCGATCAGCAGGCGCATCAGCTCGACCGGGGCCAGCGCCGGGTGCGTGTCGTTCAGGTGGACGACGTTCCTCGCGCCGAAGTCGTCGAGCCGCCCCTGCTCGCGCAGGTGGCGCGCGAGCATGTCCTGCAGCGATGCGCTGACCAGGAAGTACTCCTGCTTCAGGCGCAGCTGGCGCCCGGCGTGGGTGCTGTCGTCGGGGTACAGCACCCAGTTGAGCACGTCGGCCTCGATGTGCTCGCGCCCGGCCTGCAGGTGCTCGCCGCGGCAGAACAGCACGAAGTCGATCGGGTGCAGCGCGCTGGCGTGCCAGTGGCGCAGCGTCGCCACGCGTTCGGTGCCGTGGCCGGGCACGATGAAGTCGTAGGCGTTGGCCTGCACCGAGATCTCGGGCACCCAGCGCTTGGCGGCGCCGTCGTGTTCGACGCGACCGCCGAAGCCGATTTCGTAGCACAGCTCGCGGCGCGGGATCTCCCACGGGTTGCCGTCGCGCAGCCAGTCGTCGGGCGCCTCGACCTGCTGACCGTGCACGATGCGCTGCGCGAACATGCCGTACTGGTAACGCACGCCGTAGCCGAACGCCGGCAACCCGAGCGTGGCGAACGAGTCGAGGAAGCAGGCCGCCAGCCGCCCCAGGCCGCCGTTGCCGACCGCCATGTCGCGCTCGGACTCGAGCACGTCGGGCAGCGACAGGCCGCCGCCCGCAAGTTGCTCGCGCAGGTCACCTTCGAGGCCCAGCGCAGCCAGCGCGTTGCCCAGCGCGCGTCCCATCAGGAACTCCATCGACAGGTAGTGCACGCGACGCGGCGGCAGCGCGGCGTGGGGCGACGCGCGCGTCATCGCTTCGCGGTCCTGCGCCTGCGTGCGCGCCCAGCGCGGCTCCAACGTCGCGCGGCAAGCGGCCGCCGCGGCGCGCATCCAGGCCCTGGCCGACGCGCGCGACGACGGGTCGCCGACGTCGGCGCGCCGCGCGAGTTCCACCGCGAGCGCCTGGCGCAGCGCCGCACCGTCGTGCGCCGGCGTGCCGGCGCCGAAATGCGCCGCCGCGGGGTGCGTCACCGGCCGGCTCATCGCGCGGACGACGGCCGCCGCGGCGGCAACGCGCTCGTGCGGTGCGCGGCGCCGGGCCGCGCAGGAGGTGGCAGGATCGTTCGCAACATCGGCTCGGGTGCGCATGGTATCCCGCCGCGCCGGCCGCGGCGGCCGGCTGCTACAGTGGCCGCGTGGTTGCACCTTCGCCGGCCCGCCGTCGCGGTTTCACGCCGTCGCGCGCTGCGGCGGTGCACGCATGAGCCGGCGCCGCCACGGCTTTCCACGCCTGCTCGGCGACATCGGCGGCACGCACGCACGCTGGGCCTGGCAGGACGCCACCGACCCCGCACCTTCGCGCATCGTCGTGCATCGCTGCGCCGCGCACGCGTCGCTGCTCGACTCGGCGCGGCGCTACCTGGCCGAACAGCGGCTGCCCGCGCCGGCGCAGATGGCGATCGGCATCGCGACGCCGGTCACCGGCGACGAGGTGCGCATGACCAACCACCCGTGGGTGTTCTCGATCGACGCGCTGCAGCGCGCCCTCGGCGCCGAGCGCCTCGTCGTGATCAACGACTTCACCGCGCTCGCGCTGAGCGTGCCTTGGCTCGGCGCCGACGACCTGCGTGCACTCGGCGGCGGCAGCGCGGCGCCCGGCGGCGCGATCGCGGTGCTCGGCCCGGGCACCGGGCTCGGCGTGTCGGGGCTGCTGCCCGACACGCGAGGCGGCTGGGTCCCGTTGGCCGGCGAAGGCGGCCACGTCACGCTGGCCGCCGCCGACGAAATCGACGCCGACCTGCTCGCCCGGCTGCGCGCACGCTTCGGCCATGTCTCGGCCGAGCGCGTCGTCTCGGGCCCCGGACTGGCCACGCTGCACGCGGTGCTGTGCGAACGCGACGGCATGTCGGCGCACCTGGCCGATGCCCCTGCCATCGCCGCCGCTGCCGTCGAGGGCAGCGACGCGCAGGCCGTCGAGGCGGTGCACCGGTTCACCGGCTTCCTCGGCAACGTCGCAGGCAATCTGGCGCTGACGCTGGGCGCGCGCGGCGGCGTGTACCTGGGCGGCGGCGTCGTGCCGCGGCTGGGCCGCGCATTCGATGCCGCATGGTTCCGCCGGCGCTTCGAGGACAAGGGCCGCTTCGCCGGCTACCTGCGCGAGATACCGACCTGGCTGATCACCGCGGCGACACCGGCCCTGCTCGGCGCGTCGCGCGCGCTCGACCGCCCGGTGCGGTGACGACGACCGGCGTCGGCGCGCCGCACCACCGGGCGACGCGCTCGAGCTTGCTGCGCTCGCGTGCGAGGGTCGGCAACGCCACCGCGCACCCCTTGCGACGGCCTTCGCGGCAGGCGACACCCGGTGCGGGCGATCCGTGTGGCGGCAAGCGACTCAGGGTCAATCCTCAGGTCGAGGCCCGAAGCGCCCTGCCACCCCATGAAAGTGGTCAATCGCCTGCCGGATCAGCGCAACGTGGGGTCGCCGGCGCCAAACCTTGGCACTTCAGGCGGCCGCAGCACGGTCCTCAGGTCTCACGTGGGCTTTGCCGAGTGCCGCCAGAACCATGCCCAGCCAGTGACGCTGCCCGACGGTTCGGTCAAGCCGCGCCTGCCGAGCCTGCGGCGCTGGCTGTGGCTGGAAGACGACCGCGGCGGCGTTGCCCGACGTGCACCGAAGTCGATGCGGCAGGTGACGGCGGCGCCTGCAGCCACCGCACCGTGCGCGCTTCGTCCGCCTTGCGACGAGATGCTGCGACCAGGATGGGTGGCTCTTCGTCGCGGAGCGCATCGGGCGCGACCATGCAGGCCCCGTGGTCGCCGCTGCACGTGCAGGCCACCAGCCAGGCATCGTGCAATGCAGACCGATGCTCAGGCTCGCGCCGGGCCCGGGTGGCGGCGCCGCGACGCGCCCGGCGTCAGCGGCGAGGTTGGCGGACCTCGCCGATCACTGCGGCGACGAGTTGCTCGGTCGCTTCCAGCACGCGTTCACTGGCCGCAGCCATCTGCGCCGCGCCGGCGCGGATGCGCGCCGGGTCGCGGCTCGCGAGCAGCGCCTGCTCGTACGGCACCCACTGCTCGCGAACGCGCCTCACGGCGTCACCGATCGCGGCGCTGTCGTGCGAACGCTCGATGCGCAGCAGCACCGCGGTGAAGTGCGCGCGGCTCGCGTGAAGCTCCATGTCGGCGGCTTCGGCATAGGCGTCCCAGGCGCGGTAGAGGTGGAACTTGGCCATGCGCTGCGTCAGCATGCGCTGGCGCCCGGCCAGATTGACGAGCCGCTGGGCCGCCGACACCGGGCCACGTTCGAGCGCCAGCGTCACCTGATGCGCCGCGCTTTGCAGCGCCTCGCTGGCGTCGTACAGCGCGTCGGCGCCGGCTCGGCTCGGCGGCTGCACCAGCACTGCCTTGGTGGCCAGCCATTGGCGCTCGAGCCCACCCAGCGCAGCCGTCGCGTCGGCCGACCGCTCGACCGCCTTCAACACGGCGAGTTGGGCTTCGAAGCGCTCGATCGATGCGGCCAGCAGCGCGCGCGACTCGTCGACGGCGACGCCCATCGCCAGCAGCAGGTAAGCCTTGGCCATGCGCTGCGACAGCATGCGCTGGCGGCCGGCGATGTCGATCGCCGATATGTGGTCGACGCTCGTCGGCGCCGACGTCGCGACGCCGTTGGCCGGCGACTGCGCGTGCGCAGGCGCCGGCGCCGACGCGAGCAACGCGGCCAGAGCCAGGGGCAGTGCCTTCGTGCTGTGCCGCCGTTTCGTTTGCATGGGTCACCGCTGGTGCGCTGCAGTGTCGCGTCGCGCCAGCGCACCGGCGTTGCGCTGCGTCAGGCCGAGGCGCACCGTGGCGACCCGAGGTCGAACGCCGTGGCCGGCGATCACGTCCGCGCCATGCGCATTCCAGCCGGGTCTGGCTGCACCTGAACGGCCGCGCCGGATCGCAGCCGCAAGCCCCACCTCCCGCCCTTCACGGTCGGGCCGTCGTGCGGGCATGCGCGAAGGCCGCCCGACCCCCGACGTCTCACAGGTCCGCCTGCAACGACACACGCCACGTGCGCGGCGGCAGCGGGAACAGCCACGCGTGGCCGTACAGGTACGGCGCCTCCTTCCACGCGCGCTTGTCGCCGACGTTGTCGACACCCAGGCGCCAGATCAGCGTCGTCGCGCCCACGCGCTGCGCGTAGCGCGCGCCCAGGTCGAAGCGCGTCCAGGCGCCGATGCGCGCGGCGTGGTCGGGCACGACGAAGCGCCCGCCCTCGTGCACCGCGTCGGCGCGCAGCGCCAGCCCATCGACCGCGGCCGGCCGCCAGCCCAGCCCGAAACGCAGGCTGCGCGACGGCACGTTGACCGGGCGCAGCCCGTTGACCGCTTCGTCGGCCGACCCGCGGCGCTCGGCGTCGAGCCACATCGCGCCTGCGTTCGCGTCCCAGCGACCCAGCGTCGCGTCGGCTTGCACCTCGACGCCGCGGTGCCGCGCGTCGCCGTCGATGCGGCGCGTGCAGGTGCCGTCGTCGTCGCAGCTGCCGATGTCGGCGGCCACCGGGCGCGTGATGTCGAACAGCGCCACGCCGGCGCCCACGCCGTCGGCACGCAGCTTCCAGCCCAGCTCCACCTGCCGGCTCTTGATCGCCGGCAGCGCCTGGCCGGCGTTGGTGTAGCGCGCGCGGTTCGGCGCCACGTCGGTTTCCAGCCCCTGCCCCCAGCTGGCGTACACGGTCTGCGCCGGCGTCGGCTGGTGGCTCAGCGCCAGCCACGGCAGCGTCGCCGACTGGTCGTAGCTCGTCGGCCGCGAGCCGTCGGTGCGCACGCTGTCGCGCGCGAGCCGCGTGTGGCGCACGCCGGCCCACAGCTGCCAGTCGTGCGCGAGGTCGACGCGGTCGCGCAGGTACAGCTCGGTGCTGCGCTCGTCGCGCAGCGTGTTCTCGTCGGTCAGGTCGGGCGCCGCCTCGGTGGCGAGGCCGGCATCGATGCGCCCGGTGCCGGTGAAGTTGTAGGCCTGGCGGTCGAAGCGTGCGTCGAAGCGCGTGAACAGCACACCGGCGGCCAGCGTGTGACGCAGCGCGCCGGTGGCGGCCCGGCCCTCCACGCGAAGGTCCAGCGCGTCGCTGCGCCGGCGCTCGTTGTCGCTGCGGAAGTCGTACAGGTCGAAGGTGCCGTCGGGGCAGAATCGGTCGGCGTAGTAGACGTCGGTGGCGGCGTCGTAGCAGCCGAACGGGAACGCGATGCGGTCGTCGGTGTGCAGGCGCTGCGTCATGCCGTGCGCGACGAATCGCCAGTCGGCCGCCAGCGACTGCGTCCAGCGCAGCGACGCCGTGCGCCCCTCGAACTCCACCGGCTGCGACCACGGCTGGTTGTTCAGGTTGGTGCGCGGGTCGATGGCCCTGGCGTCGGGCACGGCGTCGCCGAGCAGGCTGAAGCCGGGCACGCTGGGCTGGCGCTGGAACGCGGTCTCGAACTCGGCCTCGAGCCGCGAGCCGGGCGTGACGCGCCAGTCGCCGGCCAGCGCCACCTGGTGGCGGCGCCCGCGTGCGTGGCGCGTGTGCGGGTCGAGGTGTTCGTAGGCCAGGTTCAGGCGCAGGCCGAACTCGCGCGACGCGCCGAAGCGCTGGCTCAGGTCGAGCGCCGCACCGAGCCCGCCGCCTTCGCGCGCGTCGACGCGTGCGCTGCGCAGGTCGGCGTCGGGGCGCTTGACCACCAGGTTCACCAGCCCGCCCGGCGCGCTGGTGCCGGCCTGCATGCCGCTGGTGCCCTTGAGCAGCTCGATCCGCTCGACGTTGGCCAGCGGCAGCGCGGTCTCGGCGTTGATCGGCAGCCCGTCACGGCGGTAGTTGAAGCGGTTGTCGATCACGAAGCCGCGCACGCCGAGGATGCTCCAGTAGCCCTCGGCGTTGTAGGCGTCGCCCACCGCCGGGTCGAAGCGCGCCAGCTCGGCGACCTGGCGTGCGCCGGCGTCGAGCAGCCGCGCGGCGTCGAGCGTGCCCACCGACATCGGCAGGCGCGACGCTGCGACGTCGCCGAAGCCACCGACGTCGGCGCCGAGCTGCAGCGTGCGGCCCGTGATGGTGACGCGCTGCACGGTTTCGTCGGCCGCTGCGGCCAGCGGCAGCAGCGCGGCCAGTGCGGCACCCAGCGGGCGCAGCGCGCACCGGCGCAGCGGGGGTGCGTGAAGAGTGCGGGAACGGGTGGACATGGCCAGCGAGCCTTTCGGTCGATGGCAGGTCGGCGGTCGGTGGCGGCGCGGGCGCCCACGGGGCGCGCGGCTTCAGGCTGACGGCTTCCCTGCGCGAGGATTACCTCAATCAGGTTCAAGGGGACTCTCTCAGCCGCAGGCCGCGCACCCGGTGCGCGACCGCCAGCACCCCCAGCGGATGCGCGCGGCCCATGCCGCACGCGGACCGGATTATCCACCCTTGAAGCGCGAAGGGGCCGCGATGCGGCCCCTTCGTCGCTGCGCCGCGGGCGGCGTCAGTCGAACACGGGCGTCTCGACGCCGAGCACCTTGTGCAGCTTCGGGCTGGTGGTCGTGTACTGCAGGTGGATGCGCTTGTCGGGAAAGACGTAGGGCGC
>CAZUBF010000044.1:0-11213 GCA_964618555.1 uncultured Azohydromonas sp.
GGCCGGCGAAGCCGATCAGCGCCTTCGGCTCGGCGATCACCACGTCGCCGACGAACGCGAAGCTCGCCGACACGCCGCCCATCGTCGGATCGGTCAGCACCGAGACGTACGGCAGCCTTGCCTTCGCCAGCCGCGTCAGCGCGGCGTTGGTCTTGGCCATCTGCAGCAGGCTCAGCAGGCCTTCCTGCATGCGCGCGCCGCCGGTGGCGGCAAAACTCACGAACGGCACCTTCTGCTCGATGGCGGCCTCGACACCGCGCACGAAGCGCTCGCCGACCACCGAACCCATCGAGCCGCCCATGAAGTCGAACTCGAAGCACGCCGCCACCAGCGGCACGCTCATCACCGCGCCGCCGATCACCACCAGCGCGTCGGTCTCGCCGGTGGTCTCCAGCGCGTCTTTCAGCCGGTCGGGGTACTTCTTGCTGTCGCGGAACTTCAGCGCGTCGACCGGCAGCACCTCCTGCCCGATCTCGTAGCGGCCCTCCGCGTCGAGGAAGCCGTCGAGCCGCGCGCGCGCCCCGATGCGGTGGTGGTGGTCGCACTTCGGGCAGACGTTGAGGTTCTTCTCGAGGTCGGTCTTGTACAGCACCGTCTCGCACGCCGGGCACTTGATCCACAACCCCTCCGGCACCGTGCGACGTTCGCTCGGGTCGGTCGGCTGGATCTTCGGCGGCAGCAGTTTCTCGAGCCAGCTCATGCGGTGTCCTTTCCCAACGTGTCGAGGGCCGCGCGGATCTCGGCCATGAATCGCCTGGCGGCCTCGGCCACCTGCTCGCGCGGCGTGGCCTCGAGGATCTGCACCAGCCGCGTGCCGATGACCACCGCGTCGGCGACGGCGCCGACGGCGCGCGCCGATTGTGCATCGCGGATGCCGAAGCCCACGCCCACCGGCACGCTCACCCGGGCGCGGATGCGCGGCACCATCGCGGCGACCGCGTCGGTGTCCAGGTGCCCCGCGCCGGTGACGCCCTTCAGCGACACGTAGTAGACGTAGCCACTGGCGATGCGGCCGACCTCGGCGATGCGCTCGTCGGTCGACGTCGGGGCGAGCAGGAAGATCGGATCCAGTCCGGCGTCGCGCAGCGCGCGCGCAAAGCCCTCGGCCTCCTCGGGCGGGTAGTCGACGACGAGCACACCGTCGACGCCTGCCGCCTTCGCGTCGGCGACGAAGCGTCCGCTGCCCAGGCGCTGGTCGTAGCGCTCGATCGGGTTCGCGTAGCCCATCAGCACCACCGGCGTCGTGGCATCACGCTGACGGAAGGCGCGCACGTCGCCCAGCACCCGGTCCAGGCCGACGCCCTTGGCCAGCGCACGCTCGGCGGCCTTCTGGATCACCGGGCCGTCGGCCATCGGGTCGGAGAACGGCACGCCGAGCTCGATTACGTCGGCACCGCCGGCGGCCAACGCGTGCATCACCTCGACCGTCGTCTCGGGGAAGGGGTCGCCGGCGGTGACGAACGGGATCAGCGCCTTGTGCCCGCGCGCCTTCAGGCGATCGAACGTCGCGGCGATGCGGCTCATCGCGACCTCCGCCGGGCCAGCCCGAGAACGCGACACGCCGGCGCCACAGGCCACGAACGCGCCGAACACCGCGGCATCATTGCTTCACCTGCTGGCCACGGCACGACGGGCGGCAGAAGAACTCGGCGCCGGACAGGTCGGCGACGGTGCCGATGTCCTTGTCGCCGCGCCCCGACAGGTTGACGAGCAGTGCCTGGTCGCTGCGCATGGTCGGCGCGAGCTGCATCGCGTACGCCACCGCGTGGCTCGACTCGAGCGCCGGGATGATGCCCTCGGTGCGGCACAGGCGGTGGAAGGCAGCCAGGGCATCGGCGTCGGTCACGCCGACGTACTCGGCGCGGCCGATGTCCTTCAGGTAGGCGTGCTCGGGGCCGACGCCGGGGTAGTCGAGGCCGGCGCTGATGCTGTGCGTCTCGATGATCTGGCCGTCGGCGTCCTGCAGCAGATAGGTGCGGTTGCCGTGCAGCACGCCCGGTGAGCCGGCCGTCAGGCTGGCGGCGTGTTTGCCGGTGCCGAGCCCTTGCCCTGCGGCCTCGACGCCGATCAGGCGGGTGCCGGCGTGCTCGATGTAGGGGTAGAAGATGCCCATCGCGTTGCTGCCGCCGCCGACGCAGGCGATCACGGCGTCGGGCTGGCGGCCGATCAGCTCGGGCATCTGCCACAGGCACTCGTCGCCGATCACGCGCTGGAAGTCGCGCACCAGCATCGGGTACGGGTGCGGGCCGGCGACGGTGCCGATGATGTAGAAGGTGTTCTCGACGTTCGTCACCCAGTCGCGCAGCGCCTCGTTGAGCGCGTCCTTCAGCGTCTTGCTGCCGCTGTCGACCGGCACCACCTTGGCGCCGAGCAGGTGCATGCGGTACACGTTCGGGCTCTGGCGCTTGACGTCCTCGGCGCCCATGTAGACGACGCACTCCATGCCGTAGCGCGCGCACACGGTGGCGGTGGCCACGCCGTGCTGGCCGGCGCCGGTTTCGGCGATCACGCGCGGCTTGCCCATGCGGCGCGCCAGCAGCGCCTGGCCGATCGTGTTGTTGACCTTGTGCGCACCGGTGTGGTTGAGGTCCTCGCGCTTGAGGTAGATCTGCGCGCCACCGAGTTCGCGCGACAGACGCGCAGCGTGGTACACGGGGCTGGGCCGGCCCACGAAGTGCTTCAGTTCGGACTGGAATTCGGCGACGAACTCGGGGTCAGTGCGGTAGCGGCCGTAGGCGGCCTTCAGTTCGTCGAGCGCGTGGATCAGCGTCTCGGCGACGAAGGTGCCGCCGTACGGGCCGAAGTGCCCGCGCGCGTCGGGTTGGGAGTAGTTCAGCATCGGAAACGGGTCTCAGATCGCGGCGGCGAGCCGTCC
Organism: uncultured Azohydromonas sp.; assembly: GCA_964618555.1. Taxonomy (GTDB): domain Bacteria; phylum Pseudomonadota; class Gammaproteobacteria; order Burkholderiales; family Burkholderiaceae_C; genus Calidifontimicrobium. The sequence continues at coordinate 2,876 of CAZUBF010000044.1, forward strand.
GTCGGCTTCGCGCACCGCCTGGCAGAACCGGCGCATCAGCGCGGCATCCTTGATGCCTTTCGCGCTCTCGACGCCGGAGCTCACGTCAACGGCCCAGGGCCGCACGCGAAGCACGCCATCGGTCACGTTGGCAGGATTTAACCCACCAGACAAAACGACCGGACAGGGCACGCCGGGAGGAATCGAGGACCAATCGAAGGCCTTTCCGCCGCCACCGTAGCCCTCGACGTGCGCGTCGAGCAGCAGGCCGCTGGCGTTCGGGAATCGGGCCGCGAAGTCTAGCAAATCGAACCCAGGCGCCATGCGCGCGGCGCGCAGGTATGGCCGGTTGGCGGCGTCGCACTGCACCGGCGTCTCGTCGCCGTGGAACTGAAGCAGCGCGTGCGGCACTGCGGCCACGCCCGCGGCCACCTCGGCCGGCGTCGCGTTGACGAACAGCAGCACCGGCGTGACGAAAGGCGGCAGCCGCCGCGACAGCGTCCCCGCCCTCGCCACGTCGACGGCACGCGCACTGCCCGTCCACAGCACGAACCCGACCGCGTCGGCCCCGGCGTCGACCGCGACGTCGACGTCGGCCTCGCGCGTCAGGCCGCAGATCTTGATGCGCGTGCGCCGGGCGGCGTCAGGGGATCCAGTCGAAAGCGGGCGTCGCGGCGGGCAGTCCATGCCGCGCATCGTAGTACGCGCCGGCGAAGTACAGCCCGTCGGGCGCGAACGTCGGCGCCGCCACCTCGCGACGGCGCGACGCCAGCACCTCGCCGACCCAGCCCGGCGGGTGCCGGCCCTGCCCCACCGCCACCAGGCAGCCCATGATGTTGCGCACCATGTGGTGCAGGAACGCGCTGGCGTCGAAGTCGAAGCGCCAGTAAGCCCCGGTGGCGGCGCCGCGGCGCGAGATGCCGATCGCGCGCAGTTCCTTCACCGGACTCGCGGCCTGGCAGGCGGCGGCACGGAACGCGCTGAAGTCGTGCGTACCGACCAGCAGGTCGGCCGCGGCGCGCATCGAATCGCCGTCGAGCGGGCGGAACACCCAGCCGGCCAGCCCCGCCTCGAGCGCCGGGCGCACCGGCGACTCGAGCACCACGTAGGCGTAGCGCCTGCCGAGCGCGCTGTTGCGGGCATGGAAGTCGCCGCCGACCGGGCGGCACCACTGCACCGCGATGTCGCCAGGCAGGAAGCGGTTGGTGCCGCGCACCCACGAAAACGGCTCGCGCTCGACCGGCGGGTCCAGGTGCACGACCTGGTTCAGCGCGTGCACGCCCGCGTCGGTGCGGCCCGCGCAGACCGTGGCGACCGGCGCGTCGGCAAACGCCGACAACGCCTGCTCCAGGCGGTCCTGCACGGTGCGTCCGTCGGGCTGGCTCTGCCAGCCGTGGTAGCCGGCGCCGCGGTAGGCGACGCCCAGCGCGAGGCGCGACGCCACGGTCGCCGCAGCCGTCGCGCCGTCAGGCGAGATCGTCGAGCATCGCCTGCGCCTTGGCCTTCAGCGAGTCGCCGCCCTTGGCGACGACCTCCTCGAGCAGGTCGCGTGCACCTTCGACGTCGCCGATCTGGCGGAACTCCTCGGCGAGCTCGAGCTTGCGCTGCAGAGGGTCGACGATCTCGTCGTCGTCCTCGGGCGGCAACTCGACCGGCTTCGCGCCGGCGAGCGTGCCGAAGTCGAGCATCGGCGGCTCGAGCGCGCCCGGCAACGTGTTCGCCGGCCCCGGCGCGTCGAGGTCGAGCGACAGCGAACCGAGGTCGAACGCCGCGGGTGCGGGCGCCGCCGCGGTGCGCGGCGGCGGCGCGTCGTCGATCGGGATCTCGAAGTCGAGCTGCGAGTCGGGGGCGATCGACGGCGACAGCGGCTGGGTCGCCTCCATCAGCGGCATCGGCGCCGACAGCGGCTCGCCGGGGGGCGGCGGTGCGTTCAGGTCGAGGTCGAGCTCGACGTCCATCGGCGCCAGCGGTTCGATCGGCTGGCGCGAATCCGGCACCGCGTAGGCCGAGGGCGTGGGAAGCACCGACTGCGGCATCGTCGTCGCGCCGAGCGCCGCCGCCGCGGTCGCCGCCGCCACCGCGCCGCCCGCCGGCTTGCCGCCGGACTGGTACAGCGCGTTGTCGGGGTCGATCTGGCGGCCGAGCTCCTGCGCCTTCAGCCAGTCTTCGCCTTCGCCGCGCGTGAGCCCGTACAGCTGCGTTGCCAGCGCCTCGAATCCCTTGGTGTCGCGGCGCTTCGCATAGACCTCGAGCAGCTTGCTGCGGATCGCCAGTCGCTCCGGGTTGGCGCGCATCGCCTCCTTGAGGATCTCCTCGGCCTGCAGGTCGCGGCCGTAGGCCAGGTAGACGTCGGCCTCGGCGACCGGATCGACGTCGCCGATCGCGTCGAGCTGGCTCAGCGAGTAGCTCATCGACGACGGCGCGCCCGTGGCTGCCGCCTCTCGCGTGTCGACACGCTGTCCGCCGGTGGCCCCGAAGAACGAATCGGGCTGGATCTTGCTCTCGAGGAACGACGTCTCGCCGCTGTCCACCGGCGACTTGCGGCGCAGCCGGTAGATGCCCAGCCCGGCGAGCAGCGCGATCAGCACGCCGGCGGCGGGCAGCACCAGCGGGTTGTCGAGCAGTGTCTCGACGAAGCCGGGTTCGGTCGCCGGCGCGGCGGGCGCGGGCGCGGGTGCGGGCGCCGCGGCCGGCGCGGGCGCGGCTGCGACCACCGGCGCTGCCGGGGTCAGCACCGCAGCCGAAGCCGCCGAGGCCGGCGCGGTGGCCGCCGCCGCGGCGGGCTGCGACGCCTCGGCCTCCGGACGGGCCGCCTGTTGCAGCCGTGCGAGTTCCTCGACGTTGCGCGACAACTCGGCGACGCGCGTCGACGTGTCTCGCTGTTCCGCCTCGCGCGACAGGCGCGCCTCCGCGGCGCCGGGTTGCACCGTGCCCTGCGACAGCTTCAGCTGGTCGGGCGCGGCCGCCGACGGCGCGCGTTCGTCGACCGACGCCTGCACCGTGCCGGTGGCGCGTCGCGCCGGCTCGTCGGCGCGCAATGCAGGCGCGACGCCCGCCAGGCGCTGGCGGTACGCGTTGAAGTCCTCGCTCTGCGCGCGGATCACCTGCAGCGCCTCGTCGCGCGGCACCTGCGCCACGGCGTCTGCGCGCGGCACGGCGAGCACCGCGCCGGCGCGCAGCAGGTTCATGTTGTTGTCGATGAACGCGTGCGAGTTGGCGCGATACAACGACACCAGCATCTGCTCCAGCGACACGCCCTGCGGCGCGGTGCGCGTCGCGATGCGGCTGAGCGTGTCGCCGCGGCGCACGGTGACCTGGTCGGCGTCGACCGGCGCCGGGCGCGGGGCCGGCGCGGCGGCGACCGCGGGCGCGGTGGGCCGCGGCGTCGCGGGGACCGGCGCCGCGGCAGCCGCGGGCCGGGTCGCGGCCAGCGGCGCGGGCGCCGCCGGAGCCGCAGTCGTCACCGGCGCGGTCACCGGCGCGGCGGCCTGCGCCGGCGGCGCGGGCTGGATGCGCGGCGGGTCGAGCAACAGGGTGTATTCGCGCACGAGCCGCCCGCTGGCCCAGCTCAGCTCGAGGATCACGTCGACGAAGGGTTCCTGCACGGCGCGGTCGCTGGCCAGACGCAGCACCGCGCGGCCGTCGGGGCGACGCACGAGCGTGGCGCGCACGCCGGGCAACACGGCGTTGTAGTCGAGGCCGGCGGCGCGATACGCCTCGGGCGGGGCGACGCGCACCTGCAGCGTGGCCGCCTCGTCGGGGGTCATGCTGCTGACGTCGATCTCCGCGCGCAGCGCCTCGCCGAGCGCCGATTGCACCTGCAGCCGGCCGAGCCCCAGCGCCCACGACCCGGAGGCCAGCACGCACAGGGCCGCGGCCGCCACGCTCCTGAGGGCGAAGCGCCCCGCCTTGACTGGACTGACGTTCAAAGCCTCTCCCAACGATCAGGTCGGGCCCCGGGGGCCCGCCGCCGGCAAGTCTAGTCGCCTGCCACCGAGTGTCGATCGGCCGAAACCGACGCGGACTCGAGCATATAGGCTGCCCAGCTCGTGCAAAGCCCGATTTCGGGCCGCATTTGTCACGCTTCTCGCGCCCGCTCCGCCCTGTGGTCGCGGCGCAACGCGCAGCCGGGCACCGCCGGCGCGGCGGCCCCGAGACCGGCCGCGCGGTGCCGGATCAGGTCTCGAGCAGGATGCGCAGCATGCGGCGCAGCGGCTCGGCCGCGCCCCACAACAGCTGGTCGCCGATCGTGAACGCGCCGACGTACTCCGGCCCCATCGCCAGCTTGCGGATGCGCCCGACCGGGATCGTCATCGTCCCGGTCACGGCCACCGGCGTGAGGTCACGCAGCGTGGCCTCGCGCGTGTTCGGCACGACCTTCGCCCAGGCGTTGTCGGCGGCGATCATCGCCTCGAGGTCGGCCACCGGCACGTCCTTCTTCAGCTTGAAGGTCAGCGCCTGCGAGTGGCAGCGCATCGCGCCGACGCGCACGCAGAACCCGTCGACGGGCACGGCCGGGGTGCCGAAACCCTCGCCCTGGCCGAGGATCTTGTTCGTCTCGGCCATGCCCTTCCACTCTTCGCGGCTGACGCCCCAGCCGGGCTCGTCACGGCCCTTGCCGACCCCGAGGTCCTTGTCGATCCAAGGAATCAGCGAACCGCCCAGCGGCACGCCGAAGTTCGCCGTCTCGTCGGCGGTGAGCGACTGCTGGCGCGCCAGCACCCGGCGGTCGATCTCGAGGATCGCGCTGGCCGGGTCGTCGAGCAGCGGCTTGACTTCGGCGTGCAGCGTGCCGAACTGCGTCAGCAGCTCGCGCATGTGCGGTGCGCCGCCGCCGCTGGCGGCCTGGTACGTCATCGTGCTCATCCACTCGACCAGCCCGGCCTTGTACAGCGCGCCGACGCCCATCAGCATGCAGCTGACGGTGCAGTTGCCGCCGATCCAGTTGCGTCCGCCCCTGGCCAGCGCGTTCCTGATCACCGGCAGGTTGACCGGGTCGAGGACGATGACGGCGTCGTCCTTCATGCGCAGCGTGCTCGCGGCGTCGATCCAGTGGCCGTTCCACCCCGCGGCGCGCAGCTTGGGGAACACCTCGGTCGTGTAGTCGCCGCCCTGGCAGGTGACGATCACGTCGCAGCGCCTGAGCGCCTCGACGTCGTGCGCGTCGGCCAGCGTCGACTCGTTCTTCGCGAGGCCGGCGATCGCCGCCGGCAACGCACCGCCGGCGTTGGACGTCGAGAAGAACAGCGGCTCGATCAGGTCGAAGTCGCGCTCGGCACGCATGCGGTCCATCAGCACCGAGCCGACCATGCCGCGCCAGCCGACGATGCCGACCAGCGGTTGTTGCGGTGTAGCCATGTGAGTCTTGCCTTTCCTGTGATCCGGACCCCTGCCTTCCCCGGGTCGCATCGCCGGGGTCCAGGAGGTGGGGGCGAGACGATCCGGGAGCGGCTAGCTCTTGGTGATGGTCTTGCCGATGATCGCGGCGACGACCGCGTCGCCCATCTCGCGCGTGCCGACCCGCGTCGTGCCCTCGCTCCAGATGTCGCCGGTGCGCAGGCCCGCGGCGAGCACGGCCTGCACCGCGCGTTCGACGCGGTCGGCGGCTTCGGGCTGGGCGAGCGTGTAGCGCAGCATCATGGCGGCGGACAGGATTGTAGCCAGCGGGTTGGCGACGCCCCGGCCGGCGATGTCCGGCGCGCTGCCGTGGCTGGGCTCGTACAGCCCCTTGTGGTTCGCGTCCAGCGACGCCGACGGCAGCATGCCGATCGAGCCGGTCAGCATCGCCGCCTCGTCGGACAGGATGTCGCCGAACATGTTGCCGGTGACGATCACGTCGAAGGCCTTCGGCGCCTTGACCAACTGCATCGCGGCGTTGTCGACGTACATGTGCTCGAGCGTGACGTCGGGGTACTGCGCGTGCACCTCGGTGACGACGTCCTTCCAGAACTGGAAGGTCTCGAGCACGTTGGCCTTGTCGACGCTGGTGACTCTCCTGCCGCGCTGGCGCGCGGCCTGGAACGCGACGTGTGCGATGCGCTCGATCTCGGGGCGCGAGTAGCGCATCGTGTCGAACGCCTCGGGCGCGCCGGCGAACGCGCCGTCGGGCGCGCTGCGCCGCCCGCGCGGCTGGCCGAAGTAGATGTCGCCGGTCAGCTCGCGGATGATCAGGATGTCCAGCCCGGCGACCAGTTCCGGCTTCAGGCTCGACGCGTGGGTCAGCTGCGGGTAGCAGATCGCCGGACGCAGATTGGCGAACAGCCCCAGGTGCTTGCGCAGGCCCAGGATCGCCTGCTCCGGGCGCAACGCCCGCTCGAGCTTGTCGTACTTCCAGTCGCCCACCGCGCCGAACAGGATCGCGTCGGCCGCCTGCGCCAGCTTCAGCGTCGTCTCGGGCAGCGGGTGGCCGTGCGCCTCGTAGGCGGCGCCGCCGACCGGCGCCGTTTCGGTCTCGAGCGGCAGTTCGAGCGCGCGCAGCACCTTGACGGCCTCGGCGACGATCTCGGTGCCGATGCCGTCGCCGGGCAGGACCGCGATCTTCATCGCCCACCCCCTTCGCCGGCCATCGCGTTCGCCAGCCACGGCATGCGCGCCAGCCGCTGCGCCTCGAAGGCGCGGATCGTGTCGGCGTGGCGCAGCGTCAGCCCGATGTCGTCCCACCCGTTGAGCAGGCACTGCTTGCGGAAGGGCTGCACCTCGAACGGCAGTTCGCTGCCGTCGGGCTTGACGACGACCTGGCGCGGCAGGTCGATGGTCAGCGCATAACCCGGGAAGGCCGCCACCTCGTCGAACAGCGTCGCCACCTGCGACTCGCTCAGCACCACCGGCAGCAGCCCGTTCTTGAAGCAGTTGTTGAAGAAGATGTCGGCGTAGCTCGGCGCGATCAGCGCGCGAAACCCGTACTGCTGGATCGCCCACGGCGCGTGCTCGCGGCTCGAGCCGCAGCCGAAGTTGCGCCGCACCAGCAGGATCGACGCGCCGTGGTAACGCGGCTGGTTGAGCACGAAGTCGGGGTTGGGCTGGCGCGAGGCCGGGTCCTGGCCGGGCTCGCCGCGGTCGAGGTAGCGCCACTCGTCGAACAGGTTCGGGCCGAAGCCCGAGCGCCGGATCGACTTCAGGAACTGCTTGGGGATGATCGCGTCGGTGTCGACGTTCTCGCGGTCGATCGGCGCGACCAACCCCTGGTGCACGGTGAAGGCGTCCATGTCAGCGGCTCACTTCTTCTTCGCCGCGCCTTCGAGCGTCTCGCCGGCCTTCTGGATGTCCTGCCCGAGGCCCTGCACCGTGTTGCATCCCGCCAGCAGCCACAGCGCGGCGACGACCGCGATCCACGTCCTGTTCAGCATCTTCGGAGTCTCCTGCGGTTCAAGCGATGCGGCGCACGTCGACGAAGTGTCCGGCGAGCGCCGCCGCGGCGGCCATCGCCGGGCTGACGAGGTGGGTGCGCCCGCCCGCGCCCTGGCGGCCCTCGAAGTTGCGGTTGCTCGTGCTGGCGCAGCGCTCGCCGGGCTCGAGCCGGTCGGCGTTCATCGCCAGGCACATGCTGCAGCCGGGCTCGCGCCACTCGAAGCCGGCGGCCTGGAACACCTCGTCCAGCCCCTCGCTCTCGGCCTGGGCCTTCACCTGCCCCGACCCGGGCACGACCATCGCCAGCTTGACGTTCGCCGCGACGCGCCCGCCGACCTTGCGCACCACCGCGGCGGCGTCGCGCAGGTCCTCGATGCGGCTGTTCGTGCACGAGCCGATGAACACCTTGTCGACGTGCACGTCGGCGATCGGCTTGTTCGGCTCGAGCCCCATGTAGCGCAGCGCCGCCTCGATGGCCTGACGCTTGCCGGCGTCCTTCTCCTTGTCGGGGTCGGGCACGCGCTCGTCGATCGACAGCACCATCTCGGGGCTGGTGCCCCAGGTGACCTGCGGGCGGATCCGCGCCGCGTCGAGCTCGACCACCGCGTCCCAGCGCGCGCCGGGGTCGGACACCAGCGTGCGCCAGTGCGCCACCGCCTGCTCCCACTCGACGCCGCCGACGAAACGGCCGGTGCGCGCGTCGGTGCCCGGAGCGAACGGCCGGCCCTTCACGTACTCGACGGTCTTGTCGTCGACCGCCACCAGCCCGGCGCGCGCCCCGGCCTCGATGGCCATGTTGCACACCGTCATGCGCCCTTCCACGCTCAGCGCGCGGATCGCGCTGCCGCCGAACTCGATCGTGTAGCCGGTGCCGCCGGCGGTGCCGATGCGCCCGATGATCGCCAGCACAATGTCCTTCGCGGTGCAGCCGCGCGGCAGCGTGCCGTCGACGCGCACCAGCATGTTCTTCGCCTTCTTCGCCAGCAGCGTCTGCGTGGCCAGCACGTGCTCG
>CAZUBF010000044.1:11346-14347 GCA_964618555.1 uncultured Azohydromonas sp.
GAGCGTGACGATCTGCTGCTTGCTGACCGGGTCGGCGATGCCGTCGTAGCCGCGCTCCCAGCCGGTGGTGGGCGTGTTGTGGTCGGCCGTGGCGACGATCGAGCTGACGCGCCAGGGCTTGCGCCCGGCCAGGCGCAGCCCTTCGAAGGCCTGCGGGCTGGTCACCTCGTGCACCAGGTGGCGGTCGATGTAGAGGATGGCGGTGCCGTCGTCCTCGGTGTGGACGACATGCTCGTCCCAGAGCTTGTCGTAGAGCGTGCGTGCGTGGGTCATGGCGGGTTCCGCAGTGCGCGTATTCTCGCAGCACCGCGCCGACCACGCCGCCCGGCGCGGCAAACGCGGATGACCACGACGGGGATGCGATGAACGACTTCGAGTACAAGGTGGTGCTGGCCACCGGCGCCGCGGGGCACCTGGGGCGCGCGGTGGCGCGTCGCTTCGCGGCGGGCGGCGCGACGCTGGTGCTGGTCGACGTCGACCGCGGCCGCCTGGCCGCCGCGTACGGCGACGAACACGACCGGATGCGGTTCGCTGCCGCCGATCTGCGCGAAGCCGCGCAGGCCGACGCCGCGGCGCAGGCCGCGCTGCGCCGCTTCGGCCGCATCGACGTGTTGCTCAACCTGGCCGGCGGCTTCCGCATGGGCGAGCCGGTGCACGAAGTCGGCGACGACACCTGGGGGCTGCTGTTCGACCTGAACACGCGCACGCTGCTGAACATGTGCCGCGCCGTCGTGCCGGCGATGCTGGCCGCCGGCGGCGGGCGCATCGTCAACGTCGGCGCCCATGGCGCGCTGCGCGGCGGCGCGCTGATGGGCGCGTACGCGGCGTCGAAGTCCAGCGTGATCCGGCTCACCGAGTCGATGTCGGCCGAACTGCGCGAGCGCGGCATCGGCGTCAACTGCGTGCTGCCGACGATCATCGACACGCCCGACAACCGCGCCGCGATGCCCGACGCCGACCCGTCGCGCTGGGTCGCGGCCGATGCGCTGGCCGACGCGATCGCCTTCCTCGCCGGCGACGCCGCGCGCGCGGTGCACGGCGCGGCGCTGCCGGTGACCGGGCTGGTCTGAACGCCGGCGCGCCCGGGGGCGCACCGGCGCGCGGTCTCACTGTACCGAGATCGCCAGGTCGCTCGGCGTGGCGTCGAAGATCAGCTGCGCCGGCCAGGCCGGCCACGGAGCGCCGAGCGCCTGCGGCGCATTCGGGTCGCCATGGCGTGCGAACGCCGCGAGCGCGGCCATCATCGCCTGCGACAGCGCCAGCCGCCCCGGCCGGTTGGCGGTCGAGTTGGCGACGTTCGAGAACAGCGACGGCCCGAAGTTGCCGAAGATGAACGGCAGGTCGAAGGCGTGCGCCGCGCCGTAGATGTCGTCGAAAGGCGCCGGCTCCTCGTCCCAGTCGAAGCGGTAGTACCACACGGCGTCCTGCCGCGACTTCAGCGTGCTGAGCACGTTGTCGGCCGCGGCCTGCATGAACAGCGTGTCGAGCAGTTCGGTCATCGCGTTGAAGCCGCCCGGCTTGGTGACCGGCAGGTACTGCGGCGGGATCCACTGCTCGATCGTGACCTGCGGCGGCGCGTCGGGGTCGTAGTCGAACTGGATGTCGAACAGCTGCTGGTCGCTCACCAGCCGCCCGCTGCCGGTGCCGAACAGCGCGAGGAAGGTCGGGAACAGCTTGCCTTCGTCGCGGGTGTTGCCGGCCAGCACCGGCACGCGCAGGTAGCGTCCGGCGGCGATCGCGCCGATCGGGTCGGTGGGCAGCATCACGCCGTCGGGAATCGGCCCCGAGCCGGCCAGCCCGAGCGGCGCCAGCCGCGTGAGCAGCGTGAACAGCAGCGACGCCGGACTGCGCGAGCGCAAGTACGCCGCTACCTGCTCGGGCGTCCGGCTCGCGACCCACGCAGCGGCACCGGCCGCATCGGCGGCGAGACCGTCGACCACCAGCTGCTGCAGCAGCAACTGCTGGCCCTGCACCTCGTAGGCTGCCGCCGGGTTCAGCGTCGGGATGCGCCCGGGCGGCAGGTTCGTGGCCAGCGAGATGCCGCCGCTCAGCGGCGCCGCGCGGTGGAACAGGCGCGGTCGCGCGTCGACCGTGGCCGGCGTCGTCAGCAGCGCGTAGACGTTGATCGCGCCGGCCGACTGGCCCATCAGCGTGACGTTGGTCGGGTTGCCACCGAACTTCGCAATGTCGTGGCGCACCCACTGCAGCGCCTTGACGATGTCGAGCAGCGCGAAGTTGCCCGAGTCCTCCTGCGCGTCGGCGCCGGACTTCAGCTGCGGCAGGCTGAAGAAGCCGAAGATGCCGAGCCGGTAGTTGACCGTCACCACCACGGCGTCGGCGGCACGCGCCAGCGCGGCGCCGTCGTACACCGGGTCGGCGGTGTAGCCCGAGACGTTGCTGCCGCCGTGCACGAACACGATCACCGGCAGGTTGCCGCGGCGGTCGGCCGGGCGCCAGATGTTCAGGTACAGGCAGTCCTCGCTGCCCACGGCCTGGCCCAGCGTCTGGCCGATGGTCTCGTCGTAGCGGTTGTTCGCGCCGGGGCCGTAGATGCGGCCGTACTGCACGCACGCCGGGCCGAACTGCTTGGCCGCACGCGGCGCCTTCCACGCAGCGGGGTCGGCCGGCGCACGCCAGCGCCACTCGCCCACCGGCGGGCGGGCGAACGGCACGCCCTTCCAGGCGTGCGTGCCGTTGACGGCAGCATCGTCGACGCCGACCACCGGGCCGAAGCGGGTGCGCCGTTCGACGTCGGCCTGGCCGGGTGGCGCCGCGTGCGCCTGCCAGGCCAGCAGGGCACCGGTGAACAGCAGCGTGATCCTGCGCATCATGGTCGTCGCCTCCTTGGTCGCCTCTTCTTGACGCCCGCGCACGCTACCGCCGCCGGCCGCGACCCCGGATCGGAGAAACCCTGACGCCCGCGGCCGACACCCCCCCGACTGCGGTGCCCGGTGCGGTGCGCTTCGGATAATCCGGCCGAAACTCGACGCGGAGGGTGCGA
>CAZUBF010000044.1:14368-21873 GCA_964618555.1 uncultured Azohydromonas sp.
GCTGGTTCTCGAAAGGCGGTGACGGCTTCTTCCTCTCCACCGTGGTGCCCGACCAGGACGGCACCCGCGTGGCGAAGTTCCTCGGCATCGTGCACGGCGAGGCGATCATCGGCGCCAACATCTTCCGCGACCTGTTCAGCTCGATCCGCGACGTCGTCGGCGGACGCGCCGGCGGCTACGAGCGCGCGCTGTCGGGTGCACGCGACGCCGCCGTGCAGGACATGATCGCCGCCGCGCGCGAGCTCGGTGCGGACGGCGTCGTCGGCATCGACTTCGACTACGAGGTGCTCGGCGAAGCCAACGGCATGATGATGGTCGCCGTCAGCGGCACCGCCGTGAAGATGGCCTGAACCGGGGATCGCGCCGGTCGGGGCGTCGTTCAGGGCGACAGCGAAGACGCCGCGCCGAGGCCCGCCGCCAGCGCCTGCGCCCGCACGCGCTGCGCCGCCGCCGCGTCGCGCCCCTTCAGCCGCGCGTACCGCGTACGCGCCGCGTCGACCTGGCCGTCGGCCAGGTTGGCGATCACGGCCAGCGACAGCGCGGGCACCAGGTCGGGCTGGCGCGCGAGCACGCGGTCGATCTGCTCTCGCGCACGCCGTGCGTCGCGCGTGCCCAGCAGCGCCTGCGCGAGGTACAGGCGCGCATCGGCGGCGTCCGGCGACAGCGCCAGCGCCTTCTCCAGCGCGTCGATCGCGCGGCCGAGCTGGCGGTGGCGCAGCAGCGCGTGGCCGAGGTTGATCCAGGCGTTCGCACGCATCGGGTCCAGCGCGACGGCGCGCTCGAGGGTGAGCACCGCCTGCGGCGTCGCACCGCGCAACAGCTGCACGTAGCCCAGGCTGCTGTGCGCGTTGACGTTGCGCGGATCGTTCTCCAGCGCGCGCTCGAGGTACTGCTGCGAGCGCTCGAGATCGCCCGCACGGCCGTGGAACGCGGCGACGTTGACGAGCAGCGGCACGTGGCGCGGATCGATCGCCTCGGCGCGGTCGAACACCGCGCGCGCCGCGTCGCGCTGGCCCTGCGTGCCGAGCAGTTCGCCGTACACCGCGAGGTCGTCGGCACTCGCCTGGCCCAGCGCATCGAGCCGCTGCCATGCGCGCAGCGCCGCGCGCGGGTCGCCGGCGCCGACGTGGCGCGACGCCAGCGCACGCCACGGCATCGGGTCGCCGGGCGCGATCTCGGTGGCCCGCTCGGCGTCGTCGACGGCGCCGCGCCAGTCGCCGCGCCGAGCGCGCAGCTCGCTGCGTTCGAGGCGTGCGTCGAGCCCGCGCGGGTCGCGCCGCAGGGCCTCGTCGAGGGCGGTCATCGCCTCGTCGTGGCGCTGCAGCCGCGACAGGGTCCGCCCCAGGTTCTCCCAACCCTGCGCCAGGTCGGGCGCACCTTCGGTCGCCTTGCGGAACGCGGTCTCGGCGGCGGCGTAGCGCTGGCGGTTGAAGTCGGCGGCACCGACGGCGATCCAGGTGCGGGCGTCGGCGTGCGCCGCCCCGCGCTCGACGAGCGCGCGGTGCGCCGCGTCGGCGTCGCCGCCACGCGCGTGCAACTGCGCCAGCGCCTGACGGGCGGCGTCGTCGCGCGCGTTGATCGCGAGCGCGGTGCGCAACGCGCGGATCGCCGCGTCGGCCTGGCCGAGGCGGCCGCGCACGTCGCCGAGGATCGACCACGAGCGCGCGTCGTCGGGCTCGATGGTGAGCGCCTGCTCGGCGTCGGCCAGTGCCTGCGCCGTGAGCCCATCGTGCAGCCGCCACTGCGCCCGCACGACGTAGACGGCCGACGACGCCGGCTGCAGTGCGAGCGCGCGCTCGAGCGACTGCTCGGCTTCGGTACGCCGTCCGGCAGCGCGCTGCACCACCCCCAGCTGCCGCCAGGCGTCGGCCAGGTGGGCGTCCAGCCGCAGCGCCTCGCGCACCGAGGCCTCGGCGTCGTCGAGGCGGCTCTGTCCGAACTGCGCCGCCGCCAGGGCCAGCGCCGCCCGCGCGGCGCTGGGTTGCGCCTGGCGCCAGGCGCGTGCATGCGTCTCGAGCCGCACCCAGTCTGCAGCCGACGTCAGCGCCTGCGCCTGCTCGAAGGCGTCGGGCTCGGGGCCCGGCGGTGGCGACGACTCCGCGGGCGGCACGCCGCGGCGCTGCAGTTCGTCGATCCATGCCGCGGGCAGCACCAGGTTGAGGTTCTGGCCCGCGGTCAGCGCGCCGGTGGTGATGCCGATCAGGCGGCCCTTGGCGTCGAACAGCGCACCGCCACTCGAGCCGGGCGACTGCGCCGCGCTGCTGACGATCACGCGCTCGCCGTCGATGTCGGTGAATCCCGACACCAGCCCGCGGCTCGGCGCCAGCCCGAAGCCCAGCGGATTGCCGAGCGCGTGCACGCGTTCGCCGATCGCGATCGCCTCGTCGGCCGGGCGCCTCGGTGCCGGCGCGCCGACGCCGGGATCAGCCTCGAGCAGGCACAGGTCGCGCGACGGGTCGCGCAGCACCCAGCGCGCCTGGCCGCGGCGCGCGGGCGTCGACGCCTCCCAACGCACGCCGTGCGCGTCGGCGAGCAGGTGGCAGTTGGTCGCGATGCGCCCGCCGTCGATCCACACGCCGCTGCCCTGTGCCGCGGTCGCACCGGCGGCGTCGAGCGCGAACACGGTCACCACCGACGCCGACGCGCGCTCGAACCACGCCGCCGTGTCGTCGGCCGCGCCGGCCGCCCCCAGACCCCCGGCCGCGAGCCACAGCGCCGCGCCGGCCCTCGCCGTGGCACGGCCGCGCCACAGGCGGGCACGGCTCATCGCACGACCCCCGGCGACGGCTCGTCGGGGGCGATCGCCCAACGGTAGGCGCGTTCGGCCGCGGCCGCGTCCTGCGCGCGCAGGATGCCGTAGGCGCGCATCACGTCGGCCTGGCGACCGGCCGCGCGGTACTGCTGCATCAGCAACGTCCACAGGCGTGCCTGCTGCGCATCGATGGACAGCGAGCGTTCCAGCGCCGCGATGCTGTCGTCGGTGCGCCGGGCCACCGCGCTGGCCATGCCGAGCTGTCGCCAGGCCCGGGCGTCGTGCGGCCACTCGGCGACGAGCTCGCGGTCGATCGCCAGCGCTTGCTCGACGTGGCCGCCGTCCTTGAGCGCCACGGCCAGCCAGAACCTGCGGTCCGGTGCGCCGGGCGCGAGACGCACCGCCTCGCGGTGCGCCGCGATGGCTTCCGGGAAGCGGTGCAGCCCGTGGTAGAGCCGGCCCAGTTCGCGCCACGCCAGCGACGCATCGCTCGGGCCGAGCCGCAGGCTGTCGCGCATCGCCGCGATGGCGTCCAGCGGGCGGCGCAGCGCGTCGAGCGTGCGTGCGCGCCAGAACCTGCCGTCGGCGCTGGCGGCCATCGCCGCAGGCAGCCCTTCGAGCACGCTCCACGCCCGCACCGCATCGCCGGCCGCAAGGTGGCTGTCGACCTGTCGCCAGCGCAGTTGCGCGTCCTGCGGCATGCGGCGCGCGAGCGCCGCCCAGATGCGCGCGGCACCGGCGTGGTCGGCGCGCTCGCGCGACAGCGCGGCCAGCCCTTCGTGGGCGGCGATCGCCCAGCCGTCGAGGGCCAGCGCCTGGCGGTACGCCTGCTCGGCCCCGGCCGCGTCGCCGGCGCCGTGTCGGGCCGCGCCAAGCAGCGTCCACATCGCAGCGTCGTCGCGCTGCGCCGCCAGCAGGGACTGGGCGAGTTCGCTCGCCTCGGCGGCGCGGCGCTGACGCAGCAGCACGCCGACCAGGCCGGCGCCGGTCGCCGGCCCCGAGTCGATGTCGCGCGCCGCCCGCCACGCCCTTTCCTCGGCGTCGAGGTCGCCGCGCAGCCGCGCCGCCAGCGCCTGCCAGATGCGACCGTCGACGTCATCGGCGTGGTCGCGCACCCAGGCGTCGGCCAGCGCGCCGAGGCGCGCGCCGTCGCCGGCGCGCAGCGCTCGCGTCGCCTCGTCGCGCAGCCCCGGGCGGCCGTCGCGCGCGCGGCGCGCTTCGATGCCGTCCAGCGCCGCCGCGGCCACGGCGAAGTTGACGTTCTGCCCGTCGGGACGCCGGTGGTCGATCAGGCCGACCAGCCGTCCCTGCGCGTCGACCAGCGCGCCGCCTTCGGAGCCCGGCGACACCGGCGCGCTGAACTGGATCAGCGTCGCGTCGCCGCGCGTGCGCACGCCCGCGACCACGCCTTCGGAGACGCCGACGCCGAGGCCGAGCGCGTTCGACGCCGCGAACACGCGTTCGCCCGCCTGCGGCCACGGCGCGCGTGCGAGCGCGGGCACGGCCGGTGCGCCCGGCGCGTCGAGCAGGCACAAGTTGCGCGGCGGATCCTGCGCCAACAGGCGGGCTGGCATCCGTCGGTCTTCGACGGCCAGGTGAATCGCGTCGGCGCCGGCGAGCAGCGAGCAGGCGGTGGCGAAACGCGAGCCGCCGAGCGCGATGGCCGTGCCGGCCGTCGGCACGCCGGCCGACTCGACCTCGACGACGACGACCGACGGGCGCACACGCGCGAACACGTCGCTCGGCGCCAGCGCCTGTGCGTTCGCATACGCCGGCAGGCCGAGCGCCGCGCACAGCGGCAACCACGAAGTCGGGGACCAGAGACGCGGCAACACGACGGCCCAAAAAAAAAATGTACGGCGCCCGGGATGCCCCGCCCGGTGCCGCCAGTCTGTGTTGCGCCGGATTCTAGGCAGCCCGCGTGACGCCACGATGAAGGCCACCGGCGCGCCGGTGGCCGGTGTTCGTCAGCCCAGTGCGGCCACCACCGCCGAAGGCGCCTGCACCAGCTCGATCAGCACGCCCTCGCCACCGATCGGGAACTCGTCGCTGGCCTTGGGGTGGATGAAGCAGATGTCGTGACCGGCCGCACCCTTGCGGATGCCGCCGGGCGCGAAGCGCACGCCGTGCGCGCTCATCCACGCGACGGCCTTCGGCAGGTCGTCGACCCACAGCCCGACGTGGTTCAGCGGCGTCGCGTGCACCGCAGGCTTCTTGGCCGGGTCGAGCGGCTGCATCAGGTCGACCTCGACGGCGGTGGGGCCGCGGCCGAGCGCGCAGATGTCCTCGTCGACGTTCTCGCGCTCGCTGACGAACGTGCTCTTGACCTCGAGCCCGAGCACGTCGACCCACAGCGCCTTCAGCCGCTGCTTGTCGGGCCCGCCGATGGCGATCTGCTGGATGCCGAGGATGCGGAAGGGCTTGCCGGCGGTGCTCATGCGAACCTCATGATCGGCTGGTCGACCGCCAGGCTCTCGCCGCGCGCCGCGAGCAGTTCGGCCACCGTGCCGTCCTGCGACGCGGTCAGGATGTTCTCCATCTTCATCGCCTCGATCACCGCGAGCCGCTCGCCGGCCTGCACCGCCTGCCCCGGCTGCACCGCGACGTCGACCAGCAGCCCTGGCATCGGCGAAAGCAGGAACTTGCTCGTGTCGGCCGTTGGCTTGTGCGGCATCACCCGCAGCAACTCGGCCGCCTGCGGCGCCAACACCAGCGCGTCGACCGCGCGGCCGTTGTGCGCGACGCGGATCCACAGCCCGTGGCGCTCGACCTGCGCGGTGAACGGCGCGCCGTTGCAGCTGCCGCTGGCACGGATGTCGCGGAACGCCCAGTCCTTGGCGATCACGTAGGCGCGCTCACCGACCTGCACGTGCATGGCGCCGTCGACCAGGCGCACCTGCACCGCGTGGTGCTCCTGTGCGCCGTCGCGCCCGCGCAGCACCACCACGAACTCGTGTCCGACCTTCAGTCCGTGGCCGGGCAACTGGCCGGTGATCATCGACGCGCGCTCCCGGTAGGTGCGATGGATCGCGGCGGCGAGCGCGACCAGGAAGCCCGGGTCGTCGTGCGGCACGTCGGCCGCCGAGAAGCCCTGCGGGTACTGCTCGGCGATGAAGCCGGTCGTGAAGTCTGCGGCGACGAACTTCGGGTGCGCCAGCAGCGCCGACTGGAACGGGATGTTGCTCGCGATGCCACGGATCACGAACGCGTTCAGCGCCTCGCGCATCCTGGCGATCGCGTCGTCGCGGTCGAGCCCGTGCACGATCAGCTTGGCGATCATCGAGTCGTAGTACATCGGGATCTCGCCGCCTTCGTAGACCCCGGTGTCGACGCGCACGCCGCCACCTTCGGGCACCGGCAGTGCGGCCTCCATCGTCACCGGCGGCGGCTGGTAGCGCACCAGGCGACCGGTCGACGGCAGGAAGCCGCGCAGCGGGTCCTCGGCGTTGATGCGGCACTCGATGGCCCAGCCGCGGCGGCGCACCTGGTCCTGCGTGAACCCCAGCGGCTCGCCGGCGGCCACGCGGATCATCTGCTCGACCAGGTCCAGCCCGGTGATGCACTCGGTCACCGGGTGCTCGACCTGCAGCCGGGTGTTCATCTCGAGGAAGTAGAAGCTCTGGTCGCGGCCGACGACGAACTCGACGGTGCCCGCGCTCTGGTACTTCACGGCCTTCGCCAGCGCCACCGCCTGCTCGCCCATCGCGCGCCGGGTGGCGTCGCTGATGAACGGCGAGGGCGCCTCCTCGATCACCTTCTGATGGCGGCGCTGGATGCTGCACTCGCGCTCCCACAGGTAGACGACGTGGCCGTGCGCGTCGCCGAGCACCTGGATCTCGATGTGGCGCGGACTCTCGACGAACTTCTCGATGAACACGCGGTCGTCGCCGAAGCTCGCGCGCGCCTCGTTGCGGCACGACGCGAAGCCGTCCGCCGCCTCCTTGTCGTTGAACGCGACGCGCAGGCCCTTGCCACCACCTCCGGCGCTGGCCTTGATCATCACCGGATAGCCGATGTCGCGCGCGATGCGAACCGCCTGCTCGGGCGAGTCGATCGCGTCGTTCCAGCCGGGGATGGTGTTGACCTTCGCCTCGTTGGCCAGCTTCTTCGACGCGATCTTGTCGCCCATCGCGGCGATCGAGTGGTGCTTCGGGCCGATGAAGACGATGCCCTCGTCCTCGACGCGCCTGGCGAACTGCTCGTTCTCGCTGAGGAACCCGTAGCCCGGGTGCACCGCCTGCGCCCCGGTGGCCTGGCACGCGGCGACGATCTTGTCCATCGACAGGTACGACTCGCGGCTCGGCGCCGCGCCGATGAACACCGCCTCGTCGGCGAGCTCGACGTGGCGCGCGTCGCGGTCGGCCTCGGAGTAGACGGCCACCGTCGCGATGCCCATCTTCTTCGCCGTCTTGATGACGCGGCAGGCGATCTCACCGCGGTTGGCGATCAGGATCTTCTTGAACATGAGAGACCTCGAGATGTTCAGACTGGCGCGCGAAGCGCCGCCGACTTCAAGCGGACGCCGTGGATCCGGCTTTGCCGGTCCACCGGCGTCGCCCCCTTGAGGGGGAGGCGCCGAAGGCGCTGCGGGGGTGGGTCATAAAGGAATGTTGCCGTGCTTGCGCCACGGGTTCTCGAGCTTCTTGTCGCGCAGCATCACCAGCGAGCGGCAGATGCGCCTGCGCGTCTCGTGCGGCTGGATCACGTCGTCGATGAAGCCGCGCGCGCCGGCCACGAAGGGGTTGGCGAAGCG
>CAZUBF010000045.1:0-21753 GCA_964618555.1 uncultured Azohydromonas sp.
CAGCAGCATCGCGGTGTGGCCGTCGTGGCCGCAGGCGTGCATCTTGCCGGGGTGCCTGCTGGCGTGCGCGAACGTGTTGTGCTCGGTCATCGGCAGCGCGTCGATGTCGGCGCGCAGTCCCACCGCGCGCGTCGAGGTGCCGTTCTTCACGATGCCGACCACGCCGGTGGTGCCCAGCCCGCGCTCGATCGGGATGCCCCAGTCGGTGAGCGCCTGCGCGATCACGTCGGCGGTGCGCCGCTCCTCGAAGCACAGCTCGGGGTGGGCGTGGATGTCGCGCCGGATCGCGGTGATCGCCGCAGCGTCGGCGAGGATCGATTCGATGACTTGCATGGCGTTCGGTCTCCTGGGCCGGCGATCTTAGCCGTGGCCGGCGCCGCGATCGACCCCGCGACCGGCATGGCCCCACGCCCGCCGCGGCGCGACAATCGACGCATGAACGCCGCCGCCCGCACCGTCCACGCCGCGTGCCCGCACGACTGCCCCGACACCTGCGCGATGCGCGTGACGGTCGAAGGCGGGCGCGTCGTGCGCATCGCCGGCGACCCCGAACATCCGAGCACCGCCGGCGCGCTGTGCACCAAGGTCAGCCGCTACGCCGAGCGCACCTACCATCCCGAGCGGCTGCTGCACCCGCTCAGGCGCGTCGGCCGCAAGGGCGAGGGCCGCTTCGAGCGCATCTCTTGGGACGAGGCCCTGGACGCCGTCGCCGGGCGGCTGAAGGCCATCGCCGCCCGCGACGCTCAGGCCATCGTGCCGTACAGCTACGCCGGCACGATGGGGCTGCTGCAGGGCGAGAGCATGGCCGGGCGCTTCTGGCACCGGCTCGGCGCCAGCCGGCTCGAGCGCACGATCTGCTCGTCGGCCGGCGGCGAGGCGCTGGCGACGACCTACGGCGGCAAGGTCGGCATGCACCTGCGGTACTTCGCGCAGTCGAAGCTGATCGTCGTCTGGGGCAGCAACAGCATCGCGTCGAACCTTCACTTCTGGACGCTGGCGCAGCAGGCCAAGCGCGACGGCGCCAGGCTGTGGTGCATCGACCCGCGGCGCACCGAGACCGCCGACAAGTGCCACCGCCACCTGGCGCTGCGACCCGGCACCGACGGCGCGCTCGCGCTCGCGCTGATGCACGAGCTGATCGTGCACGGCTGGGTCGACCGCGACTACGTCGCGCGTCACGTCGAAGGCTTCGACGCGCTGCGCGACCGCGCGCTGCAGTGGCCCCCCGCGCGCGCCGCGGCCGTGTGCGGCGTGCCGGCCGACGACATCCGCGATCTGGCGCGCGACTACGGCACGACGAAGCCGGCGGCGATCCGCCTGAACTACGGCATGCAGCGCGTGGCCGGCGGAGGCAACGCAGTGCGGCTGGTGGCGCTGCTGCCGTGCCTGGTCGGGGCGTGGCGCGATGCGGCCGGCGGGCTGTTGCTGTCGAGCTCCGGGTGGTTCGCGCCGCACCGCGACGACGCCGCGCTGCAGCGCGCCGACCTGCTGGCCGGCCGGCAGCCGCGCGCCGTCAACATGGCGACCCTCGGCGACGCGCTGCTGCACCCGGGCGGCGGCGGCTTCGGGCCGCGCATCGAGGCGCTGGTCGTCTACAACAGCAACCCGGTGGCGATCGCACCCGAGTCGCCGAAGGTCGCCGCCGGCTTCGCGCGCGACGACCTGTTCACCGTCGTGCTCGAGCAGTTCGCCACCGACACCGTCGACCATGCCGACATCGTGCTGCCGGCCACCACGCAGCTCGAGCACCTCGACGTGCACACCAGCTACGGCCACACCGACGTGCTGATCAACGAGCCGGCCATCGCGGCGCTCGGCGAAGCGAAGCCGAACACGCAGATCTTTCGCGAGCTGGCCGCGCGGATGGGCTACGACGAGCCTTGCTTCGCCGACGACGACGAGGCGCTGCTGTGCCAGGCGCTGCGCGGCGTCGACCTGCGCGAGCTGCGCGGCCGCGGCTGGGTCGCGCTGCCGCTGCCCGACGCGCCGTTCGCCGACGGCGGCTTTCTCACGCCGTCGGGCAAGGCGCGGGCGGACGCGCCCGGGGTCGGCGTGGCCGACTTCGTGCCCAATCACGAGTGCGCCGAGTCGGCCCCCGCGCTCGCGGCACGCTTCCCGCTGGCGATGATCTCGCCGCCGGCGCGCCACTTCCTGAACTCGACCTTCGTCAACGTGCGCAGCCTGCGCTCGGTCGAGGGCGAGCCGCGGCTGGAGATCCACCCCGACGACGCGACGCCGCGCGGCATCGCCAGCGGCATGCGCGTGCGCGTGTTCAACGACCGCGGCCGCTACCGCTGCACCGCCGAGGTCAGCACGCGCGCTCGGCCGGGCGTCGTCAACGCGCTGGGCATCTGGTGGCGCAAGTTCGGCGTCGACGGCACCAACGTCAACGAGGTCACCAGCCAGCGGCTGACCGACCTCGGCCGCGCGCCGACCTTCTACGACTGCCTGGTCGAGGTGCAGGCCGAACCCGCGGCCTGATGCGCCGCGCCGCCCGCATCGCCGCAATCTTGGCCGGGCTGTCGCTGCTCACCGGGGTGCTGGCGCTGGGCGTGCTGTGCCTGGGTGCGGGCTGCAGCAGCGTGGGCTACTACGCGCAGTCGGTGCGCGGCCACCTGGACCTGGTGCAGCGCGCGCGTCCGGTGGCCGAGCTCGTTTCCGACGAGGCCACCCCACCGGCACTGCGCCAGCGCCTCGCGCTGGCGCAACGGCTGCGCCGCTTCGCGGTCGACGAACTGCAGCTGCCCGACACGCGCAGCTACCGCCGCTACGCCGACCTGCAGCGCCCGGCCGCGGTGTGGAACGTCGTCGCGGCGCCCGAGCTGTCGCTGCAGCTCAAGACCTGGTGTTTCCCGGTGGTCGGCTGCGTCGGCTACCGCGGCTACTACGACCGCGCCGCCGCCGACGCGATGGCGCAGTCGCTGCGCGAGCAGGGCTGGGAGGTGCTGGTCTACCCGGTGCCGGCGTACTCCACGCTGGGCAAGCTCGAGTGGCTCGGCGGCGACCCGCTGCTGTCGACCTTCGTCGGCTGGCCCGAGGGCGAGCTGGCGCGGCTGCTGTTCCACGAGCTGGCGCACCACGTCGTCTACGCCGACGACGACACGACGTTCAACGAGTCGTTCGCCACCGCGGTCGAACGCATCGGCGGATCGCGCTGGCTCGAGCGTCACGCCGGCGACGCCGCCCGCGCCGAGTACGCGGTGCTCGACGCGCGCCGGCGTCAGTTCCGCGAACTGACGCTGGCGGCGCGGCGCGAGCTCGAGGCCGTGTACGCCAGCGACCGCCCCGACGACGCCAAGCGCGTCGCGAAGGCCGAGCTGTTCGCGCGCCTTCGCGCCGACCACGAACGCCTGAAACGCGACGCGTGGGGCGGCTTCGCCGGCTACGACGGCTGGTTCGAGCGCGCCAACAATGCGGCGCTGGGCGTGCAGGCGGCGTACACCGAACTCGCGCCGGCGTTCGAGCGGCTGTTCGAGCGCAGCGGCGGCGACTTGGCCCGCTTCTACGCCGAGGTGCGCCGGCTGGCCGACTTGCCGAAGGCCGAACGCCACGCGACACTGCGCGCCGTTCCCTGATGGAGTCGACGACGTGTCCGAGATCCGCATCCACCGCGAGCACGACCTGGGCCTCGAAGGCGCGCGCAAGCTGGCATGGCGCTGGGCCGAGGAGGCCGAGTCCAAGTTCGGCATGGCGTGCACGGTGATCGAGGGCGAGTTCGGCGACACCGTCGAATTCACCCGCAGCGGCGTGCACGGGCAGCTGATCGTCGCGCCCGACCACTTCGACCTGCAGGCCAAGCTCGGCTTCCTGCTCGGCGCGTTCAGCAAGACCATCGAGTCCGAGATCGAGAAGAACCTCGACGAGTTGCTGGCCAAGCCGGCCAAGGCGAGGTCCAAGCCCGCGGCGGCCTCCGACGTGAAGGCGGCGGCGAAGACCGCGGGCAAGGTCGCCAGCGGCAAGGCGGCAGGGGCGAAGAAGAAGGCCGGCTGAGCCCGCGTCGGCCCTGCGGGCGACGAGCCCGTGTCGACCGTGCGGGCGACGAGCCCGTGTCGACCGTGCGGGCGACGGGCTGGCGGGGCTTGGTCGGGCGGTCAGCCCGCCGGCACGAGCAGGCGCAGCAGCGCCGCCGCGGCGCGGTCGACCTGTTCGCGCGTCACGTCCAGGTGGGTCACCGCGCGCACGGTCCGCGCCGCGAACGCGTTGAGCAGCACGCCGGCGTCGCGCGCCCGCCCGACCAGCGTCGCCGCGTCGGGCGCTTCGGGTGCGAGGTGGAACACGACGATGTTCGTCTGCACCGTGGCCAGGTCGAGCTGCAGCGCCGGGCAGCCGGCGAGCGCCTCGGCCAGCCGGCGTGCGTGGGTGTGGTCCTCGGCGAGGCGCCCGCGGTGGTGTGCGACGCCGTGCAGCGCCGCCGCGGCATAGTGCCCGGTCTGGCGCATCGCGCCGCCGAGGCGGCGGCGGTGGCGCATGGCGGCGTCGATCAGCTCGCGCCGCCCGGCCAGCAGCGACCCGCCCGGTGCGCCCAGCCCCTTCGAGAACGCGACGCCGACGAGGTCGAACGGCGCGGCGAGCTCGGCCTCGGGGCGGCCGCTGGCGACCGCGGCGTTCCACAGCCGCGCGCCGTCGAGGTAGGTCGCCAGGCCGTGCGCGCGCGCGCGCTCGCACAGGCGCACGACCTCGCGCTGGTCGAACACCACGCCGCCGGCGCGGTTGTGCGTGTTCTCGACGGTGACCAGCGAGGTCGGCGCGAACACCGGCAGGCTCGCCGGCTTGATCGCGGCGTCGAGGTCGTCGGCGCCGAACACCCCGCCGCGGCCGACCTCGACGAGCTGCACGCCGGCGTTGGCCGCCGCGCCGCCGGCCTCGTGCCAGCCGACGTGGCTCTCGCGCGCGGTGACGACCTCGTCGCCGGGTCGCGTGAGCGTGCGCAGCGCGACCTGGTTGGCCATCGTGCCCGACGGCAGCCACAGCGACGCTTCCTTGCCGAGCAGCGCGGCCATCTCGTGCTGCAGCCGCGTCGTCGTCGGATCCTCGCCGTACTGGTCGTCGCCGACCTCGGCGGCGGCCATCGCGGCGCGCATCGCCGCCGTCGGCCGCGTGACCGTGTCGCTGCGCAAGTCGATCGCGCCACCGGTCACTTCAATGGCTCCATCGCGGCTCGCGCCCACCGCCACCCATGCACCACGAGGGCTCGATCGGCCGCCGCGCACCCGGCTTCGCCGGTCCGCCGGCGGTGCCCCCTGGGGGGAGGCGTCGGGCGCGCTGCGCAGGGGTCACTTCAACGACTCGATCAGGTCGACGTACTCCTGCATCGCCGTCTTCGTGTCCTTGCCCTTCTGACCGTCCCAGGCGTCCCACTTGGCGCGCCCGACCATGTCGGTGAAGCCGGGGCGCTTGCCCTGCACGTCGCCTTCGGTGGCCTGCTTGTACAGCGAGTAGATCTGCAGCAGCGTCGCGTTGTCGGGCTTCTCGGGCAGCGTCTTGCTGTCGGCCACGGCCTGTTCGAAGCGGGACTTGAGGTCGGCCATCGCGGTTCTCCGGTGGGTGAAAATGAGCCTTGACGCTGACGATGTTAACCAGCATCGTCGGCGCGCCCGACCCCACCACCACCGAGGAGACCCCCATGTCCAGCGCCGCCGAGCGCATGTCGCGCGTCGATACCGCGTGGCTGCGCATGGACAGCGACGTCAACCTGATGGTGATCACCGGCATCTGGCTGCTCACGCCGGCGGTCGGCTACGAGGCGCTGTGCGAGCGGCTGCGCCACACGATGCTGCGCTACCCGCGCTTCCGCCAGAAGGTGGTCGAGGACGCGCTGGGTTACCTGTGGGTCGAGGACGAGAACTTCGACGTCGAGCGCCACGTCAGCCGCGAACGGCTGGCGCCGCAGCGCGGGCGCAGCGAGCGCCAGGCGCTGCAGGCGCGCGCCGCCGAGCTGGCGACCACGCCGCTGGATCGCGAGCATCCGCTGTGGCACTGGCACCTGATCGACGACTACGAGGGCGGCAGCGCGGTGATCATCCGCATCCACCACTGCATCGCCGACGGCATCGCGCTGATGTCGGTGCTGCACTCGATCACCGACGGCGGGCATGCGCCGCCGCGGCGCCGCGAGCACCGCGAGCACGGCCACGACGGCGACTGGCTGGCCGACGCGGTGGTGCGCCCGCTGACCGACCTGACGGTCAAGGCGATCGGCATGTACGGCGAGGGCGTGGTCAGGTCGATCGAGATGCTGTCGAACCCGCAGCGCCCGCTGGCCGGCTCGCTCGACATGGCGCGCGCCGGCATGCAGGTGGTCAGCGACGCCGCGGCGCTGGCGCTGATGCCCGACGACTCGAAGACGCGGCTCAAGGGCCGTCCGGTGGGCGTCAAGCGCGTCGCGTGGTGCGAGCCGCTGCCGCTGGACGACGTCAAGGCGATCGGCAAGGCGCTGAACTGCTCCGTAAACGACGTGCTGCTGTCGTGCGTGGCCGGCGCGATCGGCGAGTACCTGCGCGAGGTCGGCGACGACCCCGCCGGCAAGGAGATCCGTGCGCTGGTGCCGGTCAACCTGCGGCCGGCCGAACAGGCGCACCAGCTGGGCAACCGCTTCGGGCTGGTGCCGCTGGTGCTGCCGATCGGCGTCGCGAACCCGGTCGAGCGCGTCTACGCGGTGCGTGCGCGCATGGCCGAACTGAAGGGCAGCTACCAGCCACTGCTGGCGTTCGCCATCCTCGCGGCCAGCGGGCTGCTGGTGAAGCCGGCGCAGGACTTCGTCACGAACCTGTTCGCGAAGAAAACCACCGCGGTGATGACCAACGTGCCGGGCCCGCGCGAGCCGCTGAAGTTCTGCGGCTCGACGCTGCGCCAGAACATGTTCTGGGTGCCGCAGTCGGGTCACATCGGCATGGGCGTGTCGATCCTCAGCTACGCCGGCGGCGTGCAGTTCGGCCTGATCACCGACAAGAAGCTGTGCGCCGAGCCGCAGAAGATCATCGACCGCTTCGCCCCCGAGTTCGAGAAGCTGACGTGGATCACGTTGCTGCTGCCCTGGGGCGAGCTGGAGGACTGACCACGGGCAGCTGCATCGCCTGCGCGATGCCGCGCAGCCAGCGGTGGGCGCTGTCGTGCTGGAAGCGCCAGTGCCAGTGCATCGACACGGTGAACGGTGGCAGCCCGAGGCCGGGCTCGACGACCTGCAGCGGGTGCAGTTGCGCGAAGCGCAGCGCCGGGCGCAGCGGCAGGATCACCGCCAGGTCGGTGGCCGCGAGGATCGCCGGCACGACCATGAAATGCGGCAGTGCCAGCCGGATGCGCGGCTCGAGCCCGAGCATGTGCAGCGCGCGTGCCGGCTCGGCGTGGCTCGTGACGACGATGAAGTCCAGCTGCCCGAGCGCGGCACGGTCGGTGAGCTCGGCCGCCAGCGGGTGGCCGCGGCGCAGCAGCACGACGTAGCGCTCCTCGAGCAGCGCCGTCTGCTCGGTGCCCACCAGAGCAGGCAGGTAGCCGAACGCCAGGTCGAGCCGCCCGTCCTCCAGCGCCTGGCCGATCGCGCCGGGCTCGAGCTGCACCGCCTCGACCTGCACCGCCGGCGCCTGCGCGCCGACCGCGGCCATCAGCAGCGGCAGAAACTCGTCGGCGCCGATGTCGCTCAGGTGCAGCGTGAAGCGGCGCCGCGAACGCGCCGGGTCGAAGGCGTCGGCCTCGTGCACCGCCGCGTCGAGCAGGCGCAGCGCGGCGTCGACCTGGCGCGCGAACTGCTGCGCCCTCGGCGTCGGTGCGACGCCGCCAGCGGCGCGCACGAACAACGGGTCGCGCAGCGCCAGGCGCAGCCGCGTCAGTGCGTGGCTGGCCGCCGGCTGCGACAGACCGAGCCGCTCGGCCGCGCGGCTGACGCTGCGCGCCTCGTGCACGGCCTGGAACACGTGCAGCAGGTTGAGGTCGAGGTCTCGAATATGCACTGGCTGAATTCTAGATAGTGGTTTCATTGAATGGACGAATGACGGGGCGCGACCTAGAGTCGCGGCGTTGACAGCCATCAAGGGCGACGCGGCGCGTGGAAGTCCAGTTCACCGAAGAGATCGAGCAGCTGAAGAAGGGCGCCGGCGAGACCTTCCAGGGCGAAGGCATCCTGGCGATCACCAAGGCGCTGCTGCAGTCGGGCGTGGCCTACGTCGGCGGCTACCAGGGCGCGCCGGTGTCGCACCTGCTCGACGTGATGGTGCAGGCGCGCCCCTACGTCGACACGCTGGGCGTGCACGTCGAGGCCTGCGCCAACGAGGCATCGGCCGCGGCGATGCTCGGCGCGAGCCTGCATTACCCGCTGCGCGGCGCGGTGACGTGGAAGTCGATCGTCGGCACCAACGTCGCCGCCGACGCGCTGAGCAACCTGGCGTCGCCCGGCGTGGTGGGCGGCGCGCTCATCGTCGTCGGCGAGGACTACGGCGAAGGCGCCAGCGTGATCCAGGAGCGCACCCACGCCTACGCGGCCAAGAGCACGATGCTGCTGCTCGATCCGCGCCCCGAACTGCCGGCGATGGTGCGCATGGTCGAACACGGCTTTGCGCTGTCGGAGGCGTCGAACATGCCGGCGATCCTCGAACTGCGCATCCGCGCCTGCCACGTGCGCGGGCGCTTCGAGTGCAACGACAACGTCGCGCCGGCGCGCTCGACGCGCCACCTCATCGACGAACCGGCCGGCTTCGACTACATGCGCCTGGCGCACCCGCCGGTGACGTTTCGCCACGAGAAGCTCAAGGTCGAGCAGCGCATCCCGGCCGCGCAGCGCTACATCGCCGAACATCGTATGAACGACCACCTCGACGGCGATCTGGCCGACGTCGGGTTGATCGTCCAGGGGGGGCTGTTCAACGCGACGATCCGCGCACTGCAGCAGCTCGGGCTGGCCGACACGTTCGGCGCCGGCCGCGTGCCGCTGCTGGTGCTCAACGTGACGTTCCCGCTGGTGCCCGACGAGATCGTCGCGTTCTGCGCCGGCAAGCGCGCGGTCGGAGTGCTCGAGGAGGGCAGCCCCGAGTACATCGAGAAGGACATCCTCGCCGCACTGCGCCGCGCCGGCGTGCCGACCGCGCTGCACGGCAAGGACCTGTGGCCGGCCGCCGGCGAGTACACGGTCGAGGCCGTCGCGCAGGGCCTGCTGGGTTTCGTCGAGGTGCACCTGCCGCAGGTCGACACGGTGCCGGCGCGTGCCTGGCTCGACGCCAACCGGCGCCGCCGCGACGACGCGGCGCCATCCGCCGCCGTGCTGCCGCCGCGCCCGCCGGGGTTCTGCGTCGGCTGTCCCGAGCGGCCGGTGTTCTCGGCGCTCAAGCTGGCGCAGCAGGAGGTCGGACGCGTGCACGTCGCCGCCGACATCGGCTGTCACGCGTTCGCCACGTTCGAGCCGTTCAGCTCGGGGCACTCGATCCTCGGCTACGGCATGAGCCTGGCCAGCCGCGCCGGCGTCAGCCCGATGATGCAGCGACGCTCGGTGGCGATCATGGGCGACGGCGGCTTCTGGCACAACGGGCTGCTCACCGGCGTGCAGAGCGCGCTGTTCAACGGCGACGACGCCGTGCTGCTGATCATGAAGAACGGCTACACCTCGGCCACCGGCACGCAGGACATCATCTCGACGCCCGACGACGCGGTGAAGGCCGCCGCGGCCGACAAGCACCAGAGCCTGGTGCACAAGAACCAGACCATCGAGAAGACGCTGCAGGGGCTGGGCGTGCGGTGGCTGCGCACCGTCAACAGTTACGAGGTCGACGCGATGCGCCGCACGCTCGAGGAGGCGCTGACCACCGAGTTCGCCGGGCTGAAGGTGATCGTCGCCGACGGCGAGTGCCAGCTCGAGCGCCAGCGTCGCCTCAAGCCGTGGATCGCGGACCTGCTGCGCCGCGGCGAGCGCGTCGTGCGCGTGAAGTACGGCGTCGACGAGGACGTGTGCACCGGCGACCACGCATGCATCCGCCTGTCGGGCTGCCCGACGCTGACGCTGAAGGACAACCCCGACCCGCTGAAGGTCGACCCGGTGGCCACCGTGGTCGACGGCTGCGTCGGTTGCGGCCTGTGCGGTGCGAACGCGCACGCGGCGACGCTGTGCCCGTCGTTCTACCGCGCCGAGGTCGTGCGCCACCCGAAGTGGCACGAGACGCTGCTGCACCGGCTGCGCGCGCCGTTCGTGCGTGCGCTGCAGACGTCCTGAACCCCGACACCCCCGACGAAAGAGGAGACGACGATGGCCCTGGACCCGACCCCCACCCGCCGCCATGCGCTGGCGTTCGTCTGCGCGCTGGCCGCCGTCGCGCTGCCGGTCGCCGTGACCGCGCAGACCTTCCCCGACAAGCCGATCAAGCTGGTCGTCAACTTCCCGCCGGGCGGTGCGGCGGACGTGATCGGCCGCGCCGTCGCCGGTGCGATGAGCGAATCGCTGAGGCAGCAGGTCGTCGTCGAGAACAAGCCGGGCGCGAACGGCAACATCGGCGCCGAGCAGGTCGCGAAGTCGCCGGCCGACGGCTACACGCTGCTGATGAGCAGCGGCGGCGCGATGACCGTCAACCCGTTCATCTACAGGCAGATGCCGTTCGACGCCGAGAAGGACCTCGTCCCGGTGGCGTCGGTGGCGCGCGTGCTGGTGTACCTGACCGTGCACCCGACGCTGCCGGTGAACAACGTCGCCGAGTTCGTCGCCTATGCGAAGGCGAACCCCGGCAAGCTCAGCTACGGCTCGGCGGGGCAGGGCAGTTCGCCGCACCTGGCCGGCGAGATGTTCGCGCGCCAGGCCGGCTTCCAGGCCACGCACGTGCCGTACCGCGGCGCGGCGCCGGCGCTGACCGACCTGCTCGCCGGGCAGGTGCATTTCATGTTCGACCCGGGCCCGGGCCTGAAGCACGCCGCCGAGGGCAAGCTCAAGCTGCTCGCGGTGGGCAGCCCGAAGCGCGCCTCGCAGCTGCCGAACACGCCGACGCTCGACGAGTCGGGCTACCCGGGTTTCGACGCCGACACGGTGTTCGGCATCTACGCGCCGGGCGCCACGCCCGCGCCGCTGGTCGCGCGGCTGCACGACGAGGTCAACAGGGCGCTGGCCACGCCGAAGGTGCAGGAGGCGATCCGCACCATCGGCGGCGAGGTGATGGCGGTGAGTCGGCAGCAGTTCATCGACCGCCAGCATGCCGACCGCGCGCGGTTCGGCAAGTTCATCCAGGACGCCGGGATCAAGGTCGAGTGATGGACCACCCCCGAGGCGCCCACGGCGCCTCCCCCTCGAGGGGTCGGGCCTGCAAGGCCCGCCAGCGGACCGGCCAGGCCGGATCCGCGGCGGCCGCCTGACGGGTGGCGGCTGGTGCGGTCGGAAGCGGCACGGCACAGCGCAGGGGAGTTGACTTGAACGCCACGGAGAACTCGCGACCGATCACGATCCTCGTGTGCGCCCTCGGCGGCGAGGGCGGCGGCGTGCTGTCGCAGTGGCTGTTCGACACCGCGCTGGCCTGCGGGCACAGCGCGCAGAGCACGTCGATCCCCGGCGTCGCGCAACGCACCGGCGCGACCACGTACTACGTCGAGATCTGCCCGCAGCCCGACGCCGCACTCGGCGGCCGGCAGCCGGTGTTCAGCCTCAGCCCGGTGCCCGGCGCGATCGACCTGCTGCTGTCGTCCGAGCTGCTCGAGACCGCGCGCCAGGTGGCCCAGGGCATGGCCAGCGCCGATCGCACCGCGGTGATCAGCTCCAACGCACGCGCGCTGACCGTGGCCGAGAAGATGCAGCCTGGCGACGGCCGCGTCGACGACACGGCGCTGCTGGCCACCCTGCAGCGCCACGCGCGCGTCGTCGAGGTGTTCGACATGGCGGCGCTGGCGCGCGAGGCCGGCACGGTGATCAGCGCCGTGCTGCTCGGCGCGGTCGCGGCGTCGGGGGTGCTGCCGTTGTCGCGCGAAGCGTACGAGGCGACGATCCGTCGCGGCGGCAAGGGCGTCGACGCGAGCCTGCGTGGTTTCGCGCTGGCCTGGGACCGCGTCGCCACGGGACGCGCGCAGCGCGACGTCGCGCATCGCGTGCCGCACGCCGCCTTGCCCTCGGCGGCCCCGGCGTCCGACCTGCCGCCTTCGCTGCGCGAGGCGTTCCCGACGCCGGCGCACGAGACGATCGCGCTCGGCCACGCGCGGCTCGTGGACTACCAGGACGCGGAGTACGGCGCGCTGTACCTGCAGCGCCTGCAGCGCATCTGCGACGCCGAGCGCGCCGCCGACCCCGACGACATGCACGCGGCCGCGCTGACGCGCGAAACGGCGCGCTGGCTGGCGCTGTGGATGGCTTTCGACGACATCGTGCGCGTCGCGCACCTGAAGCTGCGTGCGGCACGCGCGGCGCGCGTGCGCCACGAGGTGGCGGCGCGCGACGACGACATCGTGCGCCTGTACGACCACTTCAAGCCCGGCGTGCCCGAACTGGCGGCGCTGCTCCCGCGCGCCTGGGCCGAGCGCGTTCTGGCCTGGGACGCGCGCCGCCGCGCCGCCGGCCGCGAGCCCTGGGCGCTGCCGCTGCAGGTCGGCACGCACACCGTCGGCGGCGCGCTGGCGCTGCGCGTCGTCGCGTCGCTGAAGGGCCGGCGCCGCCGCGGCAGCCGCTTCGCGATCGAACAGTCGCTGATCGAGCGCTGGCTGGCGGCGGTCGAGCGCGGCGCGCGCGAGCACTGGGCGCTGGGCCACGAACTGGCGCAGTGCGGGCGGCTGATCAAGGGCTACGGCAGCACCAACGAACGCGGCAAGGACCGGCTGCTGCACGTGATCGACCACCTTGCGCTCACGGCCGCACCCGCGGCAAGGCGCGCTGCCGCGGTGCGCGAGGTGCGCGAGGCGGCGCTGGCCGACGAGGCCGGCGCGGCGTTCGACCGCACGCTGGTTGCGCACGGCGCGCCGCCGGGGGCGGTCAAGCCGCAGCCGGTGCGCTTCTACCGGCGCCGGCCCCAGGGCTGATCGGCGCACGCACCGTCCGGCGCCGCGGCGCGCCGAGCGCGCTGCGGCGGGGTGGCGTCAGTCCTCGAGCTCGGCCTTGGCCATCTCGACGTCGAGGCGCTCCATCGCGTCCATCGGCGTGCACGCGGCGGCGTCGGCGTACAGCTTCTCGGCCTCCTTCATGCGCTTGTCGCCCTCGAGCATGACCAAGCCGTTGGCGTACTCGACCATCGCGATCGCGCTGGCCGGGTTCAGGCGCAGCGCCTCCTTGTACATCTTCAGCCCGGTGGCGGCGTCGGCGCCCTGCGTCCTGCCGAGCAGCTTGCCGACCTTGTCGATCACCTCGGCGTGGAAGGCGCCGAGCGCGATGTGCGCGTCGGCGTGCCTGGGTGCGAGCGAGATCGCGGTCTCGAGCGCGGCCTTGACCTTGCCGCCCAGCCCCTGGGACAGCGCCTTGGTCACGCTGATGCCCTGGCTGTAGCGGCCCATCGCGTAGGCGTACCAGTACCACGCGTTGGGGTTCTTCGGCTGCGCGGCCTGCTGCGCCTCGGCGCGCTCGGCGACCTGCTGGAACATCGCCAGCCGGGCCTTCTCGCTCTTCTCGAGGTAGTTGGCGTGGATCGCCTGCGCCTTGTTGGCCGCCGTGATGCCGTCCCCGCCGGCCTTCAGCCCGGCGTCGAAGGCCTTCTGGAACTCGCCGGCGTGGAACAGCGCCCATGCCGCCTGCACCGCCTCGTCCTTCGGCCAGGGCTCGACGTCGCCGGCGTGCAGGCGCGCCCAGTGCTTCTTCAGTGCCGCCGCGTCGTAGCGGTAGCCGGCGCTGTCGTAGGGAAAGGCGGTCCACTTGGCCATCGTCGTCTCCTCGATCGGGCGGTGCGTCGTTCAGGGCTTGCGGTACGGGCCGGCGAGCGCGTGCAGGTGGTCGCGCTCGCCGGCGTCGAGATAGGGCATCAGCAGGCTGAGCACGTGGTACGCGCCGCGCGCCAGCGCCGCGCCGGCACTCTCGGGCTCGAGCGCGTGGCGCGGATCGCGCACGTACTCGTAGCTCAGCCAGTAGGTGAGCACGACGACCATCGCGGTGGACACCGGCTCGGCCTCGCGCGCGGTGATGCGCACCGCGCCGCCGCGGCCCAGGCCGTCGAGCACCGTGCGCACCGCGCGCGCCTTGTTCTTCAGCACGAACTGGAACTGCGTCTCCAGGCGCCGGTTCTTGCTCAGCAGGTCGTTGAGGTCGCGGTACAGGAAGCGGTACTGCCAGATCAGCTCGAACAGCATGTGGAAGAACAGCCACGCGTCTTCGACGTGGCGCACGTCGTCGGCGGCGTGCAGCAACTCGCCCAGCGACTTCTCGTAGCGTGCGTACAGCGAGTTGATCAGCTCGTCCTTGGCCGGGTAGTGGTAATACAGGTTGCCGGGGCTGATGTTCAGCTCGGCCGAGATCAGCGTGGTGCTGACGTTGGGTTCGCCGAAGCGGTTGAACAGGTCGAGCGTGACCTCGAGGATGCGCTCGGCGGTGCGGCGCGGCGCCTTCGGCGTGCGGGGCGTTCTCGGCGCGCTCGGCGCCCGGTTCGACGGCATGGTGCGCCGATTCTGTCCCATGGCCGCGCGGCTTCGCAGCAGGTGCAACCCGGTGCCGCGAGGCGCGCGCGTCGCCGGCCCCCTAGAATCCCGCCCCCATGCCCGCCGTCCGCTTCGAGCACGTCAGCAAGGTCTACCGCAGCGCGCGCGGGCCGCTGCAGGCGCTCGACGACGTGAGCTTCGACATCGGGCGCGGCGAGTTCTTCGGCCTGCTCGGCCCCAACGGCGCCGGCAAGACGACGCTGATCTCGATCCTGGCCGGGCTGGCGCGCGCCAGCGGCGGGCGCGTCACGGTGATGGGCCACGACGTGGTCGCCGACTACGCCGCGGCGCGCCATGCGCTGGGCATCGTGCCGCAGGAACTGGTGTTCGACCCGTTCTTCAGCGTGCGCGAGACGCTGCGCATCCAGAGCGGCTACTTCGGCGTGCGCGGCAACGACGCGTGGATCGGCGAGTTGCTCGAGGGCCTGGGGCTGGCCGACAAGGCCGACGCGAACATGCGCCAGCTCTCGGGGGGCATGAAGCGGCGCGTGCTGGTGGCGCAGGCGCTGGTGCACCGCCCGCCGGTGATCGTGCTCGACGAACCCACCGCCGGCGTCGACGTCGAACTGCGCCAGACGCTGTGGCAGTTCGTCGCGCGGCTGAACAAGGCCGGCCACACGGTGCTGCTGACGACGCACTACCTGGAGGAAGCCGAGGCGCTGTGCAGCCGCATCGCGATGCTCAAGCTCGGCCGGGTCGTCGCGCTGGACCGCACCTCGGCGCTGTTGGCCGGCACCGCCAGCACCATGCTGCGCTTCAAGACCGACGACGTGCTGCCGGGCGACGTGGCCGCGCACGCGCGCGTGACCGGGCGCATCGCGCAGGTCAGCGCGCACGACGCGGCCGAGGTCGAGGCCATCCTGGCGCGGCTGCGCGGGGCCGGCGTGCGCGTCGAGGACCTCGAGATCGGCCGCGCCGACCTCGAGGACGTGTTCATCGAGATCATGCAATCGGCGCAGCACGCATGACGACGATCCGGCTGGCGGGCGCACGCACGCTCTTCTACAAGGAGGTGCTGCGCTTCTGGAAGGTCGCGTTCCAGACCGTCGGTGCGCCGGTGCTCACCTCGGTGCTGTACCTGCTGATCTTCGGCCACGTGCTCGAGGGCCGCGTCGAGGTGTTTCCCGGCGTGGGCTACACCAGCTTCCTGATCCCCGGGCTGATCATGATGAGCGTGCTGCAGAACGCGTTCGCCAACAGCAGCAGCTCGCTGATCCAGAGCAAGATCACCGGCAACCTCGTGTTCCTGCTGGTCACGCCGCTGTCGCACTGGGCCTGGTACGTGGCCTACGTCGGCGCGTCGATGGTGCGCGGGCTCACCGTCGGGCTGGGTGTGTTCGCGATCACCGTGTGGTTCGCGCCGATGCGCTTCGAGCAGCCGCTGTGGATCGTTGCCTTCGCCGCGCTCGGCGCCGGCCTGATGGGCTCGCTGGGGTTGATCGCCGGGCTGTGGGCCGAGAAGTTCGACCAGATGGCGGCGTTCCAGAACTTCATCGTGATGCCCCTGACCATGCTCAGCGGCGTGTTCTATTCGGTGCAAGGGCTGCCGCCGTTCTGGCTCGAGGTCAGCCACCTGAACCCGTTCTTCTACCTGGTCGACGGATTCCGCGCCGGCTTCTTCGGCGTCAGCGACGTGTCGCCGTGGACCAACCTCGCGGTGGTCGGCGTCGCCTTCGTCGCCGTCGCGGCGATCACGCTGCGGCTGCTGGCCAGCGGCTACAAGCTGCGGCACTGAGCGCGCCGGGCGCCGGGTCGCGCGGGGTTCCCCATGGGGATCAGGTCGACCCGGGGCGGCGAGGCGACGACTCGGGAGCCCGGGCTTCGACGCGCCCCAGCGGCGCCGGCGGGTCGTCGATCGCCGCGAACCCGACGGGCAGACGCGCTGCGAGTGCCGGCGGCAGCGGGGTCTCCAGCAGCTCCGCGGCGGCGATCAGCGCCGCGGCCGCGTCGTCCGACGCGGCGAGCGCCGGCTCGTCGATCCAGGCCTGCGTCCAGGCACGCACCGGCAGCGGGCGCTGCAGTGCGGCCAGCCGCTGCAGCCGCAGCAGTGCTCGCCAGGCGCGACGGCGGCGGGCCGGCGCGGGGCGCCGGTCGAGCACGCGCAGCGCCACCTTCGCGCGACGTGCCCAGCGCGCGGCGTCGCGGCTGCCGACGCCGAGCACGTCGGCCAGCACCTCGGTGGCGATCACGATGTCGTCGGCGCAATCCGCCAGCGTCGCGCCGTCGCCGGCGCCTCGGAACGCCGGCGCACGCGCGCGAAGACGGTGGCGCAGCAGCGCCCAGCGCAGCGCGACCGCGGGCGTCGTCGCCGCGGCGCGCGCCTCGTCGAGCAACAGGCGCCGCGACGCGGCGGGCCAGACCGCGGCGCGCCGCGCCAGGGTGTCCAGCACCGCGATGCGCGCGGCCGGCGCGAGCGCCGCAAGGTCGGCCTGCATCGCTGCGGTCGACGCCACCGGCAGCGCGCGCCAGACCGACGCCTGCGGCGCCGCGCCGGTCGGGCGCAGCAGCGTCAGCAGCGCGGCGCGCAGCTCGCCGGGGCCGCGCCAGCGACCGATGCGCGCCAGGGCTTCGGTTTCGCGCGCCTGCCGCTGCTCGGCGGCGGTGGCCATCAGCGGGCGCTGCACGGGGTCGTGGCGCGCCGCCTCGGGTGGTGCGGCATCGTCGGCGGCGGCCCTCGCCGCGCCGGTCCCGGGGACCAGGCCGGTCAGCGGCAGTGCCGGCTCGTCGTGCGCCGGCGCCGGCAGTTGATCGGCAGGCAGCAGCGACATCGGGCGCCCGTACAGCCGGCGGATGCGCTCGGTCAGCGGCGGGTGCGTCGCCCACCAGCCTCCGAGCGACGACGAGGCGAGGAACAGGTGCGCGAGCGCGCCGGTGCGCGCGGCGAGCCGGTCGGCGTGTGCGCGCTGCTGCTCGGCGATCTTGCGCAACGCGCCGCCGAGCCCGGCGACCTGCCGGGTGTACTTGACTGCCGAAGCGTCGGCCAGGAACTCGCGCTGCCGCGACACCGCGGCCTGCAGCAGCCGGCCGGCGAGCCAGCCGAGCGCGCCGACCGCCATCAGCGCCAACCCGAACAGCACGCCGACGTGGCGCCGCCCGCGCTCGTCGGGCGCGGTCAGCCCGCGGCCGAGGTCGAACAGCAGCCGCAGGCCCCACACCATGCCGATCAGCCGCATGTTGAGCGTCGTGTCGCCGTGCACGAGGTGACTCACCTCGTGCGCGACCACGCCCTGCAGTTCGGCGCGGTCGAGCCGTTCGAGCGCGCCGCGCGTGACGACCACCACCGCGTCGTCGGCGCTCCAGCCGGCGGCGAAGGCGTTGATCGCGTCCTCGCGTGGCAGCACCCACGCGATCGGCGGCTGGGTGCGCGCGGCGATCGCCATCTCGGCGACGACGTTGGCCAGCCGCCGCTCGAGCGGATCGTGCCGGCCCGCCTCGCGCGCGCCGGCCAGCCGCGCGACGTGCGCGCCGCCCTCGCGCAGGCGCAGCGATTCGACCGCCCAGCCGCCGAGCACGTACAGCACCACGAGCGCGGTGTTGGTGGTGAAGAACCACGCCGGGTAGCCCTGGGTCCACGGTGCAGTCAGCCGCCACGCCAGCATCAGCGCCAGGTTGACCGCGACGACGAGCGCCAGCACCACCAGCGCGAACAGCGCAGCGAGCTGTCGCGTGCTCGCCTGCGCGGCGTCCTGATGGCGACGAAAGCGCATCGCCGTCCGCGGGGGCGCGTCGACGGTGCGGCGGGTCAGAACTGCACGCGCACC
Source organism: uncultured Azohydromonas sp. (assembly GCA_964618555.1). Taxonomy (GTDB): domain Bacteria; phylum Pseudomonadota; class Gammaproteobacteria; order Burkholderiales; family Burkholderiaceae_C; genus Calidifontimicrobium. The sequence goes on from CAZUBF010000045.1 coordinate 18,318, forward strand.
GCGCGGCGTTCCTCGTCGCCGGCGGTGGCCTCGAGCATCGCCGCGGGTCGCAAGCCGGTGAGCTGCGCGACAAGCAGCGACGGGAAGTGCTGCGCCGCGTTGTTGTGGTCGAGCACCGCGTCGTTGAACGCCTGGCGGGCGAACGCGATGCGGTTCTCGGTGTGCGTGAGTTCCTCGCCGAGCTCGCGCATCGCCTTGTCGGCCTTCAGCTCCGGGTAGGCCTCGACGACGGCCATCAGCCGCGCCAGCGCGCCGCCGAGCACGCCGTCCGCGGCGGCCAGCGCGGCGATGCGCTCGCCGTCGGCAGGCGCCTGCTGCGCGCGGTCGGCGGCGGTGCGCGCGGCGTTGCGCGCCCGCGTCACGGCCTCGAGCGTGTCGCGTTCGTGCTGCAGGTACCTGCGCGCGACCTCGACCAGATTGGGCACCAGGTCGTAGCGCCGCTTGAGCTGCACGTCGATCTGCGCGAACGCGTTGCCGATCTCGTTGCGCAGCCGCACCAGCCGGTTGTAGACCCACACCGCCCAGACCACGATGGCGGCGACCAGTGCCAGGCCGAGGGTTGCGGAATCCATGGGTCCTCCGGAGGGTCTTGGGGTGATCTGCGGCAACGGGGGCCGGCGGGGGAGGCAGCCTTTAGAATGCCCGGCATCATGGCTGAACCGACCGCCTCCGACGTCCGCGCGTATCTTGCCGCCGGACTGCCTTGCCAGCACCTCGAAGTCGAGGGCGACGGGCGTCACTTTTTCGCGACCATCGTCTCGACCGCGTTCGAGGGCCGCTCGCGCGTGGCGCGGCATCAGCAGGTCTACGCGGCCCTGGGCGATAGAATGCGCGAACAAATTCACGCGCTGTCGATGAAGACGCTGACGCCGGCCGAATGGGCCGAACAAGACCGCCCGGCCCCCCCCGGCGCGCCGCCCTGCCAACACTGAGACTCGCCGCGCGGCGCGCGCAGCAGGTGACGCACGGCGCCGCGCCCGCGAGTCCGTGCCGAGGCCGCTGCCGCGCTGCCACCGGCCCATGGACAAACTGCTGATACGCGGCGGCCGCCGACTCGAAGGCGAGATCCGCATCTCGGGCGCGAAGAACGCCGCGCTGCCCGACCTCTGCGCCGCGCTGCTGAGCGCCGAGCCGCTGACGCTGGCCAACGTGCCGCGGCTGCACGACGTCGCGACGATGCTCAAGCTGCTGGCGCACATGGGTGTGCGCGTGACGCGCGACGACGCGAGCCCCGAGCGGGTGACGCTCGACGCCGGGCGCATCGCGGCGGCCGAGGCGCCGTACGACCTGGTGAAGACGATGCGTGCGTCGGTGCTGGTGCTGGGGCCGCTGCTGGCGCGCTGCGGCGCCGCGCGCGTGTCGCTGCCCGGCGGCTGCGCGATCGGATCGCGCCCGGTCGACCAGCACATCAAGGGGCTGCAGGCGATGGGCGCCGAGATCGCCGTCGAGCACGGCTACATCGTCGCGAAGGCACCGCCGGGCGGGCTGCGCGGCGCGCGCATCACACCCGACATGGTCACGGTCACCGGCACCGAGAACCTGCTGATGGCGGCGGCGCTCGCGCGCGGCGAGACGTTGCTCGAGAACGCGGCGCAGGAACCGGAGGTGGTCGACCTGGCCGAACTGCTGATCGCGATGGGCGCGACCATCGACGGCCACGGCACCAGCCGCATCCGGGTGCAGGGTGTCGACGCGCTGCACGCGCCGCGCGCGCCGCACCCGATCATCCCCGACCGCATCGAGACCGGCACCTTCCTGTGCGCGGTCGGCGCCGCCGGCGGACACGCGCGGCTGCTCGGCGCGCGCGCCGACCATCTCGATGCGGTCGTCGACAAGCTGCGCGACGCCGGCGTCACGGTCGAGGCGGGCGACGGGTTCATCGACGTGCGCATGGCCGCGCGCCCGAAGCCGGTGAGCTTCCGCACCCGCGAGTACCCGGCGTTCCCGACCGACATGCAGGCGCAGATGATGGTGCTCGACTGCATCGCCGACGGCACGTCGCGCGTCACCGAGACGATCTTCGAGAACCGCTTCATGCACGTCAACGAGCTGGCGCGGCTGGGTGCGAGGATCGAGGTCGACGGGCACACGGCCGTCGTGCACGGGGTCGAACGGCTGTCCGGCGCGACGGTGATGGCCACCGACCTGCGCGCGTCGGCCAGCCTGGTGATCGCCGGGCTGGTCGCCGAGGGCGAGACGGTGGTCGACCGCATCTACCACCTCGACCGCGGCTACGACCGCATGGAGGTCAAGCTGCGCGCGCTCGGCGCGGACATCCAACGGGTGAGATGAACCCCCCCCGAAGCGTCTTCGGCGTCTCCCCCTCGAGGGGGCGCCGCCAGCGGACCGGCGAGGCCGGATCCGCGGCGGGCGCTTGCGTGCGTCACCGCAACGCCGCCCCATCCCCGCCGGAGCTACGGCCATGACCATCACCCTCGCGCTCAGCAAGGGCCGCATCTTCGACGAGACGCTGCCGATGCTCGCGCGCGCCGGCGTCGACGTGCTCGAGGATCCCGAGCGTTCGCGCAAGCTGATCCTGCCCACCAGCCGCGCCGACCTGCGCGTCGTGCTGGTGCGCGCGAGCGACGTGCCGACCTACGTGCAATACGGCGGCGCCGACCTCGGCGTGGCCGGCAAGGACGTGCTGCTCGAACACGACGGCACCGGGCTGTACCAGCCGCTGGACCTGAAGATCGCGCGCTGCCGCATGAGCGTGGCGGTGCGCGACGACTTCGACTACGCCGGCGCGGTGCGCCAGGGCTCGCGCATCCGCGTGGCCACCAAGTACACGCAGACGGCGCGCGAGCACTTCGCGGACAAGGGAGTGCACGTCGACCTGATCAAGCTGTACGGTTCGATGGAGCTCGCGCCGCTGACCGGGCTGGCCGACGCCATCGTCGACCTGGTGTCGACCGGCAGTACGCTCAAGGCCAACCATCTCGTCGAAGTCGAGCGCATCATGGACATCTCGTCGCGGCTGGTCGTCAACCAGGCCGCACTCAAGCTCAAGCGTGAGCCGCTGCGCGCGCTGATCGACGCCTTCGCCGCCGCCGTTGCCGACTCGCCATGACCGTCGCCGTGCGCCGCCTGACCACCGCCGCGTTCGAGTTCGAGCAGGACTTCCAGCGCCTGCTGCAGGGGTCACCCGAGTCCGACGCCACCGTCGAGACCCGCGTGTCTCACATCCTCGCCGACGTGCGAGTGCGCGGTGACGCCGCGGTGCTCGAGTACACCGCACGTTTCGACGGCGTGCAGGCCGCGTCGGTGGCGGCGCTCGAGATTCCGCGCGACGAACTGGCGGCGGCGCTGGCCGCGATCACGCCGGCGCAGCGCTCGGCGCTGGAAGCCGCCGCCGCGCGAGTTCGCGACTACCACGAGCGCCAGCGCGACGCCTGCTGCCGCAGCTGGAGCTACCGCGACGCCGACGGCACGCTGC
>CAZUBF010000046.1:0-4598 GCA_964618555.1 uncultured Azohydromonas sp.
ACACGCGCATCCTGAAGATGGGCTTCCGCGTCGGCGACAACGCGCCGATGGCCTTCGTCGAGCTGGTCGACCGTCCCGAGCCGGCGGCTGCCGAGGACAAGGACGGCGACGCCGCGAACTGAGCCTCGGCGCGGGGCCACGCCCGGCTCCGCCGTGTCTCCATGACCGGCGCCATGGGCGCCGGTTTCGCGTTGCACGCCGTCGCGGCTGACGCGTGTCGGGCGATCGGCCGGGCCCCGTGCGCACCACGCGGTGCGCGTCGATGGGCGCCGGCGCTGACGCACCGGTCGACCTGCCGCAAGCCTGCGGCGCGCCCGACGAGCGCAGTCGCGCGAACCCCGCCGCGGACTCAGGTGCCGCAGAAGGTCTTATAGGCCGCGGTCACTGCCGCCGGCGCCGGCTCGGCGTACGGTGCCTGCTGCGCGTCGTCGTCGAACGGCCGGCGCACGGCGTCCAGCAGGCGCTCGAACGGCCCGAGGTCGCCGTCGTCCGATGCCGCGGCCAGCGCTTGTTCGACGAGGTGGTTGCGCGGAATCACGAACGGGTTGACCGAGCGCATGCGCCGCGCGCGCACAAGAGACCCGCCGACGGGGTCGCCCGCCGTGGCGGCATCGTCGGCGGCGCAGCGTGCGCTCCAGCGAGCCAGCCAGGCGACGAGCGCGTCGACATCGTCGAACAGCGCACGCAGCGGTGCGTCGTCGCCGGCGGCCGCATCGGCCAGGCGGCGCCAGGCGAGCGTGAAGTCGACCTGCCCGCGCTGCAGCAGCCGCAGCCAGTCTTCGGCCAGCGCGGCGTCTGCGGCGTCGAACTCGCCGCCGGCGTGGCGCAGTCCGAGCTTGGCGCGCTGACCGGTCAGCAGCGCGGCGCGGTACAGGCCGGGGAACGCGTCGATCACTTCGGTGGCGTGCGCGACGGCGTCGCCGATGGCCGTCTCGTCGTCGGCGTCGGCCACCAGAGGCAGCAGCGTTTCGGCCAGCCGCGCCAGGTTCCAGCGTGCGATGTGCGGCTGGTTGCCGAAGGCGTAGCGGCCACCGTGGTCGATGCTGCTGAACACGGCCGCGGGGTCGTAGGCCTCGACGAAGGCGCAGGGGCCGAAGTCGATGGTCTCGCCCGAGATCGTCATGTTGTCGGTGTTCATCACGCCGTGGATGAAGCCGACGTTCATCCACTGCGCGACCAGCACCGCCTGGCGTTCGGCCACCGCGCGCAGCAGCGCGAAGTGGCGCCGCGGCGCCCGCACCAGCTCCGGGTCGTGACGTGCGATCGCGTAGTCGACCACGCGACGCAGCGTCTGCAGGTCACCCTGTGCGGCGAAGTACTGGAACGTGCCCACGCGCAGGTGGCTCGCGGCCACGCGCGTGAGCACCGCACCGGGCAGCGGTCGCTCGCGATGCACGGGCTCGCCGGTGGCGACGACCGCCAGCGCCCGCGTCGTGGGGATGCGCAGCGCATGCATCGCCTCGCCGACGATGACTTCGCGCAGCATCGGGCCCACCGCTGCCTTGCCGTCGCCACCGCGCGAGAACGGCGTGCGTCCCGACCCCTTGAGTGCGATGTCGCGGCGCCGGCCGTGGCGGTCGACGACCTCGCCCAGCAGGAGCGCGCGGCCGTCGCCGAGCTGCGGCGAGAACCCGCCGAACTGGTGGCCGGCGTAGGCCTGGGCGATCGGCTCGGCACCGGGCGGCACGGTGTTGCCGGCGAACAGGGCGGCGGCCTCGGGGCCGTCGAGCGCCGCGGCATCGATCCCGAGCTCGGCGGCCAGCATCCGGTTGACGAACAGCAGCCTCGGCGCCGGTGCCGCGGCCGGCGGCCAGGCGACGTAGGCACCCGGCAGTTCACGGGCGTAGGTGTTGTCGAAGGCGAACAAGGGCATCGGCGACGTCGCGGAAGATGGCCGCCAGTGTGCCGGTGGTGGCGTCGACACGGTGCCCCTGCCGCGGGTGCCCGCGTCGGCCGCGCGTCGCGCCAGCGCCGCAGCCAGGACATGTTATAGTGCGAGGCTCAGTCGCGGGGTGGAGCAGTCTGGTAGCTCGTTGGGCTCATAACCCAAAGGTCGCAAGTTCAAATCTTGCCCCCGCAACCAGGATGCGCGCACAGGCCCCACCGGGGCCTGTGCGCATTTTTGGGCGGCCGCAGAGGGCCCTGCCCGGAACCCGGGGCCACCCGGTGGCCACCTAGAATCGCGCCCGGCGCCGTTGCGCCATCATCGTTCGAGGACCCTGACGTGTTGATCTCCCACGCCTACGCCCAAGCCGCTCCCGCGGCCACCGGTGGTGCCGAATCGAGCCTGCTCAGCCTGTTGCCGCTGGTGCTGATGTTCGTGGTGCTGTACTTCATCATGATCCGGCCGCAGATGAAGCGCCAGAAGGAACACAAGGCGATGGTCGAGGCGCTGGCCAAGGGCGACGAGGTCGTCACCGCCGGCGGCCTGCTGGGGCGCATCAGCAAACTGGGCGACACGTACCTGCACGTCGAGATCGCCAACGGCGTCGAGATCCAGGTGCAGCGCACCGCCGTGGCGCAGGTGCTGCCCAAGGGCACGCTGAAGTGACCCCGATGCCGCGCCGCGCCGGCCCGGAAGGGCCGGCGGGCGCGGTCGCGGCCGCGCGCGGCCGCGGTGCCCGAAGGACACAAGCATGAACCGCTACCCGTGGTGGAAGTACGCGATCCTCGCGGTCGCGCTGGTCGTCGGCTTCCTGTACACGCTGCCGAACTTCTTCGGCGAGGCGCCGGCGGTCCAGGTGTCGAGCGCGAAGGCGACGGTGCGCGTGGACCAGGCGCTGGCCGAGCGGGTGCGCGAGGCGCTCGTCGCGGCCAGCGTCGAGGCCGACTTCGTGCAGCTCGAGGGCACCTCGGTGCGCGCGCGCTTCGGCAACACCGACGTGCAGATCCGCGCGCGCGACGTCGTCGCGCAGGCGCTCAACCCCGACGCTGCCGACCCGTCGTACATCGTCGCGTTGAATCTGGTCAGCCGTTCACCGGCGTGGCTGGCTTCGCTGCACGCGCTGCCGATGTACCTCGGCCTGGACCTGCGCGGCGGCGTGCACTTCCTGATGCAGGTCGACATGCAGTCGGCGCTGACCAAACGCGCCGAGTCGATCGCCGGCGATGTGCGCACGCTGCTGCGCGAGCGCGACATCCGCCACGCCGGCATCGTGCGCGACGCGCAGTCGGTCGAGGTGCGCTTTCGCGACGCCGCCACGCGCGAGGCGGCGCGTCTCGTGCTCGGCGAGCGCATCGCCGAGATGCAGTGGGCCGAGGCCGGCGAGGGCGAATCGCTGCGCCTGGTCGGCACGTTGCGCCCCGAGGCGGCGCGCGCGGTGCAGGACACCGCGCTGAAGCAGAACATCACGACGCTGAACAACCGCGTCAACGAACTCGGGGTGGCCGAGCCGGTGATCCAGCAGCAGGGGTTGGACCGCATCGTCGTGCAGCTGCCCGGCGTGCAGGACACCGCGAAGGCGAAGGACATCATCGGCCGCACCGCGACGCTCGAGGTGCGGCTCGTCGACGACAGCGCCGAGGCCGCGGCGGCGGCGATCGGCCAGGGGCCGGTGCCGTTCGGCACCGAGCGATACGTCGAACGCGGCGGTGCGCCGCTGATCGTCAGGCGCCAGGTGATCCTCACCGGCGAGAACCTGACCGACGCGCAGCCCGGCTTCGACGGCCAGACGCAGGAGCCGGCGGTGCACCTGACGCTCGACGCCAAGGGCGCGCGCATCTTCCGCGACGTGACGCGCGAGAGCGTCGGCAAGCGCATGGCGATCCTGCTGTTCGAGAAGGGCAAGGGCGAGGTCGTCACGGCGCCGGTGATCCGCAGCGAGATCGGCGGCGGGCGGGTGCAGATCAGCGGGCGCATGACGACCCAGGAGGCGGCCGACGTCGCGCTGCTGCTGCGCGCCGGCTCGCTGGCCGCGCCGATGGAGATCATCGAAGAGCGCACGATCGGCCCCAGCCTGGGCGCCGAGAACATCGCCAAGGGGTTCAACAGCGTGCTGTGGGGCTTCGTCGCGATCGCGGCGTTCATGTGCGCGTACTACATGCTGTTCGGCGTGTTCTCGACTCTGGCGCTGGGCTTCAACCTGCTGCTGCTGATCGCGCTGCTGTCGATGCTGCAGGCGACGCTGACGCTGCCGGGCATCGCGGCGATCGCGCTGGTGCTGGGCATGGCGATCGACGCCAACGTGTTGATCAACGAGCGCGTTCGGGAGGAGCTGCGCGGCGGCGCACCGCCGCAGCTGGCGATCCAGGCCGGCTACGAGCGTGCCTGGGGCACCATCCTCGACTCGAACGTGACCACGCTGATCGCCGGCCTGGCGCTGCTGGCGTTCGGCTCGGGCCCGGTGCGCGGCTTCGCGGTGGTGCACTGCCTGGGTATTCTCACCTCGATGTTCTCGGCCGTGATGTTCTCGCGCGGCCTGGTCAACCTCTGGTACGGGCGGCAGAAGAAGCTCAGGACCGTGTCGATCGGCCAGGTCTGGCGCCCGGCGGCCGACACGTCCGGCACGCCGCCGGCCAAGGCCTGAAGGGAGCGCGCGATGGAGTTCTTCCGCATCCGCCGCGACATCCCGTTCATGCGCCACGCGCTGGTGCTGAAC
>CAZUBF010000046.1:4721-21525 GCA_964618555.1 uncultured Azohydromonas sp.
AACTTCGGCACCTCGCGCGACGTGCTGATCCGCCTGCCGGTGCGCGGCGACGTCGAGCAGGGGCAGGTGGCGGCGCGCGTGTTCGACGCGCTGTGCGCCGCGCAGCGCGGCCAGGTCTCGACCAAGGCCTACACGACCCCGCAGGGCGAGCAGGTCAGTCGCGCCGCGTGCGACGCCGGCGGCACCGAGCCGGTGGTGCTCAAGCGCACCGAGTTCGTCGGGCCGTCGGTGGGCGCCGAGCTGTACGCCAACGGCGCCTGGGCGCTGCTGGCGACGATCGCCGGGATCATGATCTACCTGGCGTTTCGCTTCGAGTGGAAGTTCTCCGTCGCCGGCATCATCGCCAACCTGCACGACGTGGTGATCATCCTCGGCTTCTTCGCGTTCTTCCAGTGGGAGTTCTCGCTGGCGGTGCTGGCCGCGGTGCTGGCGGTGCTGGGTTACTCGGTCAACGAGTCGGTGGTCATCTTCGACCGCGTGCGCGAGACGTTCCGCCGCTTCCGCAAGATGAGCACGCCGCAGACCATCGACCACGCGATCACCAGCACGATCAGCCGCACCATCATCACGCACGGCAGCACGCTGATGATGGTCGTCTCGATGCTGATCTTCGGCGGACCGACGCTGTTCTACTTCTCGCTCGCGCTGACCATCGGCATCCTGTTCGGCGTCTACTCGTCGGTGTTCGTCGCTGCGTCGATCGTGATGTGGCTGGGCGTCAAGCGCGAGGACCTGGTGAAGACGACGGTCAAGGAGTCCGACCCCAACGATCCGAACGCCGGGGCGGTGGTGTAGAGTCGGTGGCATCGACCGCCCACCCATCCACCGCATGGCGAGCGCCGCCGACCCGTCGACCCTGGCCTCGCAGGCGCGTCGGGTCTACACCGAGCAACTGGTCAAGGGCCTGCCGGGGCTGGTCAACGGAGTCGTCGAGGCGGCCAACCTGCTGCGCGACAAGCCGGCCGAGCATGCCACGGCGCATCGCCGGCGCGAGCTGGCGCTCGAGCTGCACCGCGGCGCCGCCAGCTGGCACCATGCGATGGTCGACGCGCTGCGCAGCGCGCTGCTGTACGGCGTGTCGGCGTCGCGACCGGTGGACCTGCCGGGCGCCGGACGCGAGCAGCTGACGCTGGTCGACGACGACACGATCGAACGCGAGATCCTCGGTTCGCGGCTGGCGCTGGCGATGATGGACCGCGCCTCGTGGGAATTCTCCGACGTGCGCGCGCGCATGGCGCACCTCGAACGCCGCGAGGAGCTCGAGCCGCAGGACATGCTGCGCGCGCACGTGCTGGCGCGCATCGTCGTCGACGCCTGGGGCCAGTGCGGACTGTCGCTGGGCAGCTGGCGCGAGCTGCAGTCGTCGCTGCACGAGGCCTTCGCGACGCTCACCGAGGGTGCGTACCACGAGGTCAACCGCTTCCTCGCCGAGCGCCAGGTGCTGCCGCAGATCGACCTGCGCCCGATGATCCGCCGCCAGCACGAGTCGGCGCCGGCGAGCGACAGCGGCTACGCGTCGATGAGCGGCCGCGGCGTGTTGCCGGGCGGGTTCACCGGCGCCGGGCGCGGCGGCCTGCCGGGCGGCGGTGCACCGTCGACGGGTCGCGGTGGCGTCGGCGACGAGACGCGGTTGATGACGCGCACGCCGGCGCTGGCGCGCGGCCAGGAGCAGGCCGAGGCGGTGCTGACGCGGCTGACCCGGCTGGTCGGGCGCCACCTGCCGGGTTTCGGGCAGAGCCACGCCGGCGGCACGCCGACCGCGGCGTCGCCGAACCTGCGCCAGGCGATGGTGGTCGCCGAGCAGAGCATCCGCGCACGGCTCGACTCGGTCAGTCGGCACGGCACGGTGGCGATGACTTCGCCGGCGCTGCTCGAGCCGCTGCAGCAGCACAAGCAGGCGCTGAAGAAGGCCGCCGCGACGCCGGTCGAACGCGCGACGATCGAGATCGTCGCGCTGCTGTTCCAGAGCATCCTCACCGACGAACGATTGCCGCCGTCGGTGCGCGTGTGGTTCGCGCGGCTGCAAATGCCGGTGCTGCGCGTGGCCGTCGGCGAGCCCGACTTCTTCGCGACGGTCGACCACCCGGCGCGCCGGTTGATCGATCGCATGGGTGCCTGCGTGCTGGGCTTCGACGCGTCGGCGCGCGCCGTCGGCGACGCGCTCGAGCAGGAGATCAAGCGCATCGTGCAGGTCGTCGAAGCCTATCCCGACACCGGACGACGCGTGTTCCAGACGGTGCTCGTCGAGTTCGAGCGCTTTCTCGAGCACTACTTCAAGGACGCCAACGAGGCGAGCCGCAAGGGCGTCTCGCTGGCGCAGCAGGTCGAGCAGCGCGAGGAGAAGGCGATCCAGTACACGATCGAGCTGCGCAAGATGCTCGAGAGCGTGCCGGTGCAGGAGGGCGTGCGCCAGTTCCTGTTCCAGGTCTGGGCCGACGTGCTGGCGATGTCGGCTTTGAAGACCGGGGCGACCAGCGAGCAGACCAAGGCGATGAAGCGCGCCGCGGCCGACCTGATCTGGTCGGCGGGCGCGAAGGTCACCCGCGAGGAGCGCGCCGAGGTGATCCGCCGACTGCCGCCGCTGCTGAAGACGCTGCGCGACGGCATGGCGCAGGCCGGGTACACGAGCGAACGGCAGGACGAGCGCGTCGCCGAACTGAACAACGCCCTCGCCGCGGCCTTCACGGCCAAGGCGGCGGCGATCCCCGACGACCGGCTCGACGAGCTGAAGGAGCGCCTCGAGAGCCTCGAGGAGATGCTGCCCGAGACGGCGCACCTGCAGATCGACGAGTCGGTGGTGCTCGACCTGTCGGGCTACGAAAACTCGGAGCTCGAAGTGGTGACCGGTGGCGGGTCGACGCCGACGGCGGCGATGCTGGCCTGGGCGCGCGAGCTGCAGGTGGGCAGCTGGTTCATGCTCGACTACCGCGACCGCCTCGAGCCGGTGCAGCTCGCGTGGCGCGGGCTGCGCGGCCAGCTGTCGCTGTTCGTCGCGTCGACGGGTCGCTGCGTCCTGTTCCAGCGCCAGCCGCTGGCCGCGTTCCTGCAGGCCGGGCTGCTGCAGCCGGCGCAGGACGAGTCGCTGACCGTGCGCGCCACGCGCACCGCGTTGGCCAAGCTCGACGTCGACCCGTCGCGGCTCTTGAACTGATCCGCCCCGAGGCGCCTTCGGCGCCTTCCCGCCCATCGGCACCTTCGGCGCCGTCCCTCCAGGGTGCTCCGAAAGAGAACTTTCTCAGCCGGTCGGCGGTGGCTGCTGGAACGCGAGGCGCGGTACGTCGCGGCGGCGACGGCGGCGCACCGTTCGCGGTCAGTGGATCGAGCGCTCGTCGGCCTCGACGAGCAATTCGTCGAGGATCAGCGCGTCGGGCTCCTCGCCGAGGCTCCAGAACACCATGAGGACGATGATCTTCAGGTCCTCGAGGTCGAGCGGGCCGGTGCCCAGCGCCGTCGCACGGTCGATCACCATCTCGCGCATCGGCGGCGGCAAGACGCCGGCGCCTTCGAGGAAACTGAGGAAGCCGATCGACTCGGTCCCCAGGCGCTCGTGCTCGGCCGAAGAATAGACGCGAAGCCCGTGCTCACTCTGCTGCCCAGTGTACGACTCGGCGGCTTGCGCGAGACCGTCCAGCCAGTTCAGCGCCTCCTGGATCTCGTCCGACTCGAACCCGACCGCCGTCAGCTTGCGCGCCAGCTGGTCGTGGCTCGGGCAGGCGTCGGGGCGCCAGTAGTTCTCGTAGAGGTACACGAGCACGTCGAACATCGGTTCACTATAACCGAGCGCCCCCGGCGCGCGGAGCGACGTCGCCGGCGCCACGGCCCGCGGTCGGGAATTGCCCGCCGGGATCGAGATGCACGCCCGGTCGCGCCGCGGTTCGGGAGACGTCAGGCCCGTTCGCGGCGCTGGTACAGCCCGCCGGGCAGCCGCTGCACGTGGCCGTCGAGTTCGAGCTCGAGCAGCCGCGCGGCCAGCAAGGCGGCCGACCAGCCGGTGCGCGCGCACAGCGCGTCGAGCGTGGCCGGGTCGTGGCCGAGCGCGTCGAGCAGGGGGTCCGCGCCTGAAGGTGCGGTGGCGTCGGTCACCTGCGCGGGCGGGCGCCGCGCGCCGAACTCGGCAAGCACGTCGTCGGCGGTCTCGACCAGCTTGGCGCCCTGCTTGATCAGCGCGTGGCAGCCGCGCGACAGCGGCGAGTGGATCGAGCCGGGGATCGCGAACACCTCGCGGCCGGCCTCCGCGGCCAGTCTCGCAGTGATCAGCGAACCCGACTGAAGCGCCGCTTCGACCACCAGCGTGCCGCGCGCCAGGGCGGCAATCACCCGGTTGCGCTGCGGGAAGTTCGGCGGCAGCGGTGGCGTGCCGAGGGGGAACTCGCTGACCAGCAGGCCGTCGCGCGCGATGCGGTGCGTCAGCCCGCGGTGGCGCGCCGGGTAGACGCGGTCGATGCCGGTGCCCAGCACCGCGACCGTGCCGCCGTCGCCGTCGAGCGCCCCGTCGTGCGCGGCGCCGTCGATGCCCGCCGCGAGCCCCGAGACGACGCACCAGCCGGCGCGGCTGAAGTGCGCCGCGAAGGCGCGGGCATGGTCGCGCCCCTGCGGCGTGGGGTTGCGGCTGCCGACGATGGCCAGCGCGTCACCCGTCAGCCGTTCGGCGCGCCCGTGCAGGAACAGCAGCAGCGGCGGGTCGGGCGTGTGCAGCAGGCCCGCCGGGTACAGTGCGTCGCCGAGCGTGACGATGCGCCGCTCGCCGTCTCCGGCGAGCCAGTGCGCTGCAGCATCGCACTGCGCACGCCAGCCCTCGGGCTCGGCGGCAAGTGCGTCGCACTGCGCCGGTCCGACGCACGCGGCGCGCGCCGCAGCCGACGCGTCGAACACCGCCTGCGCGCTGCCGAACGTGGCGAGCAGGCGTCGCGCCGCGCCGCGGCCGACGCCGGGGGTCAGCAGCAGGCGCAGCCAGGCGCCGAGTTCGTCGTCGACGCCGATCATCGGGTGTGCACGCCCGCCAGGGCGGCCGGAGTCAGGGCTGCGTGAAGCGGTCGCCGGGCCGCACCGGGTCCTGCACGTTGACGATCAGCGCGTACGACACGCGGTCGAAGGTGCGGAACACGAACAGCAGGCCGTGGCGCTCGTCGGGCAGCTTGATCATCGGGCGCTTCGCATCGGTGCGGTCGGGCACGCGCGCGCCGTCGCGCCACAGCGCCAGCACGTGGCCGCGCTCCACGCCGTCCTTGTGGCCACGGTTGAGCGCGACGATCTGGTTCTGGCCGGCGGTCAGCGAGTCGCCGTAGATCGAAACGATGCGCCCGTCGAGCGGCTGAGCCGGTGCGTGCGGCGTGTAGCTGGCGAAGTCGCGCTCGACCACGGGGGCGAGCCGGTCGCCGATGCCGATCTCCTCGCGCACGCCGGTGACGCGGAAGGTCGCCGGCACGAGTTCGTCGGCGCCGTCGGCGCGCTGGCGCACTTCGCCGGGGCGCAGGTACTCGGCGGTGCCAAGGTAGCGCGCCTCGTAGCCCAGCACCTCGCGCGTGGTCGGGTCGACCAGCGGTCGCGCCTCGCGGAACACGCGCCAGTCGCGCACGTCGACGACGTCGCCGCGCACGTACGCGGTGTCACCGCGCGACATCATGACGCGGCCCTCGGGCGCCGCGACGACGCGCGGCGCCGCGGCCAGCTGGTCGTCGTTGAACACCACCGCCTCGTTGAGGAACGGTGCGATCAGGTGCAGCGGGATCGCGGCGATCGCGCCGTCGCCCACCGCCTCGGAGCGCACGCGTGGCGACAACTTGACCGTCGGCGTGCCGCCCACCTGCTGCGCCAGGCGCAGCCGGGCGCGGCCGTCGATGCGTTCGAGCACCAGCAACTGGCCCGGGAAGATCAGGTGCGGGTTGCGGATCTGCTCGAGGTTCATGCCCCACAGCTCGGGCCAGCGCCACGGGCTGCGCAGGAACAGCTTGGAGATGTCCCACAGCGTGTCACCGCGCTTGACGGTGTAGCTGTCGGGGGCGTCGGGCGCCAGCTCGGCCAGCGGCACGCCGGCCTGTGCGACCTGCTCGGCGGTCGCTCGCCACTGTGGCAGGACGGGGCGGTCGGCGGCCAGCGCCGGCACCGCGACGCCGCCGAGGCACAGGCCGGCGACGAGCAGCGCCGTGCGACGGCGGACGGGGGCGCAGGCAGGCGGGCGTCGCAGCATGAACAGGCTCTCCACGGGGTCCCAACGCGTACGGCAGGGGGTCGATGCACAATCGCCACCTGCGAGGTTATCGGAGCATGCCTGGGCCGGCGCGGTGCCGATCGGCGAAAATGCTCACCATTTCCGGAAGATTCTGCCCATAACGTCTTGATACCGCAATGAAACCGGGTCCCTTCGCTCGCCGCGCAGGCGGGTCGGCCCGGCGCATGTTGCCGCCCTGCACGCCATGGCCCAGCTGACGATCCTGCGCTTTCCCGACCCGCGGCTGCACACGGTGGCCAAGCCGGTGGCGGCGGTCGACGAGCGCATCCGCCGCCTGGTCGACGACATGCTCGACACGATGTACGCCGCCGACGGCGTCGGGCTCGCGGCGACGCAGGTCGACGTGCACGAACAGGTGATCGTGATGGACACCTCGCCGACGCACGACCAGCCGCGCGTGCTGATCAACCCCGAGATCGTCGAACGCAGCGACGAGAAGAGCTTCGCCGACGAGGGCTGCCTGTCCGTGCCGGCGATCTACGACCGCGTCGAGCGCCATGCGCGCGTGAAGGTGCGTGCGCTGGGCCGCGACGGCCAGCCGTACGAGTTCGAGGCCGAGGGCCTCACCGCGGTGTGCGTGCAGCACGAGATGGACCACCTGCTCGGCAAGGTCTTCGTCGAGTACCTCAGCCCGTTCAAGCGCGAGCGCATCCGCAGCAAGATGCTGAAGAAGGTGCGCGAAGAGCAGCGTGTCTGACGCGAGCGCGCTGCGCGTCGCTTTCGCCGGCACCCCCGAGTTCGCACGCGTCGCGCTGGCGGCGATCGCCGACGCCGGCTTCGTCGTCCCGCTGGTGCTCACCCAGCCCGACCGCCCGGCCGGGCGCGGACTGAAGCTGCAGGCCTCGCCGGTCAAGCGGCTCGCGCAGGCGCTGGGCGCGGCGGTGGCGCAGCCGCGGGGCCTGCGGCTGGACGGTCGATACGCCGATGACGCGCGCGCGGCCCGTGACGCGCTGGCCGCTGCACGTCCCGACGTGCTGGTGGTCGCCGCCTACGGGCTGATCCTGCCGCGCTGGGTGCTCGACCTGCCGCGCCTGGGCTGCATGAACATCCACGCGTCGCTGCTGCCGCGCTGGCGTGGGGCCGCGCCGATCCAGCGTGCGATCGAGGCCGGCGACGCGAGCACCGGTGTGACCCTCATGCAGATGGACGAGGGCCTCGACACCGGCGACATGCTGCTCGCCGAGTCCGTGGCCATCGCCGGCGACGACACCGCCGCGACGCTGCACGACCGCCTGGCCGCGATCGGTGCCCGGCTGGTCGTGCAGGCGCTGTACGACGCCGCCGCCGGTGCGTTGCGGCGCACGCCGCAGCCGGTCGTCGGCGCGACCTACGCACACAAGATGGACCGGCGCGAGGCACGCATCGACTGGCGTGCCGACGCGGCGCAGATTGCGCGCCGCGCCCGCGCCTTCGACCCCGCGCCCGGGCTGCACTTCGAGACCGACGGCGAGACCGTCAAGCTGTGGCGCGCCGTGCCGCACGACGACGCGCCGCCGGCGCCGCCCGGCACGGTGCTCGTCGCCGGCGGCGGGCGGCTGGTCGTCGCCTGCGGGCGCGGTGCACTGGAACTGCTCGAGCTGCAGCGACCCGGCGGGCGGCGTGTCGGCGCCGCGGCGTTCCTGCAGTCGCACGCCCCGGCGACGGGCAGTTGCCTGTCGCCGGCCGGCGCCGATTGAAACCGCGGCCGCTGGCCGCATCTGCCGAGGCAGTTCCGGACCAGGAGATCCACGTGTTCAACCTGATGAAGACCGCCATCCTGATGGCGGCGATCACCGCGCTGTTCATGGCGCTGGGCCAGATGATCGGTGGCCAGCAGGGCATGATGCTGGCGCTGCTGGTGGCGCTGGGCATGAACTTCTTCAGCTACTGGTTCAGCGACAAGCTGGTGCTGAAGATGTACCGGGCGCGCGAGGTCGACGCGACGAGCGCGCCCCAGTTCCACGGCATGGTTGCCGAGCTGGCGCAGCGCGCCGGACTGCCGATGCCCAAGGTCTACCTGATCGACGAGGACGCGCCGAACGCCTTCGCGACCGGGCGCAACCCGCAGCATGCGGCGGTCGCCGCGACGACCGGGCTGCTGCGCATGCTCGGCGAGCGCGAGGTGCGCGGCGTGATGGCGCACGAACTGGCGCACGTGAAGCACCGCGACATCCTGATCAGCACCGTCAGCGCGACGATGGCCGGCGCGATCTCGATGCTCGCCAACTTCGCGATGCTGTTCGGCGGGCGCGACAGCGAGGGCCGTCCCGCCAACCCGGTCGCCGGCATCGCGATGATGATCCTCGCACCGCTGGCGGCGAGCCTGATCCAGATGGCGATCAGCCGCGCGCGCGAGTTCGAGGCCGACCGTGGCGGTGCGCAGATCAGCGGCGACCCGGCGGCGCTGGCCAGCGCGCTGCAGAAGATCCAGCGCGCGGCGCAGGGCATCCCGCTCGAAGCCGCCGAGCGTCACCCGGAGACGGCGCAGATGATGATCATGAACCCGCTCGCCGGTGGCGGGCTTCGCGGGTTGTTCAGCACCCATCCGTCGACGCAGGAGCGGGTGCAGCGGCTGCTGGCGATGGTGCGCGCCTGAACCCCGCCGTCGCGCCGACCGGCGCTCAAGTTCCGGCGCGCCGGTGCCGATACGCCGGCGTGACCTCGACCGCACTCCGCGTTGCCGCCCTGGCGCTAGCCGCTGCGCTGCTGGCCGGTTGCGACCAGCTCGGGCTGGACACGCCGGCCAAGGTGGCCGAGCGCCGCGCCGCCGAGGGTCACGCGATCGGCGCCGCGTGCCGGCACGCCGCGCGCGCGATCGAGGATTGCTACGCGCTCAACCGCAAGGCCGACAAGGCGGCGATGTACGCCGGCTGGCGCGAGATGAACGACTACATGCGCGAGAACGACATCGCGCCGGTGGCGCCGCAGCTCACGCCACCGACCGCCGCCGGCGGCGACGAAGCCGCGCGCCGGCCGTCCTGATCGCACCCGGTCGGCCCAGGGGGGCAGTTCGTCGGCCCGCCATGGCGGTACGTCGCGACGCGCTGGCCGTCGCGCTGCGCGGCCGACGACAATCGGCGCATGTCCCGTCGCATGTCTCCCGACGACCGCGCGCCGACCGTCCCGCGGCGGCGCTGGCTCGTCGCCCTGGCCGCGTTCGCCGCGCCGTGGACGGGTGCGGCGTGGGCCCGCGACGCGGTGCGCCAGTCCCGCGAGGCCGTGGGCTTCCGCGCGATCGATCTGCGCGGCCCGTTCGACCTGGTCGTGCGTCCCGGCGCTGTCGAGCGTGTGACGGTGGAGGCCGCGGCCGACGTGATCGATCGCATCGCGACGCGGGTCGAACCCGGCCGCGACGGCACGCCGACGCTGGTCGTCGCACCCGCCGGCCCGGCTCCGCTGCAACTGCGCTCGGCGGTGCGCGTCGAGGTCGAGGCGCGCCGCATCGACGCCATCGACTCGAGCGGGTCGGGCGACGTGCGCGTCGAGGACCTGTCGGTGCCCGCGCTGGTGCTGCGCATGGCCGGCTCGGGCGACCTGCGCCTGCACCGCGTGGCGACGCCGGCGCTGACGTTGTCGCTGGCCGGCAGCGGCGACGTGGTGGCCGACGGCAGCGTGCAGCGCCTGCGGCTGTCGGTGGCCGGCAGCGCCGAGGTCGACACGCGAGCGCTGCGCGCCGAGGCGGTGCGCGTCGAGATCGCCGGCAGCGGCGACGTGCGCGTGCAAGCCGGCCGCACGCTCGACGTGTCGATCGCCGGCTCGGGCGACGTCGAGTACGACGGCGACCCGGCGCTGACGACGTCGATCCTCGGCAGCGGGCGCGTGCGCAAGCGCCGCTGAACGCCCGCCCCACGAACGTTCGAGTCGGCCCCGGGACGCCCCGGCGACGACTCGGGTGCTGCGGCGACCAAGACCGAGCACCGGCGTGGCGCGCCGGGCGTGGCGACAATCGCAGGATGCCTTCTTCTTCCGTGGCGCCGCCGTTGCCGGTGTGGCGCCACCCCGAGTTCCGTCGCGGCGCGCGCGACATGACCGGCGTCGCGCTGGGCATCGCCGCCTGGGGCCTGGTCACCGGCGTGGCGATGGTCAAGAGCGGGCTGCCCGTGCCGCTGGCGGCGCTGATGTCGCTGGTGGCGTACGCCGGCAGCGCGCAGCTGGCGGCGTTGCCGCTGATCACCTCGGGCGCTCCAGTGTGGGTCGTCTGGGCGACGGCGTTCTGCGTCAACCTGCGCTTCTTGATCTTCAGCGCGCAGTGGCGACCGTACTTCGTGCACCTGCCGCTGGCCACCCGGCTGCGTGTGGGCTACTTCACCGGCGACCTGAACTACGTGCTGTTCATGCGGCGTTTTCCCGAGCCGAAGCCGTCGCCCGAGCAACTGCCGTATTTCTGGGGCGGCGTGGTCACGAACTGGAGCGCCTGGCAGATGCCGTCGCTGGCCGGCATCGTGCTGGCCGATCGCGTGCCCACGCACTGGGGGCTGGGTTTTGCCGGCACGCTGGCGTTGCTCGGGGTGGCCTGGTCGATGCTCAAGGACCGCGCGAGCTGGGTCGCCGCCGCCGTCGCGGGCTGCGCCGCCGTGGCCGCGTACGCGCTGCCGCTGCGGCTGAACATCGTCGTTGCGATCGCCGCCGCGGTGGCCGTCGCGCTGCTCGTCGACCACGCGCGGCCCCCCGGGGGCGGGATGCGCCGGGGCGGCTGGCGCTGGATGCGCCGTGATCGCGGGGCCCTGCGGTGACCACCGCGCAGTTGCTGCTGACCATCGCCGGCCTCGGGCTGGTCACGCTGGTCACGCGCGCGTTCTTCTTCGTGTCGCAGCGCGAGCTGCCGATGCCGGGCTGGCTGCTCGAGGGGCTGCGCTACGCGCCGGTGGCGGCGCTGGCCGCGGTGATCGCGCCCGAGGTGCTGATGACCGAGGGCCGCCTGATCGACACCTGGCGCGACGCGCGCCTGTTCGCCGTCGCCGCCGCCGGCGCCTGGTTCGCGTGGCGCCGCGACATCCTGGGAACGATCGTCGTCGGCACGGCGACGATGCTGTCGCTGCGCCTCGGGCTGGGCTGGTAGCGGTGGCCGCACAATGGCGGCCTTGCGTGCCACCGTGCGTGCACTGGAGTCTCATCCCATGAACGTCGTTCGATTCGCCGATCTCGTCGCCCAGGGCCGCGTGGGCGGCCAGCGCGTGTTCATCCGCGCCGATCTCAACGTGCCGCAGGACGATGCCGGCCGCATCACCGAGGACACGCGCATCCGCGCCTCGGTGCCATGCATTCGCATGGCACTCGACGCCGGCGCCGCGGTGATGGTCACGAGCCACCTCGGCCGCCCGAGCGAAGGCGCGTTCAAGCCCGAGGACTCGCTGGCGCCGGTGGCGGCGCGGCTGGGCGAGTTGCTGCACCGCGAGGTGCCGCTGGTCGCGAACTGGGTCGAGGGCGTCGAGGTCGAGCCGGGGCAGGTGGTGCTGCTCGAGAACTGCCGCGTCAACAAGGGCGAGAAGAAGAACGACGAGGCGCTGGCGCGCAGGATGGCCGCGCTGTGCGACATCTTCGTGCACGACGCGTTCGGCACCGCGCACCGCGCCGAGGCCAGCACCTACGGCATCGCGCAGTTCGCCAAGGTGGCGTGCGCCGGCCCGCTGCTGGCCGCCGAGATCGACGCGATCACCCAGGCGCTGAGCAACCCGAAGCGACCGCTGCTGGCGATCGTCGCCGGCAGCAAGGTCAGCACCAAGCTGACGATCCTGCAGAGCCTGGCGGCCAAGGTCGACGGACTGATCGTCGGCGGGGGGATCGCCAACACCTTCATGCTCGCGGCCGGGCTGCCGATCGGCAAGAGCCTGGCCGAGCCCGACCTGATCGGCGACGCGAAGGCGGTGATCGAGGCCATGAAGGCGCGCGGCGCCGAGGTGCCGATCCCCGTGGACGTGGTCGTCGCCAGGGAGTTCAAGGCCGACGCGGCCGCCGCCGTGAAGGCCGCCGCCGACGTCGCCGCCGACGACATGATCCTCGACATCGGCCCGCAGACCGCGGCGCTGCTGGCCGACAAGCTCAAGGCCGCCGGCACGATCGTCTGGAACGGTCCGGTCGGGGTGTTCGAGTTCGACGCCTTCGCCAAGGGCACCGAGACGGTGGCGCGCGCGATCGCGGCGAGCCCGGCGTTCAGCATCGCCGGCGGCGGCGACACGCTGGCGGCCATCGCCAAGTACGGCATCGAGAAGGAGATCGGCTACATCTCCACCGGCGGCGGCGCGTTCCTCGAGGTGCTCGAAGGCAAGACGCTGCCGGCGTTCGAGGTGCTGATGCGCCGCGCCCAAGGCTGAGCCGCCGCGGTCAAAGCTGCTTTTGCCGCACAGGGGGGTGGCAATCGCACGGACACGCGGTACGCTGCGCGCCGTCCCCGAAAACCGACCAGGAGACAGTCCATGTCCAAGCCGCTGGCGCCCGCCGAGCTGGCCCTGCGCGACGCTGCGCTCGAGTACCACCGCACGCCCTCGCGCGGCAAGATCGCGGTCACCCCGACCAAGCCGCTGTCCAACCAGCGCGACTTGTCGCTGGCGTACTCGCCCGGCGTCGCCTACGCCTGCCTGGCGATCGAGGAGGACCCGACGCTGGCTGCCGAGTACACGTCGCGGGGCAACCTGGTCGGCGTGGTCACCAACGGCACCGCGGTGCTCGGGCTGGGCGACATCGGCCCGCTCGCGGGCAAGCCGGTGATGGAGGGCAAGGGCTGCCTGTTCAAGAAGTTCGCCGGCATCGACGTGTTCGACATCGAGCTCGCCGAGAAGGACCCCGACAAACTGGTCGAGATCATCGCCGCGCTCGAGCCGACGCTGGGCGGCGTCAACCTCGAGGACATCAAGGCACCGGAGTGCTTCACGATCGAGCGCAAGCTGCGCGAGCGCATGAAGATCCCGGTGTTCCACGACGACCAGCACGGCACCGCAATCATCTCCGGCGCGGCGCTGCTCAACGGGCTCGAGCTGGTCGGCAAGGACATCGGCGCGATCCGGCTGGTGTGCTCGGGCGCCGGCGCGGCCGCGATCGCCTGCCTGGACATCATGGTCGGCCTGGGGGTGCGACGCGAGCACGTCTTCGTCGTCGACAGCAAGGGAGTGATCCAGTCGGAGCGCGACGACGCGAAGGCCGGCCGGCTCGACGAGAGCAAGCAGCGCTTCTGCCAGCGCACCGGCGCGCGCACGCTGGCCGACGTGGTGGCCGGCGCCGACGTGTTCCTGGGCTGCTCGGCCGCCGGCGTGCTGACGCCCGAGATGGTGAGCACGATGGCCGACAAGCCGATCATCCTCGCATTGGCCAACCCCGAGCCGGAGATCCGACCCGAGCTGGCCAAGCGGGCGCGGCCCGACTGCATCGTCGCCACCGGGCGTTCGGACTACCCGAACCAGGTCAACAACGTCCTGTGTTTCCCCTACATCTTCCGCGGCGCGCTCGACTGCGGCGCGACGAAGATCACCGAGGCGATGAAGCTGGCCTGCGTGCGCGAGATCGCTGCGCTGGCCAAGGCCGAGATCAGCGACGAGGTGGCGGGCGCCTACGCCGGGCAGGACCTGCGCTTCGGCCCCGACTACATCATCCCGACGCCGTTCGACTCGCGGCTGATCCTGCGCATCGCACCGGCCGTGGCGCAGGCCGCGGCCGAGTCGGGCGTGGCGACGCGGCCGATCACCGACCTCGACACGTACCGCCAGTCGCTGATGCGCTTCGTCTACCAGACCGGCATGGTGATGCGGCCGGTGTTCGCCACCGCCAAGGCCCAGTGCGCCAGGCAGGCGGCCCGGGTCGTCTATGCCGACGGCGAGGACGAGCGTGTGCTGCGCGCGGTGCAGGTGGTCAAGGACGAGCGGCTGGCGCAGCCGATCCTGGTCGGGCGCCGCGCGGTGATCGACATGCGCATCGAGCGTGCCGGGCTGCGCCTGAAGCGCGGCGTCGACTTCGAGGTCACCGACCCGGAGGACGACCCGCGCTACCGCGAGTACTGGGAGCTGTACCACACGCTGATGAAGCGCGAGGGTGTCACGCCCGAGATGGCGAAGGCCGCGGTGCGGCGCTCCAACACGCTGATCTCGGCGCTGATGGTGCGCCGCGGCGAGGCCGACGCGATGCTCACCGGGCTGGTCGGGCGCTTCGACGCCCACCTCGAGCACGTGCGCGACGTCATCGGGCTGAACGCCGCCGCGAAGACC
Source organism: uncultured Azohydromonas sp. (assembly GCA_964618555.1). GTDB lineage: Bacteria > Pseudomonadota > Gammaproteobacteria > Burkholderiales > Burkholderiaceae_C > Calidifontimicrobium. Next base: position 19,122 of record CAZUBF010000046.1, read on the forward strand.
TTCGCGACGATGAACGCGCTGATGCTCGAGGGCCGCACGCTGTTCATCGCCGACACCTTCGTCAACGACGAGCCCGACGCCGAACAGCTCGCCGAGATCGCGCTGATGGCCGCCGACGAACTGCGCCGCTTCGGCCTGCCTCCGAAGGTGGCGTTCCTGTCGCACTCGAGCTTCGGCTCGTCGAAGCGGCCGGCGGCGCGGCGGATGCGCGCCGCCGCCGACCGCTTCCGCGCGATCGCGCCGGACGTCTCCTGCGACGGCGAGATGCACGGTGACGCCGCGCTCGACCCGCAGATCCGCCGCCGCTTCCTCGCCGACTCGGCGCTCGACGGCGAGGCCAACCTGCTGGTGCTGCCCAACCTCGACGCGGCGAACATCCTGTTCAACGTGCTCAAGGTCACCGGCGGCCATGGCGTGACGATCGGCCCGGTGCTGCTCGGCGCCGCGCGCCCGGTGCACATCCTCACGCCGTCGGCGACGATGCGTCGGGTCGTCAACATGACCGCGCTCGCCGTCGCCGACGCCGCGGCACTGGCGCGCTGACCCGACGCGTTCCCGTCGGCGCCACGCGCCGGCGCGCCGCCTCGACGCGGCGTGCCGGTGGGTGCGCGTCGTGATAATCGCCGCTGCACCGGCGCGTGCGCCGTGCCACCGGAGACCCCCATGCCCCGCCAGACCAAGATCGTCGCCACCATCGGGCCGGCGTCGTCGTCACCCGAGATGCTCGAGCGGCTGATCGCCGCCGGTGTCGACGTCGTGCGGCTGAACTTCTCGCACGGCACCGCGGCCGACCACGTCGAGCGCGCGCACGCGGTGCGCGAGGCCGCGCAGCGCGCCGGCAAGGAGGTCGCCATCATGGCCGACCTGCAGGGGCCGAAGATCCGCGTCGGCAAGTTCGAGGGGGGGCAGACGGTGCTCGAGCCCGGCCAGCCGTTCGTGCTCGACGCCGGCCACGCGGGGCTCGGCGACCACCAGCGCGTCGGCCTCGACTACCGGGAGCTGCCGCGCGACGTGCGACCCGGCGACACGCTGCTGCTCAACGACGGCCTGCTCGTGCTGCAGGTCGAGGCGGTGCGCGGCGAGGCGGTGCACACCGTCGTCAAGGTCGGCGGCGCGCTCGGCAACAACAAGGGCATCAACAAGCAGGGCGGCGGCCTGACCGCGCCGGCGCTGACCGCCAAGGACATGGACGACATCAAGACCGCGATGTCGTTCCAGTGCGAGTACCTCGCGGTGAGCTTCCCGAAGAGCGCCACCGACATGGAGATGGCGCGCCAGCTGGCCTACGTCGCCGGCGAGCCGTGGCGCCACAAGCCCGGGCTGATCGCGAAGATCGAGCGCAGCGAGGCGATCCCGCAGCTCGAGGCGATCCTCAAGGCCAGCGACGGCATCATGGTGGCGCGCGGCGACCTCGCGGTCGAGGTCGGCAACGCCGCGGTGCCGGCGCTGCAGAAGCGCATGATCAAGCTCGCGCGCTCGCTGGACAAGGTGGTGATCACCGCGACGCAGATGATGGAGAGCATGATCGTCAACCCGGTGCCCACGCGCGCCGAGGTCAGCGACGTGGCCAACGCCGTGCACGACGGCACCGACGCGGTGATGCTCAGCGCCGAGACGGCCGCCGGCAAGTACCCGGTCGAGACGGTCGAGGCGATGGCCTCGATCTGCGAGGCCGCCGAGCGCGCCGAGGACTACAGCCGCGTCGACGCCGACTTCGCCAACCGCCACGTCGGTCGCATCGACCAGAGCATCGCGATGGGCGCCCTGTTCACCGCGCACCACCTGGGCTGCCGCGCGATCCTCGCACTCACCGAGAGCGGGTCGACCGCGCTGTGGATGAGCCGCTACAAGATCGCGGTGCCGATCTACGGCATGACCACGCAGCTGGTCACGCAGCGGCGCATGGCGCTGTACCGCAACGTGCGCCCGATCCTCATGGCGGTGCACAACGACCGCGACGAGGCGCTGCGCGACGCCGAGGCGCTGCTGGTGGCGCGCGGCGCGCTCAAGCCCGGCGACACTTACGCGATCACCTGCGGCGAACCGATGGGTTACCCCGGCGGCACGAACATGATGAAGGTCTGTCGCGTGCCCTGACCGCACGCCGCGGGGGCCGCGTCGCGGCCCCGGGATAATGCCCCCGCGCTCGCGGCCACCGGCGGCCGCCCGCGCCAGCTTCGATGGAATTCGAGAACATCGCCCGCCTCGAGAAGGCGGGCAAGCGCGCGCGCAACGACTCGTTGCGGCTGGGCATCGGCGTGATCTTCGTCGTGCTGGTCATGCTCTATGCGAGCCTGACGCAGGGCGTCAGCGGCCCGCACGGCGCGATGCTGATCGCCGCCGCGGTGATCGGCGGCTACATGGCGATGAACATCGGCGCCAACGACGTCGCCAACAACGTCGG
>CAZUBF010000047.1:0-5259 GCA_964618555.1 uncultured Azohydromonas sp.
GCGAGCTGCTCCTTGGACACCGTCACGCCGGTGACACGCACGCCGAAACGCTCGGCGGCGTAACGCGCCAGCCCGCCCCAGCCGCAGCCGATGTCGAGCAGACTCTGGCCGCGTTCGAGCTGCAGCTTGCGGCAGATCAGCTCCAGCTTGTCGGCCTGCGCCTGCTCCAGGTCGGCCGCGCGCTCCCAGTAGGCGCACGAATAGACCATGCGCGAGTCGAGCATGTGCTCGAACACGTCGTTGCCGGCGTCGTAATGTTTCTCGCCGACCTCGAACGCGCGCCCCTGCGACTGCAGGTTCAGCAGGCTCTGGCGCAGCGTCTCGACGGCCAGCCGCAGCTTCGCGGTGCCCACCGCCTTCGATTCGATGTCGGCGCGCATCAGGCGGTGGAACAGCTCGTCGAGCTGCTCGCAGTCCCAGTCGCCGTCCATGTACGACTCGCCCAGCCCCAGCGACCACTGCGTCAGCACGCGGCGGTACAGCCGCGCGTCGCGCACCTGGATGTCCCACGGCCGCGGGCCGTTGATGCGCACGTCGGCGTGTGCCAGCAGTTCTTCCAGCACCTTCGGGGGGCGCTCGTCGCTGCGCGGCGTCGGTTGCCGCGACGGCAGGGTCGCTTGGTTCGATCCCATCGGGCTCCTCGTCGTCGGGGTGATCGATGGTGGCGCGGGCCGCGGGCCCGGCGCGGCCGGTCTGCGCTTCGATTCTGCCGCCATCCCGGCCGCAAAGCACCCCTCGGCGCCGCCTGGGGGCGCCCGCGCCGGCCGGCCCGGCGCGTCGGCCAGGCGCCCGATGGGACAATGCGCGCGATGAGCGACGAACTGACGCTGACCCGTCCCGACGACTGGCACCTGCACCTGCGCGACGGCGCCGCGCTGGCGGCGGTGCTGCCGCACACCGCGCGGCAGTTCGCGCGCGCGATCGTGATGCCCAACCTGCGCCCGCCGGTGACCACCGCGGCGATGGCGGTGGCCTACCGCGAGCGCATCGCCGCCGCGCTGCCGGCCGGGGCCGACTTCGAACCGCTGATGACGCTGTACCTGACCGACAGGCTGCCGCCGGAAGAGATCGGCCGTGCGAAGGCCGCCGGCGTGGTGGCCGTCAAGCTGTACCCGGCCGGGGCGACGACCAACAGCGACGCCGGCGTGACCGACCTGCGCAGGACCTACCCGACGCTCGAGGCGATGCAGCGCGAGGGCCTGCCGCTGCTGGTGCACGGCGAGGTCACCGACCCCGAGGTCGACGTCTTCGACCGCGAGGCGGTGTTCATCGAGCGCGTGCTGCAGCCGCTGCGGCGCGACTTTCCCGGCCTGAAGATCGTCTTCGAGCACATCACGACGAAGCAGGCGGCGCAGTACGTGCGCGACGCCGGCGCGCACACCGCCGCGACCATCACCGCGCATCACCTGCTGTACAACCGCAACGCCATCTTCGCCGGCGGCATCCGCCCGCACTGGTACTGCCTGCCGGTGCTCAAGCGCGAGGAGCACCGGCGCGCGCTGGTCGCCGCAGCGACCTCGGGCAGCCCGAAGTTCTTCCTCGGCACCGACAGCGCGCCGCACGCGGCGCACCTGAAGGAGCACGCCAGCGGCTGCGCCGGCTGCTACACGGCGCTCGCCGCGCTCGAGCTGTACGCCGAGGCCTTCGACGCCGCCGGCGCGCTCGACCGGCTCGAGGGCTTCGCGAGCTGGCACGGCGCCGACTTCTACGGCCTGCCGCGCAACCGCGGCGCCGTGACGCTGCGGCGCGAGGCCTGGATGCTGCCCGAGGCGTTGCCCTTCGGCGACGCGGTGCTCAAGCCGCTGCGCGGCGGCGAGACGTTGACGTGGAGGATCGCCGCATGAACGGCAACGCACGCCCCGAACGCCACATCGCGCTGCTCATCGACGCCGACAACTCGCCGGCGTCGAAGATCGAGGTCATCCTGGCCGAACTCGCCAAGCTCGGCGTCACCAACATCCGCCGCGCCTACGGCAACTGGAAGAAAAACGAACTCAAGGGCTGGGAGAAGGTGCTGCACGAGTTCGCGATCCGCCCGATCCAGCAGTTCGACGTCAGCAAGGGCAAGAACGCCACCGACATGCTGATCGCGATTGACGCGATGGACCTGCTGTACACCGACCGCCCCGACGCGTTCGGCATCGTCTCGTCCGACGCCGACTTCACGCCGCTGGTGATGCACCTGCGCGCCAAGGGGGCCACCGTGTACGGCTTCGGCGCGAAGAAGACGCCGGCGCCGTTCGTCGCCGCGTGCTCGCGTTTCCTCTACCTCGACAGCCTCGGCGAGGGCAGCGACGACGCGGCCGCGGCCGAAGCCGCCCCGAAGGCCGGCAAGTCGAAGGCCGCGGCGCCGCGCGGGCCCACGGCGGCCGAACTGCGGCGCGACGCCCGGCTGGTGACGCTGCTGCGCAACGCGGTCGACAACGCCGCCGGCGAGGACGGCTGGTCGCAGCTCGGCGCGATCGGCTCGCAGATCGCCAATCAGGCCAGCTTCGATCCGCGCAACCACGGCTTCAAGAAGCTCGGCGACCTGATCGACGCGATCGGGCTGTTCGACGTCGAGAAGCGCGGCTCGCACCTGTTCGTGCGCGACCGCCGTGCCGCCAAGGGTGCCGCGCCGTCCGGCTGATCCGGCCGGCCTCGCGGCCGCCGCGGCCGCGCCGTGGATGGCGCCCTACGCCGGCGCCGCCCGTGCGCTGCACGCGGCGTGGCGTGGCGTGGCGGGGGCACGCTGGCCGAGGCGTTGGGTGACGTCGGGCGCGCGCACGCGGCGCGCGGTGCGCACGACGTGCCGGCTTTCGTGCCGATGTCGGCGCTGCCGCGCGGCGAGGCCTACGAGTCGTTCATCGCGCGCACCCGCCAGGTGCCGGTGCGCGAGACGCTGCACGACGCGCTCAACGCGCTGGTGTGGTTGCGCCGCCCGGCGCTGAAGTGGGCGCTCAACGCGGCGCACGCCGCCGAGATCGCGCGCCACGGCGTGTCGGCGGTGCGCGGCGCCCGGCGCGACGCGCTGACGCTGTTCGACGAGAACGGCGCGCTGCTCGCGGCGCCCGCGCCGCTGGTCGAGGCGCTGCACGCGCGCGACTGGCGCACGCTGTTCGTCGACAGGCGCGCACTGTGGGCCGGGGCCCGGTTCGAGCTCGTCGGGCACGGCCTGCTCGAGCAGCTGGCCGCGGGTGCGCGCAAGGCGTTGACCGCGCACGCCTGGATCGTGCCCGACGGCGCTCTCGACGCCCCGGCGCTGCCGCGCGAACTCGCCCCTTCCGCGTGGTGTCCGCTGCCGGTGCTGGGCGTTCCCGGCTGGTGGCCCGACAATGCGCACCCGGCCTTCTACGACGACGCGGCGGTGTTCCGTCCGCCGCACGGAACTCGCGTCGCCGCGCCCGTTCTGAGCGCGCTGTCGCGCCGCACTGACCTCCACCCACCCCCCAAACCATGAAGCGCATCGTCCTGTTCCTCGCGACCAACCTCGCCGTGGTCGTCGTGCTCGGCATCGTCGCCAACCTGTTCGGCCTGAACCGTTTCCTCACGGCCGAAGGGCTCGACCTGGGCGCGCTGCTCGGCTTTGCCTTCGTGATGGGCTTCGGCGGTGCGCTGATCTCGCTGCTGATCAGCAAGCCGATGGCCAAGTTCAGCACGCGCGCGCAGGTCATCAACGACTCCGGCGACCCGACGCACCGCTGGATCGTCGCCACCGTGCAGCGCTTCGCCGACCAGTCCGGCATCCGCATGCCCGAGGTCGCGATCTACGACGGCGAGCCCAACGCGTTCGCCACCGGCGCGTTCAAGAACTCGGCGCTGGTCGCCGTGTCCACCGGGCTGCTGCACAGCATGAACCGCGACGAGGTCGAGGCGGTGATCGGGCACGAGGTGGCGCACGTCGCCAACGGCGACATGGTGACGATGACGCTGATCCAGGGCGTGATGAACACCTTCGTGGTGTTCCTGTCGCGCGTGATCGGCTACGTCGTCGACCGCGTGGTGCTGCGCAACCAGAACGAGGGGCCGGGCATCGGCTACTACGTCTCGACGATCGTGCTCGACCTGGTGCTGGGTCTGCTGGCGGCGATCATCGTCGCCTGGTTCAGCCGCCAGCGCGAGTTCCGTGCCGACCGCGACGCCGCGCGGCTCATGGGTCGCCCGCAGCCGATGATGAACGCGCTGGCGCGCCTGGGCGGGCTCAAGCCCGGCGAGCTGCCGCAGGCGGTCGAGGCGATGGGCATCAGCGGCAAGAGCGGCATCATGGCGCTGCTGTCGACGCACCCGCCGATCGAGCGGCGCATCGCCGCGCTGCAGCGCGGCGATCGCTGAGGGCGGATAATCCGGCGCGTGAAGCAAGCCAGGCCGCCGCTGGCGCGAGGCCCGAAAGGGCGCGCCGGAGGAAGGTCCGGACTGCACAGGGCAGCGTAGCAGCTAACGGCTGTCCGCCGCGAGGCGAGGATCAGAGCAACAGAGACGAGTCGGGGCGGTGCTCCGTCGTGGGTGGTCTGCGAGCGGCCGGCGTCAGCCGGCCCGGGCGTGCGGCGCAAGCCGCGGGCCTGCCGGGCGACAGCCCGGGGCGAGCAGCCACCCGGGACGGGCCCAGCCCGCCCCGGGTGAAACGGGCAATCTCTACGCGCAGCAACACCGAATAGGCACGCGGTGACCCGGCCCGGGTAGCGTGCGGGTGGGTGGCACCGAGCCGGGTGGGCGACCCCCGGCCCAGAGGAATGGCGGCTACGGGCGCGCCCCCGCAAGGGGCCGCGCCCGCACAGAATCCGGCCTATCGGCTTGCTTCACAACTTGCCGCCGCCCGTCGCACGGGCGGACACAACAACAACAGCGCGATGAACCCCGACGCCGACAAGCTCTGGCGCCACCCCCGCTGGGCGCTGGCCGCGCTGCTCGCCTGCCTGGGCATGCTCGGCCCGTTCTCGGTCGACACCTACCTGCCGGCGTTCACCGGCATCGCGCAAGCGCTCGGCGCGACGCCGGTGCAGATGCAACAGACGCTGTCGGCGTACCTGCTCGGCTTCGCGGTGATGAACCTGTTCCACGGCGCGCTGGCCGACAGCTTCGGCCGCCGCCCGGTGGTGCTCGGCGGCATCGGGCTGTTCACGCTCGCGTCGGTGGGCTGCGCGCTGAGCCCGTCGATCGGCGCGCTGGTGTTCTTCCGCGCGCTGCAGGGCGTGTCGGCGGGCGCCGGCATCGTCGTGTCGCGCGCAATCATCCGCGACATGTTCCCGCCGGCCGACGCGCAGCGGGTGATGAGCCAGGTGA
>CAZUBF010000047.1:5269-21424 GCA_964618555.1 uncultured Azohydromonas sp.
GCCCCGGCCGTCGCGCCGGTGATCTGCGGCTGGATCTTCGTGCACACCGACTGGCACGTGATCTTCTGGTTCCTCGCGGCGGTCGGCGCCGCGCTGTGGTGGGTTAACTGGCGCTGGCTGCCGGAGACGCTGCACGTCGACCAGCGCCAGCCGTTCGCAGTCGCGCCGCTGATGCGCGGGTACTGGCAACTCGGCGCCAGCGCGCGCTTCCTCGCGCTGGCGTTCGCCAGCGGCGTGCCGTTCAACGGCATGTTCCTCTACGTGCTGGCGTCGCCGGTGTTCCTCGGCGAGCACCTGCGGCTGGGGCCGACGCAGTTCTTCTGGTTCTTCCTGTTGACCATCGGCGGCATCATGGGCGGCGCCTGGCTCAGCGGCAGGCTGGCCGGCCGCATCCAGCCTAAGCACCAGATCAAGCGCGGCTTCGTGATCATGCTCGCCGTGTCGCTGGCCAACGTGGCGCTGAACCTGCTGTTCGAGCCGAGCGCCTGGTGGGCGCTGTGGCCGATCGCCGGCTTCGCATTCGGCTGGGCGCTGATGGTGCCGGTGGTCACGCTGATGGTGCTCGACCAGGCGCCCGACCGTCGCGGACTGGCCTCGTCGTTGCAGGCCTTCGTCGGCAGCACCGCCAACGCGCTGGTGGCCGGCGCGATCGCGCCGCTGGTCATGCACTCGACGGTGGCGCTCGCGCTGACGTCGCTGGGCTTCCTCGGCATCGGCGTCGTGGCCTGGGCCTGGGTCAAGCCGCGCGTGGCCTGAGAGCGCCCCCGGGGCCGGCGGCGCCCGTCGCGCCCCCCGAGGCGGCCCGGTCGCGCTGCGGACACTCCAGCGCCGGAGTCGGTGCAGCCCGGCGGACGACCTCAGCGGTTTCTTTCGAACACCGCTGCAAGTCTTTATTTTTCAATAACTATTTCGCACAACGGGTTCGCAACTCGACCGTAAGTGCTTGATTCCATTAATTATTTCGGCGACGCCCCATTGACCGCCCTGGGGTGACCCGATAAAGTGTCACGAAGTGGGGGGCGGTGGGAAAAAGTGTCTGCAGCAGTGTTCCAGGGGACCGCGGCGCTGTCGTTGGACGGCAAGGGCCGCATCACCGTGCCGGTGCGTCACCGCGACCTGCTGCTCGCGCTGTCCGAAGGCCGTCTGACGCTCGCCAAGCACCCCGAGGGCTTCCTGCTGGTGTTCCCGCGCCCGGCGTGGGAGGCGTTCCGCGACAAGCTGCTGGGCATGTCGATGGCCGTCGACGCGTGGCGGCGCATCTTCCTGGGCAGCGCCACCGACGTCGAGATCGACAACGCGTCGCGCGTGCTCGTCTCGCGCGAGCTGCGCGAGGCCGCCGGGCTCACGCAGGACGTGCTGCTGATCGGCAACGGCCACCGCCTCGAGCTGTGGGACAAGCAGCGGCACGCCGACCACGAGGCGAAGACCATCGCCCAGGGCATGCCCGCCGAGATCGGCGCGCTGGTCTTCTGAATGTCGCCATGGCCGCACCTGCCCGTGCTGCTCACCGAGGCCGTCGAGGCGCTGGTGACGTTGCCGCACGGCACCTACGTCGACGGCACCTTCGGCCGCGGCGGGCACGCGCGGGCGATCCTGCAGCGGCTCGACGCGCGCGGGCGGCTGATCGCGTTCGACAAGGACCCGCAGGCCGTCGCCGCGGCCACGCAGGGCGCCACGGCGATCGACGACCCGCGCTTCGAGATCGTGCACGCCAGCTTCGCGACGATGCGCGAGGCGCTGGCCGCGCGCGGCGTCGAGCGGGTGCACGGCGTGCTGCTCGACCTGGGCGTCAGTTCGCCGCAGATCGACGACCCGGCGCGCGGGTTCAGCTTCCGCTTCGATGCGCCGCTGGACATGCGCATGGACACGACCCGCGGCGAGACCGCCGCGGACTTCCTGGCCCGCGCCGATGAGCGCGACATCGCGAAGGTGATCCGCGACTATGGGGAAGAACGGTTTGCTGTTCCGATTGCAAAGGCGCTTGTGGCTCGCCGCGACGGCGGGCGCCCCGTTCGAACCACGGGCGAGCTTTCCGAAGTCGTGGCTCGTGCGGTCAAGACCCGCGAGCCGGGCCAGGACCCTGCAACGCGCACGTTTCAGGCTCTTCGGATTTTCGTCAACGCTGAGCTCGAGGAACTCGAGCAGGGGCTGAACGCCGCGCTCGACCTGCTCGCTCCCGCCGCCCGGCTGGCCGTGATCAGCTTCCATTCGCTCGAGGACCGCATCGTCAAGACCTTCGTCGCGCGCGAGAGCCGCGCGCAGGTCGATCGCCGCGCGCCGTTCGCGCCGCCGCCGCCGACGCGGCTGCGCGCGCTGGCGCGCATCCGCCCCGGCGAGCGCGAACTGGCGGCCAACCCGCGCGCACGCTCGGCGATCCTGCGCGTGGCCGAGCGCAGCGGCGACGCGGCGCCGACATGACGCGACTGAACGTGTTGCTCGTCGCCGCCCTCGTCGCCAGCAGCCTGTACCTGGTGCGCACCGCCTACGAGGCGCGGCGCCTGTTCGCCGACCTCGACCGCGCCCGCGGCCAGCAGCGCCAGCTCGAGCTCGAGCACAAGCGGCTCGAGGCCGAGCGCCACGCGCAGGCGACCAACCTGCGCGTCGAGAAGGTCGCGCGCGAGCGCCTGGCGATGCGCACCGCGACGCCGGCGCTGACGTTGTACGTCGCCGACCCGGCGGCGTCGGCCGCGTCGGCCGCGGCGGAGAGCGCGCGATGAGCCGCGCCGCGGGATCGGCGCGACGCGCGGTGGCCGCCAACGTGCGCAGCGTCAGCTACTCGAGCAGCCCGCTGCTGGCGTCGAAGACGCCGCCATGGCGCTCGCAGTTCGTCGTCGCGCTGATCGGCCTGGGCTCGTGCCTGCTGGTCGGTCGCGCGGTGCACATCCAGATCGTCGGCACCGACTTCTACCAGCGCGAGGGTGAGAAGCGCTACGTGCACACGCTGACGCTGCCCGGCAGCCGCGGGCGCATCGTCGACCGCCACGGCCAGCTGCTGGCCACCAGCGTCGAGGCGCCGTCGGTGTGGGCGATCCCGCGCGACTTCGACGCGAGCGCGGCGCAGCGCCGGCAGCTGGCCAAGGCGCTGGGCATGAGCGCCGCCGACCTCGATCGCCGTCTGGCCGACAACCCGAAGTTCGTCTGGCTGCGCCGCCAGGTCGACGACGGCGTCGCCGAGCAGGTCGCGGCGCTGGGCCTCAAGGGCGTGCACCAGACGCGCGAGTACAAGCGCCGCTACCCCGAGGGCGAGGCGGCGGCGCACGTGGTCGGCTTCGCCGACGTCGAGCAGCGAGGGCAGGAGGGCGTCGAGCTGGCGTTCGAGCCGCAGCTGCGCGCGCGCAACGGCTCGCGCGACGTCGTCAAGGACCGGCTCGGACGCGTCGTCGAGGACGTGCGCGACCAGATCGACCCGGTCCACGGCAAGGACGTGACGCTGGCGATCGACGCCAAGGTGCAGGCCTTCGCGTACCAGAAGGTGCGCGACGCGGTGGCCGAGCACAAGGCCCGGGCCGGCAGCGCGGTGGTGCTCGACGCGAAGACCGGCGAGGTGCTGGCGCTGGCCAACTATCCCAGCTACAACCCGGCCGACCGCCGGCGCCTGTCGGGCGAGCAGCTGCGCAACCGCGCGCTCACCGACACCTTCGAGCCGGGCTCGACGATGAAGCCGTTCATCGCCGCCTGGGCCCTCGAGACCGGCCGTGCGCGGTCGAACTCGCCGATCCAGACCGCGCCGGGCTGGATCTCGATCACCGGCAGCACGATCCGCGACCACCACCCGCTGGGCACGCTGACGCTCGCCGAGGTGATCCAGAAGTCGAGCAACGTCGGCACCGTCAAGCTGGCGATGCAGATGCCGGCGCGCGAGATGTGGGAGCTGTACGCCGACCTCGGGCTGGGGCAGAAGCCGCAGATCGACTTCCCCGGCGCCGTCACCGGGCGGCTGCGCCCGTACAAGACCTGGCGCCCGATCGAGCAGGCGACGATGAGCTACGGCTACGGGCTGTCGGCCAGCCTGCTGCAGCTCGCGCGCGCCTACACGGTGTTCGCGCACGACGGCGAACTGCTGCCGGTGACCATGCTGCGGCGCGAGCAGCCGGCGCAGGGCACGCGCGTGATCGCGCCCGACACCGCGCGGCAGGTGCGCCACATGCTCGAGCTCGCCGCCGGCCCCGGCGGCACCGCGCCGCTGGCGCAGACGGTGGGCTGGTCGGTGGGTGGCAAGACCGGCACCGCGCGCAAGCAGGAGGGCAAGGGTTACGCGAGCAACAAGTACCGCGCCTGGTTCGTCGGGCTGGCGCCGATCGGCGACCCGCGCGTCGTCGTCGCGGTGATGATCGACGAGCCGAGCAACGGCAAGTTCTACGGCGGCGCCGTCGCCGCGCCGGTGTTCAGCCAGGTCGTGCAGCAGACGCTGCGCACGCTCGGCGTGCCGCCCGACCGCGACGTCGCGCCGCAGATCCTCGCGCGCGACCTGCCGGCGGTGGCCGAGAGCTTCTGAGGGCGGGCGGCGATGACGATGACCCGCCTGAAGACCCCCGAGGCGGCCGCGCAGTGGCTGCGCGAGCACGTCAGCGGGACGCTGCGCACCGACAGCCGGGCGGTGCAGCCCGGCGACGGGTTCGTCGCGTGGCCGGGCTACGCCGTCGACGCGCGCCAGTTCGCGCGCGCCGCGCTGGCCGCCGGCGCCGCGGCCTGCCTGGTCGAGCACGACGGCGCCGAGGCCTTCGCCTTCGAGCACCCGCGCATCGCGTCGCTGCCTGGGCTGAAGGCCGCGGCCGGCGCCGTCGCCGACGCGTTCCACGGCCGCCCGAGCGCGGTGCTCGACGTGATCGCGACCACCGGCACCAACGGCAAGACGTCGACCAGCTGGTGGGCCGCGCAGGCGTTGACCGCGCTCGGCCGGCGCTGCGCGCTGGTCGGCACGCTGGGCGTCGGCGAGCCGCCGCGCATCGGCACGTGTGACGCTGCCACGCTCGAGCCCACCGGGCTGACCACGCCCGATCCGGTGCGCCTGCATGCGGCGCTGCGCCGCTTCGTCGACGCCGGCTTCGCCGCCTGCGCGATCGAGGCCTCGTCGATCGGCCTCGAGGAGCAGCGCCTGGCCGGGCTGCGCGTCGCGGTGGCGATGTTCTCGAACCTGACGCGCGACCACCTCGACTACCACGCCGACATGGACGCCTACTGGGCCGCCAAGCGCCGGCTGTTCGACGGGACCGGGCTGCGCGCCGCGGTGGTCAACGTCGACGATGCGCGCGGTGCGCAGCTCGCCGACGAGCTGCGCCGTGCCGGCGGGCTCGATCTGTGGACCGGCTCGACGCAGGGCGCGCCGGCGCGGCTGGCGGCGCGCGCGCTGCGCTACGGCGACGCCGGCCTGGTGTTCGAGCTGTGCGAGGGCGACGCCGCGATCACGGTGGCGAGCACGCTGATCGGCGAGTTCAACGTCGCCAACGCGCTGCTCGTGGTCGGTGCGCTGCGCGCGCTGGGCCACCCGCTCGCCGACGCCGCGGCGCTGCTGCCGGCGCTCACCCCGGTGCCCGGGCGCATGCAGCGCGTGCTGCCGGCCGGCGTCGACGTCGCGGCGCTGCCCGAGGTCGTCGTCGACTACGCGCACACGCCCGACGCGCTCGACAAGGCGCTCGCCGCGCTGCGCCCGCTGGCCGCGGCGCGCGCGGGGCGCCTGTGGTGCGTGTTCGGCTGCGGCGGCAACCGCGACGCGAGCAAGCGTGCGCCGATGGGCGCCGTGGCCGAACGAGGCGCCGACCGCGTCCTGCTGACCAGCGACAACCCGCGCGGCGAGCCGCCGCGCGCGATCATCGACCAGATCGCCGCCGGCTTCGGCGACCCGGCGCGTGCGGCGATCGTCGACGACCGCGCCGCGGCGATCGCCCGGGCGGTGGCCGAAGCCGGTGCGCGCGACGTCGTGCTGGTCGCCGGCAAGGGCCACGAGGACTACCAGGAGGTCGACGGCGTCAAGCGGCCGTTCTCCGACGTCGAGCACGCCGCCGCCGCGCTGCGCGCGCGCCAGGGGGTGCCGGCATGACGGCGATGGCCACGCTGGCCGACGCGCACGCCATGCTGCCGGGCTCGACGCTGGTCGGCGACGGCGCGACCGCCTTCGCGCGCGTGGCCAGCGACAGCCGCAGCCTGCAGCCGGGCGACCTGTTCGTCGCGCTGAAGGGCGAGCGCTTCGACGGCCACGACTTCCTCGTCCAGGCGCGCGAGCGCGGCGCGGTGGCGGCGCTGGCCGAGCGCGGGCTCGACGCGCACGGCATGCCGGGGCTGCAGGTCGCCGATGCGCTCGCTGCGCTGCAGCAGCTCGCCGCCGCGTGGCGGCGGCGCAAGGCGCTGCCGCTGATCGCGGTGACCGGCAGCAACGGCAAGACCACGGTCACGCAGATGGTCGCGGCGATCCTGCGCGCCTGGCTCGGCGACGCCGCGTTCGCCACCGCCGGCAACCTGAACAACGACATCGGCGTGCCGCTGACGCTGCTGCGCCTGCGCGACCACCACCGCGCCGGCGTCGTCGAGCTGGGCATGAACCACCCCGGCGAGATCGCGAGGCTCGCGCACTGGGTGCAGCCGCAGGTGGTGCTCGTCAACAACGCGCAGCGCGAGCACCAGGAGTTCATGGACGGCGTCGAGGCGGTGGCGCGCGAGAACGGCAGCGCGATCGGCGCGCTGGGCGCCGACGGCGTCGCGGTGTACCCCGCCGACGACGCCTACGCGCCGCTGTGGCACCGCCTGGCCGGCGCGCGGGCGCAGCGCACCTTCGCGCTCGAAGGCGCCGCCGACGTCGGCGCCGACGCGACCTGGGTCGGCGACGCGGACCGGGCGCACTGGGCGCTGACGCTGCACACCCCGGCGGGCACCGCGTCGACGACGCTGCGCCTGGCCGGACGGCACCACGCGAAGAACGCGCTCGCCGCGGCGACCTGCGCGCTGGCGGTGGGCGCGCCGCTGGAGGCGATCGCACGCGGGCTGGCCGCGTTCGAGCCGGTGGGCGGGCGCTCGGTGTTGCGCGCGCTGACCTTGCGCGGGCGCCGCGCGACGCTGGTCGACGACAGCTACAACGCCAACCCCGACTCGGTGCGCGCCGCCGTCGACCTGCTCGCCGGGTTCGATCGCCCGGGCGCGCTGCTGCTCGGCGACATGGGCGAGGTCGGCGAGCGCGGGCCGCAGTTCCACGCCGAGGTCGGCGCCTACGCGCGCCAGCGCGGCGTCGCCGTGCTGTGGACCGCGGGCACGCTGAGCGCGCACGCGGCGCAGGCGTTCGGCGCGGGCGCGCGGCACTTCGACCGCGTCGACGACCTCGTCGCCGCGCTGGGCGAACTGCCGCCGGTGGCGTCGATCCTGGTCAAGGGTTCGCGCTTCATGCGCATGGAGCGCGTCGTGCAGGCGCTCGAGGCCGGGCAGGCGGGGTGAGGCGATGCTGCTGACGCTGACCCAGTGGCTGGTCACGCTCGACCCCGAGGGGCTGAGCTTCCTGCGCGTGTTCCAGTACCTGACGTTCCGCGCCGTGATGGCGGCGATGACCGCGCTGCTCATCGGCATCGCGTTCGGCCCGTGGGTGATCCGCCGCCTGGCCGAGCTGAAGATCGGCCAGCCGATCCGCGAGTACGGCGTGGCCGAACACCTGGCCAAGAGCGGCACGCCGACGATGGGCGGCGTGCTGGTGCTGATCGGCATCGGCGTGGCGACGCTGCTGTGGTTCGACCTGGCGAACCGCTTCGTCTGGATCGTGCTGCTGGTGACCTTCGGCTTCGGCGCGATCGGCTGGATCGACGACTGGCGCAAGGTCGTCGACAAGAACCCCGAGGGGATGCGCTCGCGCGAGAAGTACTTCTGGCAGTCGCTGATCGGGCTGGTGGCGGCGTTCTACCTGGCGTTCGCGGTGTCGGAGAGCTCGAACCAGCGCGTCTTCGAGCTGTTCCTGCGCTGGATCCAGAGCGGCTTCTCGACCCCGCTGCCGCCCAACGCGGACCTGCTGGTGCCGTTCTTCAAGACCATCAGCTACCCGCTCGGCGTGTGGGGCTTCATCATCCTGACCTACCTGGTGATCGTCGGCGCGAGCAACGCGGTGAACCTCACCGACGGGCTCGACGGGCTGGCGATCATGCCGGTGGTGATGGTCGGTTCGGCGCTGGGCATCTTCGCCTACGTGCAGGGCAACGCGGTGTTCTCGCGCTACCTGCTGCTGCCGTTCATCCCCGGCGCCGGCGAGCTGCTGATCTTCTGCGCCGCGATGGCCGGCGCGGGGCTGGCGTTCCTGTGGTTCAACGCGCACCCGGCGCAGGTGTTCATGGGCGATGTCGGCGCGCTCGCGCTGGGCGGCGCGCTGGGCACCATCGCGGTGATCACGCGGCAGGAGATCGTGCTCGCGATCATGGGCGGCATCTTCGTCGTCGAGGCGCTGTCGGTGATGGCGCAGGTGGCGTACTTCAAGTACACGAAGCGGCGCTACGGCGAGGGCCGGCGCATCCTGAAGATGGCGCCGCTGCACCACCACTTCGAGAAGAGCGGGTGGAAGGAGACGCAGGTCGTGATCCGCTTCTGGATCATCACGATGCTGCTGTGCCTGATCGGCCTGGCCAGCCTCAAGCTGCGATGAAGCACCTGCGCGGCCTCGGCGTTCTCGTCCTCGGTCTCGGTCACTCCGGGCTGGCGATGGCGCGCTGGTGCGCTCGCCACGGCGCCGACGTGCGCGTGTGGGACAGCCGCGAGTCGCCGCCGCAGCTGGGCGCGTTGCGCGCCGGGGTGCCTGCCGCCACGTTCGCGACCGGCGCGCTCGCCGACGCGTCGCTCGACGGCGTGCAACTGGTGCTGCGCAGCCCGGGGCTGGCACCGCACGACGCGCGCATCGCGCCGCTGCTGGCTGCGGCGCACGCCACCGGCGTCGCGGTGCACGGCGAGCTCGATCTGTTCACCCGCGCGCTGGCCGACCTGCACGAGGATCGCGGCTACGCGCCGCAGCTGGTCGCGGTGACCGGCACCAACGGCAAGACCACGGTGACGTCGCTGGCCGCGCTGCTCGTCGAACGCGCCGGCCGGCGCGTCGCCGCGGCCGGCAACATCGGCCCGACGATGCTCGACACGCTGGCCGCGGCGCTGGACGCCGCCGCCGACGACGAGCTCCCGCTGCCCGAGGTCTGGGTGCTCGAGCTGTCGAGCTTCCAGCTCGAGTCGGCGGCGCTGCCTTTCGCGCCCGCCGCCGCGGCGGTGCTCAACGTGACGCAGGACCACCTCGACTGGCACGGCGGCTTCGAAGCCTACGCGTCGGCGAAGGCGCGCGTGTACGGCGAACGCACGGTGCGCGTCGTCAACCGCGACGACCCGGTCGTCGAGGCGATGGCCGCGCCGCCGCCGCCGGTGGCGAAGCCGGCCAAGGGCGCGCGGTCGTGCGCTTCGGCCTCGATGCGCCGCGGCGCGCCGGCGACTTCGGGCTGGTCGTCGAGCAGGGCATGGCCTGGCTCGTGCGCGCCGTGCCCGTCGACGACACGCCGCGGCGCGCGCGCCGCGGTGCCGACGCGCCCGACGACGAGCTGCACCTGCAGCGGCTGATGCCGGCCGACGCGCTGCGCATCCGCGGGCGTCACAACGCGGCCAACGCGCTGGCCGCGCTGGCGCTGGCCACCGCGCTCGGCTGCCCGCTGGCGCCGATGCTGCACGGGCTGCGCGAGTACCGCGGCGAGCCGCATCGCGTGCAGCACGTCGGCCGGGTCGGCGAGGTCGACGCCTACGACGACAGCAAGGGCACCAACGTCGGCGCCACCGTGGCCGCGCTGCGCGGGCTCGGCGCCGACCAGTCGCCGGGGCGGCTGGTCGTGATCCTCGGCGGCGACGGCAAGGGGCAGGACTTCGCACCGCTGGCCGAGCCGCTGGCGCGGCACGCGCGCGCCGTGGCGCTGATCGGGCGCGACGCGGCGGCGATCGACGCGCAGATCGGCGCCGCGCTGCGCGACGCCGGCGTCGTGCGGCAGGCCCACGCCAGCCTCGAGGCCGCCACCGCGTGGTGCTTCGAGGCCGCGCAAGCCGGCGACGCGGTGCTGCTCAGCCCGGCGTGCGCGAGCCTGGACATGTTCCGCGACTACGCGCACCGCGCCGAGGTGTTCGTCGCCGCGGTGCACGCGCTCGCCGCCGAGCGCGGGGAGGTCGCGTGATCGCGCAGCTCGCCCCGCGTGCGCTCGGCGAACGTCTGGCCGCGTGGTGGCAGCGCCTGCGCGCGACGCGCGGCGCCGAGGTCGCGGTGCCGGTGCGCGACGGGCTGCGCCGGCGCAGCGCCGAGCCGGTGCGCGTGGCCGGTTTCGACCGCGCGCTGGTGTGGGTCACGGCGGCGCTGCTGCTGCTCGGGCTGGTGATGGTGTATTCGGCGTCGATCGCGCTGCCCGACAACCCGCGCTTCGCGCGCTACAGCCCGACGCACTTCCTCGTGCGCCACGCGTTCGCGCTCGGCGTCGGGTTCGTCGCCGCGCTGGCGGCGCTGCAGGTGCCGATCGCGTTCTGGGAGAAGTGGGCCCACGTGATCTTCGTCGGCGCGCTGGCGCTGCTGGTGGTCGTGCTGCTGCCGTTCGTCGGCGTCGCGGTCAACGGGGCGCGGCGCTGGATCCCGCTCGGGCTGATGAACTTCCAGCCCAGCGAACTGGCCAAGCTGGCCGTGGCGATGTACGCCGCGAGCTACATGGTGCGTCGCATGGACGCGCGCGAGGCGTTCTTCCGCGCGGTCACGCCGATGGCCATCGCGCTCGGCGTCGTCGGCGTGCTGCTGCTGGCCGAGCCCGACATGGGCGCGTTCCTGGTGATCGCGACGATCGCCATGGGCATCCTGTTCCTCGGCGGCGTCAACGGGCGCATGTTCGCGCTCAGCGTCGCGGTGCTGCTGGGCTCGTTCGTGCTGATGATCGTCACCAGCCCCTGGCGTGCCGAGCGCATCTTCGCCTACCTCGACCCGTGGAACCCGGCGTACGCGCAGAGCAAGGCGTACCAGCTGACGCACTCGCTGATCGCCTTCGGCCGCGGCGAGGTGTTCGGCCAGGGGCTGGGCGGCAGCGTCGAGAAGCTGCACTACCTGCCCGAGGCGCACACCGACTTCCTGATGGCCGTGATCGGCGAGGAACTGGGCTTCGTCGGCGTGCTCGTGGTGATCGTCGCGTTCTTCTGGCTCACGCGCCGCATCTTCGCCATCGGCCGTCAGGCGATCGCGCTCGACCGCGTGTTCGCCGGGCTGCTCGCTCAGGGCGTGGGCATCTGGATCGGCGCGCAGGCGTTCATCAACATCGGCGTGAACACCGGCCTGCTGCCGACCAAGGGGCTGACGCTGCCGCTGATGAGCTATGGCGGTTCCGCGATCCTGATGAACCTGGTTGCGCTGGCGATCGTGCTGCGCGTCGATGTCGAGAACCGCCAGCTCATGCGCGGAGGACGCGCATGATCTGGCGGTTCCGGCGCAGGCTCACATGGCGCAGCCATGTGAAGGCCGCGTCAGCGGCCGGTCGAAGCCAGAACAGGGCGCTGATGCGCGGAGGACGCGCATGAGCCATCTGGTGATCATGGCCGCAGGCACCGGCGGGCACGTCATTCCCGGCATCGCCGTCGCGCAGGAGATGCAGCGCCGCGGCTGGAGCGTCAGCTGGCTCGGCACGACCCGGGGCCTCGAGAGCACGCTGGTCCCGCCCACCGGCATCGCGCTCGACACGATCGGGTTCACGGGGCTGCGTGGCAAGGGCGCGATGGGGCTGCTGACCGGGGGCTTGCGCCTGCTCAAGGCCTTCGGCGAGTGCCTCGCGATCCTGCGCCGGCGCGGCGCCGACGCCGTGCTCGGCATGGGCGGCTACGTGTGCTTCCCCGGCGGCATGATGGCGTCGCTGCTGTCGCGGCCGCTGGTGCTGGTCAATGCCGACGCCGCGCTGCTGCTGAGCAACAAGGCGCTGCTGCCGGTGGCCGACCGCATCGCGTTCGGCTTCGACGGCGCGGCGGCCGCGAAGACGAAGCGCGCCGTCGTCACCGGCAACCCGGTGCGCGCCGAGATCGAGGCGCTGCCGCCGCCGGCGCAACGCTTCGCCGGCCGCGGCGGGCCTCTGAAGCTGCTCGTCGTCGGCGGCAGCCTGGGCGCGCAGCCGCTGAACCGCACGCTGCCCGCCGCGCTGGCCCGGCTCGCGCCGGGCGAGCGCCCGTCGGTGACGCACCAGACCGGCGCCGCGATGCACGCCGAGGTGGTCGCCGCCTACGCGCAAGCCGGCGTCGTCGCCGAGGTGCTGCCGTTCATCGACGACATGCACCGGCGCCTTGCCGACGCCGACCTGGTGGTGTGCCGCGC
The DNA here is from genome assembly GCA_964618555.1 of uncultured Azohydromonas sp. Taxonomy (GTDB): domain Bacteria; phylum Pseudomonadota; class Gammaproteobacteria; order Burkholderiales; family Burkholderiaceae_C; genus Calidifontimicrobium. The sequence continues at coordinate 17,577 of CAZUBF010000047.1, forward strand.
CGGCGCGATCACCGTCAGCGAGCTGTGCGTCGCCGGCGTGCCGTCGGTGCTGGTGCCCTTCGTCGTCAGCACCACCGCGCACCAGCGCGACAACGCGCAGTTCATGGCGCAGCACGGCGCGGCGGTCCACCTGCCGCAGGCCGAGCTGACGCAAGAACGGCTGGCCGCGCTGCTGCGCGGGCTCGACCGCGAGGCGCTGCTCGCGATGGCCGAGCGTGCGCATGCACTGGCGCGCCCGCGCGCCGCGGCGCGCGTGGCCGACGAGATCGAGCGCCTGGTGAGAAAGGCCGCTGCATGAAGCACGCCGTCAAGCCCGCCCACTTCGTCGCGACCACGACGTTGCCGACGAAGGGTGGCGTCCCGTCGGAGGCCGGCGCATGAAGCACGCGGTCAAGCCCGCCCACTTCGTCGCGACCACGACGTTGCCGACGAAGGGTGGCGTCTCGTCGGAGGCCGGCGCATGAAGCACGCGGTCAAGCACATCCACTTCGTCGGCGTGGGCGGCGCGGGCATGAGCGGCATCGCCGAGATCCTGCACAACCTCGGCTACACGGTGTCGGGGTCGGACCAGAGCGACAGCGCGACCACGCGCCGGCTCGCGCAGCTGGGCGTGCGCGTGGCCATCGGTCACGACGCCGCGCACGTCGCCGGCGCCGAAGCGGTGGTCACGTCGACCGCGGTCGGGGGCGACAACCCCGAGGTGATCGCCGCGCGCGCGCGCCGCGTGCCGGTGGTGCCGCGTGCGGTGATGCTCGCCGAGCTGATGCGGCTGCGCAAGGGCATCGCGATCGCGGGCACGCACGGCAAGACGACGACGACGTCGCTGGTCACCAGCGTGCTCGCCGCCGCCGGCGTCGACCCGACCTTCGTCATCGGCGGCAAGCTGCACAGCGCCGGCGCGAACTCGCGTCTCGGATCGGGCGAGTACATCGTCGTCGAGGCCGACGAGAGCGACGCGTCGTTCCTCAACCTGAACCCGATCCTGTCGGTCGTCACCAACATCGACGCCGACCACATGGACACCTACGGCCACGACTTCGCGCGGCTGAAGCAGGCGTTCGTCGACTTCCTGCACCGCATGCCGTTCTACGGCGCGGCGATCCTGTGCGGCGACGACCCCGGCGTGCGCTCGATCGTGCCGCTGGTCTCGCGCCCCGTCGTCACCTACGGGCTCGGCGCCGACGTGCAGGTGCGTGCGGTCGACGTGCAGGCGCTGCCGGGCGGGCAGATGCGCTTCGTCGCGCAGCGGCGCAACGGCGTCGCGATGCCCGACCTCGCGGTCACGCTGAACCTGCCCGGCGAGCACAACGTGCGCAACGCGCTGGCGGCGGTCGCGGTGGCCGCCGAGATCGAGCTGCCCGACGAGCCCGTGGTGCGGGCGCTCGCGGCGTTCAGCGGCGTCGGCCGGCGCTTCGAGCGCCACGGCGACGTGCCGGCGATCGGCGGCGGCCACTTCACGCTGATCGACGACTACGGCCACCACCCGGTCGAGATGGCGGCGGTGCTCGCCGCCGCGCGCGGCGCGTTCCCGGGCCGGCGGCTGGTGCTCGCGTTCCAGCCGCACCGCTACACGCGCACGCGCGACTGCTTCGAGGACTTCGTCAAGGTCATGGGGCAGGCCGACGCGGTGCTGCTGACCGAGGTCTACGCCGCCGGCGAGGCGCCGATCGTGGCTGCCGACGGCCGCTCGCTGGCGCGCGCGCTGCGCGTGGCCGGGCGCCTGGTGCCGGTGTTCGTCGACGACGTGCGCGAGCTGGCGCAGGCGGTGGTCGACGTCGCGCGGGACGGCGACGTGGTGATCGTGATGGGCGCCGGCTCGATCGGCGCGGTGGCCGCCCAGGCGGCGGCGCTGGCGCGCGGGGAAGGCGCATGAACATCGACGTGAAGTCGCTCGGCAAGGTGGCGGTGCTGATGGGCGGCAGCAGCGCCGAGCGCGAGGTCAGCCTGATGTCGGGCAGCGGCGTGCTGCACGCGCTGAAGTCGCAGGGCGTCGACGCCTACGCGTTCGATCCCGCGGCCAGCGACCTGTGCGAGCTGAAGAAGGAAGGCTTTCGCCGCGCCTTCGTCGCGCTGCACGGCCGCCACGGCGAGGACGGCACCGTGCAGGGCGCGCTCGAGCTGCTGGGCATCCCCTACACGGGCAGCGGCGTGATGGCCAGCGCGATCGCGATGGACAAGGTGATGACTAAGCGCGTGTGGCGCGCCGAGGGGCTGCCCACGCCGCGCTGGGTGCTGCTCGAGCCGGGGCACCAGCAGCCGGCCGACACGCGCGCGGTGCCCGACGAACTGGGGCTGCCGCTGATCGTCAAGCCGCCGCGCGAAGGTTCGTCGATCGGCGTGACCCAGGTGCGCGGCTACTCGCAGATGCACGACGCCGTCGCGCTGTCGACCCGCTACGACCCCGACGTGCTGTGCGAGGAGTTCATCGACGGCGACGAGGTCACCTGCCCGGTGCTCGGCGAGGGCGAGCAGGCGGTGGCGCTGCCGGTGATCCGCATCGTCGCGCCCGAGGGCGCGTACGACTACCAGCACAAGTACTTCACCGACGACGTGCACTACCTCGTGCCCAGCGGGCTGCCGCAGGACGAGGAGCGCGAGATCCAGCGCCTGACGCTGGCGGCCTACCGCGCGCTCGGCTGCCGCGGCTGGGGCCGCGCCGACCTGATGGTGCGTGCGTCGGACCGCCGCGCGTTCCTGCTCGAGATGAACACCTCGCCGGGCATGACCGGGCACTCGCTGGTGCCGATGTCGGCCAAGGCCGCGGGCATCTCCTACGAACGGCTGTGCCTGCAGCTGCTGGCGCAGGCGCGGCTCGACGCGGCGCCGGCCACCGCCGCCTGACCGACCGATGGCCGCCGTCACCCGCCCCGAGCCTCTGCCGGCCGACGTCCGGCTGATGAACGCCGTCGCCTGGGCGGTGTACGCGCTCGCCGCCGCGGTGCTGCTGGCCGCCGCGCTGGCCTGGGCGGCGCGGCAGCCGGCGTTCGCGCTGCGCCGCGTCGTCGTCGACGGCGAACTGGCGCGCAGCACCGCGCCGGCGCTGCGCGCGGCGGCGGCACCGCACCTGGCGGCGAGCTTCTTCTCGCTCGACCTGCCGGCCACCCGCACCGCGTTCGAGTCGGTGCCGTGGGTGCGCCAGGCGGTGGTGCGCCGCGTGTGGCCCGACCGCGTGCGCGTGACGCTGGTCGAGCACCAGGCCGCCGCGCTGTGGGGCGCCGACGACGGCAACGACCGCCTGGTCAACACCTTCGGCGAGGTGTTCGAGGCCAACGTCGGCGACGTCGAGGACGAGGGCCTGCCGCGCTTCGACGGCCCCGAGGGCAGCGCGGCGCGCATGCTGGCGGCGTACCGGCAGCTCGCGCCGGTGTTCGCGCCGTTGCCCGCGCGCGTCGAGACGCTGCGCCTGAGCGGGCGCGGCTCGTGGCGCGTCGGGCTCGACAGCGGCGCCGCGATCGAGCTCGGCCGCGGTACGCCCGGCGCCGGCGAGGCCACCGAGCTGGTGGCGCGCGCCGAGCGCTTCGTGCGCACCGTCGGCCAGGTCGGTGCGCACTACCAGCGGCGGCTGCTGTACGCCGACCTGCGCCACGCCGACGGCTACGCCGTGCGGCTCGAAGGCATCACGACGACCCCGGACGCTGCGTCCCCCAAGAGATAAGACATGGCCAAGGAATACAAGGACCTCGTCGTCGGGCTCGACATCGGCACCGCCAAGGTGATGGCGGTGGTCGCCGAGGTGCTGCCCGGCGGCGAGCTGCGCGTGGCCGGGCTCGGCGTGGCCTCGTCGCACGGGCTCAAGCGCGGCGTCGTCGTCAACATCGACGCCACCGTGCAGAGCATCCAGCAGGCGC
>CAZUBF010000048.1:0-21374 GCA_964618555.1 uncultured Azohydromonas sp.
CGTGCACCTGAACATCGAGGCGCGGCTGACGCAACTGGTCGGCGATGCCGGCAAACGCCTGCACACCGGGCGCAGCCGCAACGACCAGGTCGCCACCGACATCCGGCTGTGGCTGCGCGACGAGATCGACACGATCGCCGGCCTGCTGGTGCAGCTGCAGCGCGTGCTCGTCGACCAGGCCGAGCGCCACGCCGAGGTGGTCATGCCCGGCTTCACGCACCTGCAGGTGGCGCAGCCGGTGAGCTTCGGCCACCACCTGCTGGCGTACGTGGAGATGTTCGCGCGCGATGCCGAACGCCTGGCCGACGTGCGAAAGCGGGTCAACCGGCTGCCGCTGGGCGCCGCGGCGCTGGCCGGCACCAGCTACCCGCTCGACCGCGAACGCGTCGCGCGCGAGCTGGGCATGGACGGCATCTGCCACAACAGCCTGGACGCCGTGAGCGACCGCGACTTCGCGATCGAGTTCACCGCCGCGGCGAGCCTGGCGATGGTGCACGTCAGCCGCCTCAGCGAGGAACTGGTGCTGTGGATGAGCCAGCCGTTCGGCTTCGTCGCGCTGCCCGACCGCTTCTGCACCGGCAGTTCGATCATGCCGCAGAAGAAGAACCCCGACGTGCCCGAGCTGGCGCGCGGCAAGTCCGCTCGCGTCGTCGGCCACCTGGTCGGCCTCGTGACGTTGATGAAGGGCCAGCCACTGGCCTACAACAAGGACAACCAGGAAGACAAGGAGCCGCTGTTCGACACCGTCGACACGCTGCGCGACACGCTGCGCATCTTCGTCGAGATGCTGGCCGGCCTGCAGGTGCGTGCCGACGCGATGGAGCGCGCCGCGCAGCGCGGTTACGCCACCGCGACCGACCTCGCCGACTACCTGGTCAGGAAGGGCCTGCCGTTTCGCGACGCGCACGAGACCGTCGCGCACGCGGTGAAGGCCGCCAGCGGCCGCGGCGTCGACCTGGCGGCGCTGCCTCTCGACGAGCTTCGCGCCTTCCACCCGTCGATCGACGCCGACGTGTTCGACGTGCTGTCGCTGCGCGGCTCGATGGCCGCGCGCGACCTGCCCGGCGGCACGGCGCCGGCGCAGGTGCGCGCCCAGGTGGCGAGGCATCGGCAGCGGCTGGGCTGAACGGCGGGCCGCCGGGGGGCGTCCGGCGGGCCACGGCGACACCGACAATCGCGTCGATGCCCCGCCGCTGGATCGCCCACCTCGACATGGACGCGTTCTACGCGTCGGTCGAGCTGCTGCGCTACCCCGAGCTGAAGGGGCTGCCCGTGGTCATCGGCGGCGGGCGACGGCACCAGCCCGAGCTGCAACCCGACGGCACGCGCCGCTTCGCGACGCTGGCCGGCTACGCTGGGCGCGGCGTGGCCACCACCGCCACCTACCCGGCGCGCGCCTTCGGGGTGCACTCGGGCATGGGGCTGATGAAGGCGGCGCTGAAGTGCCCGCAGGCGGTGCTGTTGCCGGTCGACTTCGACGCCTACCGCCTGGCGTCGCGCCGCTTCAAGGCCGCGGTGGCCGAGCTCGCGCCGGTCATCGAGGATCGCGGCATCGACGAGATCTACATCGACTTCACCGACGTCCCCGGCGCGCAGGACGCGGTCGGCCACGACCCGTTCGGCGGCGTGCGCGCGCTGGCGCAGGAGGTCCGCAACAACGTGCGCCGCGCCACCGGGCTGACCTGCTCGGTCGGGGTGACGCCGAACAAGCTGCTGTCCAAGATCGCCTCCGAGCTCGACAAGCCCGACGGGCTGACGCTGCTCACCGCAGACGACGTCCCGACGCGCGTGTGGCCGTTGCCGGTGCGACGCATCAACGGCATCGGCCCGAAAGCCGCGGAGAAGCTCGCGCAGTGGGGTATCGCCACCGTCGGCGAGCTCGCCGCGCGCGAGCGCGGGTGGCTGGTCGAGCACTTCGGTGCCGGCTACGGCGGCTGGCTGCACGACGCCGCGCACGGGCGCGACGATCGGCCGGTGGTCACCGCCAGCGAGCCGGTGTCGATGAGTCGCGAGACCACCTTCGAACGCGACCTGCACGCCCGGCGCGACCGCGCCGAACTGTCGCGCATCTTCACCTCGCTGTGCGAGCGCGTCGCCGCCGACCTGCAGCGCAAGGGTTACGCGGGCCGCACCGTGGGCGTCAAGCTGCGCTTCGACGACTTCCGCACCGTGACGCGCGACTTCACGCTCGACGAGGCGGTGGCCGACGCCGCGGCGATCCGCCGCGCCGCCGGACAGTGCCTGAAGCGCGTCGAGTTCGACCGCCGGCTGCGCCTGCTCGGCGTGCGCGTCGCGTCGCTGCAGCGCGCCACGGGCGCGGCGCGCTGAGGACATCGACGGACCGGGGCCGGGCGGTCAGTTCCCGCTGGGCACCTTGCCCTCGACGCCCTTGACGTAGAAGTCGACCTTGTCCTTCCAGTCCTGGTCGGCCTGCTGGCCGGCGGGCAGGCGCTCCTGGCCGGCGTTGTCGACGATGGGGCCGGTGAACACCTCGAACGTGCCGGCCTTCATGCCGTCCTTGATCTCGGCGACCTTGGCCTTCGCGTCGTCGGGCACGAACTCGGCGATCGACGCCAGCGCGTTCTGCCCCTCCTTGACGCCCCACACGGTGCGCCCGGTCTGCCAGCTGCCGTCGAGCACCTGGCGCACCGACTGGATGTAGTACGGGCCCCAGTCGACGATGCAGCTGGCCAGGTGGGCCTTCGGCGCGACGGCGCTCATGTCGCTGTCCCAGCCGAACGCGAACTTGCCGTACTTCTCGGCGGTCTGCAGCACCGCGCTCGAATCGGTGTTCTGCAACAGCACGTCGGCGCCTCCGTTGATCAGGCTCTGCGCGGCGTCGGCCTCCTTCGGCGGGTCGAACCAGGTGTTGACCCACACCACGCGCGTCTTGACCTTCGGGTTCACGCTCTGTGCGCCCAGCGTGTAGGCGTTGATGTTGCGCAGCACCTCGGGGATCGGGAACGACGCGACGAAACCCAGCGTGTGGGTCTTGGTCATCTTGCCGGCGATCACGCCGGCCATGTACGCGTCCTCGTAGAACTTGGCGTCGTAGACGCGCAGGTTCGGCGCGGTCTTGTACCCGGTGGCGTGCTCGAACTTGACGTCGGGGAACTCGGCGGCGACCTTGACCATCGGCTCCATGAAGCCGAACGAGGTCGCGAAGATGATCTTGTTGCCCTGCTGCGCGAGGTCGCGGATCACGCGCTCGGCGTCGGCGCCTTCGGGCACCTTCTCGACGTAGGTCGTCACGACCTTGTCGCCGAACTCGCGCTCGACCGCCTTGCGCCCGTTGTCGTGCGCGAAGGTCCAGCCGGCGTCGCCGACCGGGCCGACGTAGACCCACGCGGCCTTCAGCGGCTCGGGCTTCGGCGCCTCGGCCTGCGGCGCGGGAGCGGGCGCCGGCGCGGCGGCCTCCTCCTTCTTGCCGCAGCCCACCAGCGCGGCGGTGGCGACGACGCCGGCGGCGCCGGCCAGCCGGATAAGGGCTCGCTTGGACAGATCGGTCATGGAAACGCTCTCCTGAACGAGGTTCGACGCGCCGCGCGCGTCGGGGATGAAGTTCGACGCGTCGTGCGCGTCGGAAGCGGCGGATTATGTGCCCGGGTGGAACGGCTTGCCGAGCGACGCGGGCATGTTGATGCGGATCCACAGCGGATTGCGGCTGATCAGTGCGAGCACGACGATCGTCGCCACGTAAGGCAGCATCGCCAGCAGCTGGCTGGCCACCTGCACGCCCATGCCCTGCAGCGAGAACTGCAGCATCGTCACGCCGCCGAACAGGTACGCGCCCAGCAGCACGCGCGCCGGCCGCCAGGTGGCGAAGGTGGTCAGCGCCAGGGCGATCCAGCCACGCCCCGCGACGAGCCCCTCGACCCACAACGGCGCGTAGACCACCGACAGGAAAGCGCCTGCGACGCCGCACAGCGCGCCGCCGGCGGCCGCTGCGGCGAGGCGGATCGCCCGCACGCGGTAACCCAGCGCGTGCGCCGACTCGGGCGACTCGCCGACCGCACGCAGCACCAGCCCGGCGCGGCTGCGATACAGGAACCACGCCACGGCGGCAACCAGCGCGATCGCGACGTAGGCCATCGGGTGCTGCTTGAACAGCGCCGGCCCGACGAACGGGATGTCGGCCAGCAGCGGCACCTCTAAGGCTTCGCGCAGCCCGAGCGTCTTGCCGACGTAGTCCTTGCCGACGAAGGCCGAGAAGCCGGCACCGAACAGGCTCAGCGCCAGCCCGGTGGCGTACTGGTTGGTGTTGAGCCAGATCGCCAGCACGCCGAAGCCCAGCGCCATCGCCGCCCCGGCGAGCGCGCCGGCGCCGAACGCCAGCGTGTCGCTGCCGGTGCCCAGCGCGACCGCGAATCCCGCCACCGCGGCGACCAGCATCATGCCCTCGGCGCCGAGGTTCAACACGCCCGCGCGTTCGTTGAGCAGCAGCCCCAGGCTGGCCAGCGCCAGCGGCGTGCCCGAGGCGATCGTGGCGGCGATCAGCGTCGCGATCTCGTTCATGCCGCGGCCCGGCGCGCGCCGCCGACCCAGCGCACGCGGTGGTGGATCAGCGTGTCGCACGCCAGCAGCAGGAACAGCAGCAGCCCCTGGAACACGCCCGACAGCGCGTTCGGCAGACCCAGCCGCGACTGGCCGAGCTCGCCGCCGATCAGCATCGTCGACAGCAGCACGCCCGAGAACACGATGCCCACCGGGTGCAGCCGGCCGACGAAGGCGACGATGATCGCGGTGAAGCCGTAGCCGGTGGACACGTGCGGCGTGAGCTGGCGCAGCGGGCCGGCCACCTCCATCGCGCCGGCCAGCCCCGCCATCGCCCCGGACAGCAGCAGCGCCGTCCACAGCGCGGCGCGCGACGAGAAGCCGGCGTAGCGCGCCGCCGCCGGCGCCAGCCCGCCGACCTGCAGCTGGTAGCCGCGCCACGAGCGGAACATGAACACCGTGAACAGCGCCACCGCGGCCAGCGCGACCAGCACGCCGACGTGCGCGCGGTAGCCGGCGGCCAGCGGCGGCAGCCAGGTCGACGCGTCGAAGCTCGGCGTCTGCGGGAAGTTGAAACCCTTCGGGTCCTTCCAGGGCCCGAACACCAGGTAGTTGAGCAGCTGCTGCGCGACGTAGACCAGCATCAGGCTGACCAGGATCTCGTTGGCGTTGAAGCGGTCGCGCAGCGCCGCGGTCAGCGCCGCCCAGGCCGCGCCGCCGACCACGCCGGCAGCCAGCACCAGCGGCGCGTACACGCCGCGCGCGCCGGTGACCCCCTGCTGGTGCAGCCACAGCGCGACACCGCCGCCGGCGATCGCGCCGAGCAGGAACTGGCCTTCGGCGCCGATGTTCCACACGTTGCTGCGAAAGCACACCGCCAGCCCGAGCGCACACAGGACCAGCGGCGTGGCCTTCAGCGCCACCTCGCTGACGGCGCGCCAGCCGTTCAGCGGCTCGAGGAGATACACGCGCAGGCTGGCCAGCGGGTCCTTGCCGAGCAGCGCAAACAGCGCGGCGGCGAGCAGCGTGGTCAGCGCCAGCGCGATCAGCGGCGACGCCAGCGCCATCGTGCGCGACGGTTCGGCGCGCGGCTCGAGCCTAAGCATGGGCCGCCTCCGCCGCGTTCAGGTCCTCGCCGGCGGCGCGTTTCGGTCCACCGGGCCACAGCCCGCTCATCCACGCGCCGATCGTCTCGACCGTCGCGTCGCCCACCGGCACCGACGGCGACACGCGGCCCTGCGCGATGACGACCAGCCGGTCGCTGATCTCGAACAGTTCGTCGAGCTCCTCGCTGACGACGAGCAGCGCGCAGCCGGCGTCGCGCAGCGCGAGCATCGCCTGGCGGATCTGCGCCGCCGCGCCGACGTCGACGCCCCAGGTCGGCTGCGACACGATCAGGCAGGTCGGCCTCGCGTCGATCTCGCGCCCGACGATGAACTTCTGCAGGTTGCCGCCCGACAGGCTCTTCGCCGCCGCGCCGGCGCCGCCGGCCTTGACGTGGAAGCGCGCGATCAGGTGCTCGGCGAGCCGCCGCACCTCGGCGGAGCGGATCCAGCCCGCGCGACCCACCGCCTCGGTGCGCGTGAGCAGCGTGTTCTGCGCCAGCGACATCGTCGGCACCGCGCCGCGCCCGAGGCGTTCCTCGGGCACGAAGTGCAGCCCGAGCCGGCGGCGCGCGCGCGGGCCGGCGCGCGCGATGTCGCGCCCGGTCAGCGTGACCGACCCCGCAGGCGCGCGCAGGTCCTCGCCCGACAGCGTGGCCATCAGCTCCTGCTGGCCGTTGCCCGACACGCCGGCGACGCCGACGATCTCGCCGGCGCGCACCTCGAACGCGACGTCCTTCAGCTCGACCGCGAACTGGTCGGCGCGCGGCAGCGCGAGGTTGCGCACCTGCAGCACCGGCGCGCCGGCGGCACGCGCGCGGTGCTCGAGCCGCGGCGGCTCCGCGCCGATCATCATCCGGCTCAGGCTGGCGTTGGTCTGCTGCCGCGGGTCGACCTCGCCGGTGACCCGGCCGCCGCGCAGCACGGTGCAGTGGTGGCACAGCGCGCGGATCTCGTCGAGCTTGTGGCTGATGTACAGGATGCTGCAGCCGCGCTGCGCGAGCTGGCGCAGCGTGACGAACAGCCTGTCGACCGCCTGCGGCGTGAGCACCGAGGTCGGCTCGTCGAGGATCAGCAGCTGCGGCTCGGTGAGCAGCGCGCGCACGATCTCGATGCGCTGGCGCTCGCCGACCGACAGCGTGTGCACCGGGCGCAGCGGGTGCACCTCGAGCCCGTAGTCGCGCGCAACGGCGTCGATGCGGCGCGTCACTTCGGCGAGCGACATCGCCTTGTCGAGCCCGAGCCAGACGTTCTGCGCCGCGGTCAGCGTGTCGAACAGCGAGAAGTGCTGGTAGACCATGGCGATGCCCAGCGCTCGTGCCTGCGCCGGGCTGGCGATGCTCACCGGCCGCCCGTTGAAGCGGATCTCGCCTTCGTCGGGGCGCACCGCGCCGTAGACGATCTTCATCAGCGTGCTCTTGCCGGCGCCGTTCTCGCCGAGCACGGCGTGGATCTCGCCCGCGGCGACGCGCAGGTGCACGCGGTCGTTGGCCTTGACCGCGGGGTACTGCTTGCTGATGCCGGTCAGTTCGAGCCTCGGGTTCATCGCCATCACCGCGACTGCATCGTCGTCGGGCGCATTGTCGCCACGGACGAGCGCGCCGCGCGACGGGGTGTTCCCTCGCGTCCTCGTGTCCTGGCCTCCCCGGGCGCCAGGCGCGGCTCGCGGCCGCAGGCTTCAGTGGCCGCCGACCCAGATGAACTTGAACAGGAAGGTGCCGCCGATGATCCACACCATCGGGTGGGCTTCCTTCGCGCGGCCGGTGAACAGCTTGAGCACGGCGTAGGTGATGAAGCCGAACGCCAGCCCGTTGGCGATCGAGTAGGTCAGTGGCATCGCCAGCGCGGTGACCGCGGCGGGGACGACCTCCGTCGTCTCGTCCCAGTCGAGCTCGGTGAGCTCGCGCAGCATCAGGCAGGCGACGAAGAACAGCGCCGGCGCGGTGGCGTAGCCCGGCACCGAGCCGGCCAGCGGCGCGATCGTCAGGCAGGCCAGGAACAGGCCGGCAACGACGACGGCCGTGAGGCCCGTGCGCCCGCCGGCCTGCACGCCCGAGGCGCTCTCGATGTACGCGGTGGTGCTCGACGTGCCGAGCAGCGAGCCGGCGAAGATGGCGCCGCTGTCGGCGAGCAGCGCCTTGTTCATGCGCTGCATCTGGTCCGGGCGCAGCAGCCCGGCGCGCTTGGCCACCGCCATCAGCGTGCCGGTGGCGTCGAACAGCTCGACCAGGAAGAACACCAGGATGACGTTGAAGATGCCCACCGCCAGCGCGCCCTTGATGTCCAGCGCGAACAGCGTCGGCTCGATCGACGGTGGCGCCGAGAAGATGCCGGCGAAGGTGTTGCCGGCGAACCAGAACGACAGCACCGTCACCGCCAGGATGCCGATCAGGATCGCGCCGCGCACCTTGAGCCGGTCGAGGATCACGATCGCGAAGAAGCCGATCACGGCGGGCACGACGGTGGGCTGGTGCAGGTCGCCGAGCGTCACGTAGGTGGCCTTCGACGCGGCGACGATGCCGGCGCTCTTCAGCGCGATGATCGCCAGGAACATGCCGATGCCCACCGTGATGCCGATGCGCAGCGCGTGCGGGATGCCGCGGATGATGTACTCGCGGATGCGCAGCAGCGTGACCAGCAGGAACAGGCAGCCCGAGATGAACACCGCGCCGAGCGCGACCTGCCACGGGATGCCCATGCCGAGCACGACGACGTAGGCGAAGTAGGCGTTCAGCCCCATGCCCGGCGCGAGCGCGATCGGGTAGTTCGCGTACAGCCCCATGATCAGCGTGCCGAACGCGGCGATCAGGCAGGTGGCGACGAACACGGCGTCCTTCGGCATCCCGGCGTCGGCGAGGATGCTCGGGTTGACGAAGATGATGTAGGCCATGGTCAGGAACGTCGTGACGCCGGCCGTGATCTCGGTGCGCACGTCGGTGCCGTGCGCGGCCAGGCCGAAGCGGCGTTCCAGGAAGCCGGCGCCGGGTGGGGCGGCGGCGGGCAACGCGGCCGCAGCCGCGCGTTCGGGTGTCGATTCCATCGTCGAGTCTCCTCAGTGGGTCGCCGCGTGCGTTGCGCGGCAGTGGCGCGGGCAGGCCGGCTTCAGCCCGCGCGTGGGTGTTGCAGCCGGCCGGCGACGTAGGTGGCGGCGAGGTTGCGCTCGTCGCCGAGAACCATCCATGCGAACACGCGCTCGTGCAGCGTGCGCGCGAGCGCGTCGCGGTGCGTCGCGACCGGGCCCACGGCCCATTCCCACACCGCGATGTCGGCGACGCGCCCGGGCTCGAGCGAGCCGATCTCGTCGTCGAGGCGCAGCGCGCGCGCGGCGCCGCGCGTGGCTGCGTACAGCGCCTTCCACGCCGTCAGCCGCACGCCCTGCAGCGCCTGGATGCGGTACGCCGCGGCCATCGTGCGCTGCATCGACAGGCTGGTGCCGCCGCCGACGTCGGAGGCCAGCGTCACCGCGGCGCCGGCGTCTTCGAGCGCGCGCCAGCCGAGCAGCCCGCTGCCGAGGAACAGGTTCGACGTCGGCGAGTGCGCGATCTGCGCGCCGGTGGCGGCGAGCAGCGCGCGGTCGGCGTCGTCGAGCCAGATGCCGTGCGCGAGCACCGAGCGCTCGTCGAGCAGGCCGTGGCGGTGGTACACGTCGAGGTAGCTGCGCGCCTGCGCGAACAGCTCGGCGACCCAGGCGACCTCGGCGCGGTTCTCGGCCACGTGCGTCTGCATGTACAGGCCCGGGTAGCTGCGCAGCAGGCGGCCGGCCATGTCGAGCTGCGCCGGCGTGCTCGTCGGGGCGAAACGCACCGTCAGCGCGTAGGCGAGCCGGCCGCGCCCGTGCCAGCGCTCGATGCCGTCGACGCAGTCGCGCTCGGCGCCGGCGACGTCGTCGGTCAGGAAGTCCGGCGCATGGCGGTCCATCAGCACCTTGCCGGCGATCACCCGCATGCCGCGCGACTGCGCCGCGCCGAACAGCGCGTCGGCCGACACCTTGTGCACCGTCGGGAACACGACGGCGGCGGTGGTGCCGTGGGCGAGCAGCGCGGCGACGAAACGCTCGGCGCCCGCGTGCGACACGTCGGCGTCGGCGTAACGCGCCTCGGCCGGGAACGTGTAGGTGTTCAGCCAGTCGAGCAGTTCGGTGCCGTAGCTGGCGATGACGTCGAGCTGGGGCATGTGCACGTGCGTGTCGACGAAGCCCGGCGTCACGAGGCGGCCGCGGTGGTCGACGCGCTGCCAGCCGTCGCCGGGGTCGCTGCGGCTGCGCCCGACGATGCGCCCGTCCTCGACCAGCAGCCAGGCGTCGGCGTCGAAGCGCACCGCCGGCGTCTCGACGGCGCCGAAGCCGGGGTCGTCGACGAGGTCGAGCAGGTCGCCGCGGATCGCGAGCCGCCGTCGTTCGCTCATGTCGAAGCTCCTGCGCGTTGCGCCTGCGACTGCAGCTCGCGCGCCAGTTCGCGCACCTGCTCGCGCAGCCAGCGCCCGGCGGCGCTGGCGTGCGTCAGGTCGTGCCACAGCTGGTAATAGACCAGCGGCGGGAACGCCACCGGGCAGCGCACGATGCGCACTGGGAACTGGCCGACGTAGCGGCTGCAGAACAGCCGCCCCGTCGTCAGCACCAGCCGCGTGCGCGCGATCATCAGCGGCACCAGCCCGAAGTGCGGGCTGCGCACCGCGACATCGCGTTGCAGCCCCTGCTCGGCCAGGTACTCGTCGATCACGCCGGGCGCGCCGGCGTGCAGCGCCGTCGGCGCGACGTGTTCGGCGCCGAGGTAGCGCTCGGCGGTCCAGCCGCGCGGGTTCGTCGCCGCGGGGTGGTCGGCGGCGACGAGGCAGACGATGTCGTCGGCGAGCAGCCGCCCGAGGTGCAGTTCGCCGGGCGGGCTCATCCAGTTGCCGATGACGAGGTCGACGTCGCCGTGCGCGAGCGCGTCGCGGTAGTCGAAGTCGCGCGACAGCGGCACGATCTCGACGCGTGCGCCGGGCGCCGCGCGTTTGACGCGCGCGACGAGCTCGGGCAGGAACAGCGGGTCGAGGTAGTCGCTGGCGGCGATGCGAAACGTCAGCCGCGCCTTCGCCGGCTCGAACGCGAGCGCCGGCGTGCGCGCGCCGAACATCTGCTCGGCGCTGCGCAGCAGCGCGTCGGCCGGTGCCAGCAGTTCGAGCGCGACGGCGGTGGGCGCCATGCCGCCGCCCGAGCGCACCAGCAGCGGGTCGCCGATCAGCTCGCGCAGGCGCTTGAGCTGCGCGCTGACCTGCGGCTGGCTGCTGGCCAGCTTCAGCGCGGCCCGCGAGACGCTGCGTTCGGTGATCACGGTGTGGAAGACCCTGACGAGATGGAGCTCGATCTTGTCGAACGCAGCGCGGTCTGCCATATGTTCATCTCCATATTCGATATTTCGATTCTGATATGGACAAGCCGCGCCGGGCGAGTACCTTTGCGCCGATGCCCAGCCCAGCAACCCCACGCATGAACACCCGCCCGATCCGCTTCTTCCACCAAGGCGCCGTCGTCGAAGTCGACGGCGTGCCGCCGACCACCAGCGTGCTCGCGTGGCTGCGCGAACACGCGCGCTGCACCGGCACCAAGGAAGGCTGCAACGAAGGCGACTGCGGTGCGTGCACCGTCGTCGTCGCCGAGCTGGCCGAGCGCGCCGAAGCGGTCGGCACGGCGTCGGCGCGTGCCACCGTCGTCGGGGACCTGAGCCTGCGCACCGTCAACGCCTGCATCCAGTTCCTGCCGACCCTCGACGGCAAGGCGCTGCTCGCCGTCGAGGACCTGCAGCGCATCGCCGGCGGCGAACTGCACCCCACGCAGCGCGCGCTCGTCGAATGCCACGGCTCGCAGTGCGGCTTCTGCACCCCCGGTTTCGCGATGTCGCTGACGGTCACTTACGAGCGCCACTGCGAACGCGGCACGACGCCGACGCGCCAGCAGCTCGCCGACGACCTGTCGGGCAACCTGTGCCGCTGCACCGGCTACCGTCCGATCATCGACGCCGGCCAGCGCATGTTCGAGCTGCCGCGTGTGCGGCTCGACACGGCGCCGATCGTCGCCGCGCTGCGCCAGCTCGCCGCCGATGCGCCGCTCGCCTACGAGGCGCGCAACCCGGCCACCGGCAGCGTCGACCGCTACGCTGCGCCGCGCAGCGTCGCCGCGCTGGCCGCCGAGTACGCCGCGAACCCGCAGGCGCGGCTGCTCGCCGGCAGCACCGACATCGGGCTGTGGGTCAACAAGCAGCTGCGCGACCTGCCGGCGCTGATCCACGTCGGCGCCGTCGACGAACTGAAGCGCATCGCCGAGCGCGACGGCGTGCTCGTGATCGGCGCCGCGGCGCCGCTCGAGGACGCCTGGGCGGCGCTGGCGTCGCGCGTCCCGGCGCTCACCGACGTCTGGCTGCGCTTCGCGTCGCCGCCGATCCGCCACGCCGGCACGATGGGCGGCAACGTCGCCAACGGCTCGCCGATCGGCGACAGCGCGCCGGTGCTGATCGCGCTCGGCGCCAGCGTCGTGCTGCGCCGCGGCGAGCGCCAGCGCACGCTGGCGCTCGATGACCTGTACGTCGACTACATGGTCAACCGCCTCGATCCCGGCGAGTTCGTCGAGGCGATCGAGGTGCCGCTGCCGGCGCCGGCCACCGCGGTGCGCGCGTACAAGCTCAGCAAGCGCTTCGACTGCGACATCTCGGCGGTGTGCGCGGCACTGACCGTGACGCTCGACGGCGACCGCGTCGCCGACGCGCGCTTCGCGTTCGGCGGCATGGCCGCCGTCGTCAAGCGCGCCGCGAACGCCGAAGCCGCGGTGCGCGGCCAGCCGTGGACCGAGGCCACGGCGCGCGCCGCGATGGCCGCACTCGAACGCGACTTCACGCCGCTCACGGACATGCGCGGCAGCGCCGGCTACCGCATGCGCGCGTCGAAGAACCTGCTGCTGCGGCTGTGGCTCGAGACGCGCACCGCGCAGCCGCTGCCGGCGCAGGCCACGCAGGTGTGGGCGACGATGCCGCACGCGGCGGCCGCCTGAGCCGGGAGACACGACGATGAACAAGCCGGTCGAAACTTTCCTCGAGCAGCCGCTCGCACAACCCTTCGTCGACCACGCAGTGCACGCCGCGCGCCGCATCGACGCCGCCGCCGAAGCGAAGCGCCACGACGCCGGAGCGCGCGTGGGCGTCAGCCGCGCGCACGAGTCGGCGCACCTGCACGTCGCCGGCGCCGCGACCTACATCGACGACATCGCCGAGTCCGCCGGCACGCTGCACGCGGCGCTCGGGCTGTCGCCCGTCGCGCACGGGCGGCTCAAGTCGGTCGACGTCGAGCGGCTGCGCGCGCTGCCCGGCGTCGTCGCCGTGCTGACCGCGGCGGACATCCCGGGCACCAACGACTGCGGGCCGATCGTGCACGACGACCCGATCCTCGCCGCGCACGAGCTGGCCTACCTCGGCCAGCCGGTGTTCGCCGTGATCGCGACCGACCGCGAACTGGCGCGCCGCGCCGCCGCACGCGCCAAGGACGTGATCTCGTACGAACCGCTGCCGGCGGTGCTGAGCGCGCGCGAAGGCCACGCGGCGCAGCAGTACGTCGTGCCGCCGATGCACCTGGCGCGCGGCGACGCGCACGCCGCGCTGGCCGCCGCGCCGCACCGGATGCAGGGGTCGTTCAGCCTCGGCGGCCAGGAGCAGTTCTACCTGGAGGGCCAGATCAGCTACGCGCTGCCGCAGGAGGACCGCACGCTGCTCGTGCACTGCTCGACGCAGCACCCGAGCGAGATGCAGCACGTCGTCGCGCACGCGCTGGGTTGGCACGCGCACCAGGTGCAGGTGCAGTGCCGGCGCATGGGCGGCGGTTTCGGCGGCAAGGAGTCGCAGTCGGCACTGTTCGCCTGCGTCGCCGCGGTCGCGGCGGTCAAGCTGCAGCGCCCCGTCAAGCTGCGCGTCGACCGCGACGACGACTTCCTCGTCACCGGACGGCGCCACGGCTTCGAGTTCGACTGGGACGTCGGCTTCGACGACGACGGGCGCATCGTCGGCACCGAGGTCACGATGATCGCCAACGCCGGCTGCAGCGCCGACCTGTCGCCGCCGGTGATGACACGCGCGCTGTGCCACTTCGACAACGCGTACTGGCTGCCGCACGTCGGCCTGCACGGCTACTGCGCGAAGACGAACACGCAGAGCAACACGGCGTTTCGCGGCTTCGGCGGGCCGCAGGGCGCACTCGCCATCGAGATGATCCTCGACAGCGTCGCGCGTAGGCTGGGCAAGGACGCGCTGGCCGTGCGCCGCGCCAACTTCTACGGCGTCGGCGAGCGCAACGTCACGCCCTACGACCAGGTCGTCGAGGACAACGTGATCGCCGACCTCGTCGATCGCCTGGCCGCGCAGTGCGACTACGCCGGTCGCCGTGCCGAAATCGCGGCCTACAACGCCGCCAGTCCGGTGCTCAAGCGCGGCATCGCGCTGACCCCCGTCAAGTTCGGCATCTCGTTCAACGTCGCGCACTTCAACCAGGCCGGCGCACTGGTGCACGTCTACAGCGACGGCAGCGTGCTCGTCAACCACGGCGGCACCGAGATGGGCCAGGGGCTGAACACCAAGGTCGCGCAGGTCGTCGCGCACGAGCTCGGCGTCGCCTTCGACCGCGTGCGCGTCACCGCGACCGACACGCAGAAGGTCGCCAACACCTCGGCCACCGCGGCGTCGACCGGCACCGACCTCAACGGCAAGGCGGCGCAGGACGCGGCGCGCCAGATCCGCGAGCGGCTCGCCGCGTTCGTCGCCGCGAAACACGGCGTCGAGGCGACCGGCGTGCGCTTCGCCAACGACAGCGTCGAAGCCGGCGGCGCCAAGCTGCCGTTCGACGAGGTCGTGCAGCAGGCCTACGTCGGTCGCGTGCAGCTGTGGAGCGACGGCTTCTACGCCACGCCCGGGCTGCACTGGGACCGCGAGCGGCTCAAGGGCCGGCCGTTCTTCTACTTCGCGTACGGCGCCGCCGTCAGCGAAGTCGTGATCGACACCCTGACCGGCGAGTCGAAGCTGCTGCGCGCCGACGTGCTGCACGACGTCGGCCGCTCGCTCAACCCGGCGGTGGACGTCGGCCAGGTCGAGGGCGCGTTCATCCAGGGCATGGGCTGGCTGACGACGGAAGAGCTCGTCTGGCACCCGAAGACCGGGCTGCTGACGACCCACGCGCCGAGCACCTACAAGATCCCCACGGCCAACGACTGCCCGCCGGTGTTCAACGTGCAGCTGTACGAGAACACCAACGTGGCCGACAGCATCCACCGCAGCAAGGCGGTCGGCGAGCCGCCGCTGCTGCTGCCGTTCTCGGTGCTGCTGGCGATCCGCGACGCCGTCTCGGCCGTGGGCGGCCACCGCGTCGACCCGCCGCTGCGCGCGCCGGCCACCGCCGAGGCGGTGCTCGACGCCGTCGAAGCCGTGCGCGCGGCCGCCGCCGCCGCATGACCGTCGCCGCGCTGCGCGCCACCGCGAAGGCCTGGCTCGACGGCGGCCGGCCGGCGATGGAAGTCGCGGTGCTCGCGCACCGCGGCTCGGTGCCGCGCGAGGCCGGCACGCGCATGCTGGTGGCCGCCGACGCGGTGGCCGGCACGATCGGCGGCGGCCACCTCGAGCTGCAGGCGATCGAGCGCGCACGCCAGCACCTCGCCGAAGGCGCCTCCGGCGTCGACGACTGGGCCGTCGCGCTGGGTCCGACGCTCGGCCAGTGCTGCGGCGGCGCGCTGACGCTGCGCACCCAGCCACTGACCGCGGCGTCGCTGGCCGCGTGGCCCGAGGCGTTGCCGCGCTTCACGCTGCAGCTGTACGGCGCCGGACACGTCGGCCGCGCGATCGTGCGGCTGCTCGAAGGCATCGACTGTCGAGTGCAGTGGATCGACGAGCGCGAGAGCGAATTCCCGGGCGCGCCGCTGCCGCCGCACGTCGAGAAGGTCTGCGTCGAGCCGGTCGAAGCCGAGGTCGGCACGGCGCCGCCTGGCGCGTTCTACCTCGTGCTGACGCACAGCCACGACCTGGACCTGCGCATCACCGAGGCGGTGCTCAGGCGCGGCGACTTCGGCTTCTGCGGACTGATCGGCAGCAAGACCAAGCGCGGGCGCTTCCTGCACCGCTTCGAGCAGCGCGGCGTGCCGCCCGAGTCGATCGCGCGGCTGACCTGCCCGATCGGCGTGCCCGGCATCACCGGCAAGGAGCCCGCGGTGCTCGCGGTGGCGGTGGTCGCGCAACTGCTGCAGGTCGCCTCGCCCGCCCGCTGACCCGAGCCGACTAACATCGCCGCACGGCGCCTTCGCGGCGCCGCGTGCGATGAACCTGCGACAGCTCGAGACCTTCGTCCGCGTCGCCGAGCTCGGCAGCTTCAGCCGCGCCGCGCGCGTGCTCGGCATCGCGCAGCCGGCGCTCAGCCGCCAGGTGCGCGCGCTCGAGACCGACCTGCGCGAGACGCTGCTGTTGCGCGACGGCCGCGGCGTGAGGCTGACCGAAGCCGGCCAGCGCCTGTTCGAACACGGCATCGGCATCCTGCAGCTGGTCGCCCGCGCGCGCGACGACATCGACGCCAGCCGCGACGAGCCGACCGGACGCATCGTCGTCGGCCTGCCGCCGAGCATCGCACGCCCGCTGGCGCTGCCCCTGATCGACACCTTCAAGCGCGAGCTGCCGAAGGCGCGGCTGGCCATCGTCGAGGGCCTGTCGACGCACATCGCCGAGTGGATCGCCACCGGTCGCGTCGACCTGGGGCTTCTGCACAACCCCGACGCGCAGCCCGGCCTGGAGACCACGCCGATCGTCGAGGAGCCGCTGGCGCTGGTCTCGCCGCTCGGCCCCCGGCGGGGCCCGCCGCGGCGGCCGGCGCCGCTGCCGCTGCGCGAGCTGCCGGCATATCCGCTGGTGGTGCCCGAGCGTGCGCACGCGATCCGTCGCCTGCTCGAGACGCAGGCGGCGCGCGCCGGACTGAAGCTGCACATCGCGTGGGAAGTCTCGGCGGTGCCTGCGATCATCGAGCTGGTCGCCGCCGGCCACGGCCACGCGGTGCTGACGCCCAGCGCGGTCGCGCAGTCGGGGCAAGGCGCACGGCTCGCCCTGCGCCCGATCGTCGATCCGCGCCTGACGACGCTGCTGTGCATGGCCGTGTCGGCGTCACGCCGGCCGACGCGGCTGGTGCAGCACCTGATGCAGCGCCTGCCAGGGCTGGTGCGCGAGTTCGCGGCCCCACCGGCGACGGCATCTCCGCCCATGCCGCTTTGACATAGCAGGTATCGGCGCACTGCCCTTGGCCGGGGGCGGGACGCTGCGCACAATCGGCGCGTCCCTCGCGCTCGTCTACCCCGCCCGGCCCATGAACCCCTCGATCCACGGCATCTCGTCGATGGCCACGCGTGCGCTGCTCGCCGAGCTGGCGACGGCATACCAGGCCCACGCCGGCGTCGCGGTCGCGATCGAGTCGGTCGGCGGCGTCGACGCGGCCCGGCGGGTCGCCGCCGGCGAGCCGTTCGACGTCGTCGTGCTCGCC
Source organism: uncultured Azohydromonas sp. (assembly GCA_964618555.1). Lineage (GTDB taxonomy): Bacteria > Pseudomonadota > Gammaproteobacteria > Burkholderiales > Burkholderiaceae_C > Calidifontimicrobium. The sequence goes on from CAZUBF010000048.1 coordinate 17,118, forward strand.
GCCGACGCGATCGACAGGCTTGCCGCCGCCGGCCACGTGATCGCCGACAGCCGCACCGGCGTGGTGCGTTCCGACGTGGCGATCGCGGTGCGCGCCGGCGCGCCGCACCCCGACATCGGTTCGGCCGACGCGCTGCGGCACGCACTGCTCGCGGCGCGCACGATCGGCTACTCCACCGGACCCAGCGGCACCGCGCTGCTGCAGCTGCTCGAGCGCTGGGGCGTCGCCGAGGCGCTGCGCGAGCGCATCGTGCAGGCACCACCGGGCGTGCCGGTGGGCACGCTGGTGGCGCGCGGCGATGTCGAGCTCGGATTCCAGCAGCGCAGCGAGCTGATGCACCTGGACGGCGTCGACGTGCTCGGCGGCATGCCCGCCGGCATCGAGATCGTCACCGTCTTCGCCGGCGCCGTGTGTGCCGCGTCGACGCGGCCCGGGGACGCGCGTGCGCTGCTCGACTTCCTCGCCTCGCCGGCCACCGTCGACGCCAAGCGTCGCCACGGCATGCAACCCGCGTAGATGAACCGCCCCCGAATCGCCCCCGGCCACGGCGGCCGGCCGACCTGCCGGCCGGCCCTCGCGCGCGAGGAACAGTGGCTGTGGACTGTTCCCCGTCGGCGCCCATCCCCCTCGCGGGGGCGCCCCCAGTGCCCCGGCGACGCCGGATGCGCGGCGGCCGACCGAGCGGGTCGGCGGTCCGCGAGCGGCACCGCTATCTCACACCCGGACAGGGAGACTCGATGATCATCGACTGCCACGGCCACTACACGACGGCACCGAAGGCGCTGGAGCACTGGCGCAACCAGCAGATCGCCGGCATCACCGATCCCGGGGCGAAGCCCCGGGTCTCGGACCTGCGAATCAGCGACGACGAGCTGCGCGAGTCGATCGAAGCCAACCAGCTCAAGCTGATGAAGCAGCGCGGCAGCGACCTGACGATCTTCAGCCCGCGCGCGAGCTTCATGGCGCACCACATCGGCGACTTCGAGGTCAGCTCGACCTGGGCCGCGATCTGCAACGAGCTGTGCTGGCGCGTCTCGCAGCTGTTTCCCGACCACTTCATCGGCTGCGCGATGCTGCCGCAGTCGCCCGGCGTCGACCCGGCCACCTGCGTCCCCGAGCTGGAGAAGTGCGTGAAGGACTACGGCTTCGTCGCGATCAACCTGAACCCGGACCCGTCGGGCGGTCACTGGACGAGCCCGCCGCTGACCGACCGCCACTGGTACCCGATCTACGAGAAGATGGTCGAGCACGACATCCCGGCGATGATCCACGTCAGCACCAGCTGCAATGCGTGCTTCCACACCACCGGCGCGCACTACATCAACGCCGACACGACGGCCGTGATGCAGCTGATCCAGGGCGACCTGTTCAAGGACTTCCCGACGCTGCGCTTCGTCGTCCCGCACGGCGGCGGCGCCGCGCCGTACCACTGGGGGCGCTACCGCGGGCTGGCGCAGGAGCTGAAGAAGCCGCTGCTGGCGGACCACCTGCTGAACAACGTCTTCTTCGACACCTGCGTCTACCACCAGCCCGGCATCGACTTGCTCACGCGCGTGATCCCGATCGACAACATCCTGTTCGCCAGCGAGATGATCGGCGCGGTGCGCGGCATCGACCCCGAGACCGGACATCACTACGACGACACGAAACGCTACGTCGAGGCCGCCGCGATCGAACCCGAGGCGCGCTACAAGATCTACGAAGGCAACGCGCGGCGCGTCTACCCGCGGCTCGACGCCGCACTCAAGGCCCGGGGCCTGTGACGACCTGACTGCAGGAGGACGACCATGTACCAGCTCGGCATCGTCAAGCGCAACATCGCCCGCGCGGACCCGGCCGCCGTCGAGGCGTTGTCGGGGTTCGGCGTGGCCACCGTTCACGAGGCGATGGGCCGCGTCGGCCTGATGCAGCCCTACATGCGCCCGATCTACGGCGGCGCGCACCTGTGCGGCACCGCGGTCACCGTGCTGCTGCACCCGGGCGACAACTGGATGATGCACGTCGCCGCCGAGCAGATCCGCCCCGGCGATGTCGTCGTGGCCGCGGTGACCGCCGAGTGCACCGACGGCTTCTTCGGCGACCTGCTGGCGACGTCGTTCCGCGCGCGCGGCGCCAAGGGCCTGGTCATCGACGCAGGCGTGCGCGACGTGAAGGACCTCGCCGCGATGCGGTTCCCGGTGTGGAGCAAGGCCATCAGCGCCAAGGGCACGATCAAGGCCACGCTCGGCTCGGTCAACGTGCCGGTGGTGTGCGCCGGCGCGCTCGTCAATCCGGGCGACGTCGTGCTCGCCGACGACGACGGCGTCGTCGTCGTCCCGGCGGCGGCGGCGGCGCAAGCCGCCGCCGCCGCCGCCAGGCGCGAGGCCAACGAAGCCGACAAGCGCGAGAAGCTGGCCTCGGGCGTGCTCGGGCTGGACATGTACGACATGCGCCCGGCGCTGGAGAAGGCCGGCTTGAAGTACGTCGACTGATGGACACCGACCCCAAGCAGTGGCGTGTCGGCCTCGTCGGCTACGGCGAGGTCGGCCGCATCGTCGCCGAGGACCTGCGCGCGCAGGGCGTCGCGGTCGTCGCGTACGACCTCAAGGTCGGCGACGAACGCGGCGACCCGATGCGCAGCCACGCGGCCGAGCACGGCGTGGTGCTCGCGGCGTCGCACGCGGCGCTGGCCGCCGACAGCGACCTGGTCGTCTCGGCCGTCACCGCGAGCCAGGCGGTGGCGGTGGCGCGGGCGTGCGCGACGACGCTGCGCGCCGGCACGTTCGTCCTGGACTTCAACTCGGCGTCTCCCGGTGCGAAGGCCGAAGCGGCGCGCATCGTCGACGCCGCCGGCGGACGCTACGTCGAGGGCGCCGTGATGACGTCGGTGCCGCCTTACCGCATCAAGGTGCCGTTGCTGCTCGGTGGAGCGCATGCCAAGGCGCTGGCGCCGGCGCTCGAGACCCTGGGTTTCGCAGCCCGGGTCTGCAGCGGCGAACTCGGCATCGCGTCGGCCACCAAGATGTGCCGCAGCGTGATGATCAAGGGCCTCGAGGCGATGGTCATCGAGAGCTTCACGACCGCACGCCACTACGGCGTCGAGGATGCCGTGATCGCGTCGCTGCGCGAGACCTTCCCCGGCATCGACTGGGAGAAGCAGGCCGCCTACTTCTTCCAACGCGTCATCGAGCACGGCCGCCGCCGCGCCGAGGAAGTGCGCGAGGTCGCGCAGACGGTGCGCGAGGCCGGCCTCGAGCCGTGGTCCGCCGCCGGCACCGCCGAGCGTCAGGCCTGGGTCGCCGACCTCGCAGACCTCGGCGTGTTCGGTGAGCGCGGCACCCCGGCCTTCGCGCGCAGCGCAGACTGGCGCACGGAAGCCGACCGCATGCTGGCGCAGGCGCGGACCGAACGCCCGCCCGCGCACCCGACGACGAAGGACACCTCGCGATGAGCAAACCCACGACGGGCCCGTTCGAGAAGACCGCCGGCTGGCTCGACTGGTACGACGGACCGAGCGCACCACGCTTTGCCCTTCCCGCCGGCAGCGTCGACGCGCACTGCCACGTGTTCGGCCCCGGCGCCGAGTTCCCTTACGCACCCGAGCGCAAGTACACGCCGTGCGACGCCGGCAAGGCGCAGCTGTTCGCACTGCGCGACCACCTGGGCTTCGCGCGCAACGTGATCGTGCAGGCCACCTGCCACGGTGCCGACAACCGCGCGCTCGTCGACGCGTGCGTCGCCTCGAACGGCCGGGCGCGCGGCGTGGCCACCGTGCGGCGCGGCGTCAGCGACGACGACCTGCGGGCGCTGCACGCGGCCGGCGTGCGCGGCGTGCGCTTCAACTTCGTCAAGCGGCTGGTGGACTTCACGCCGAAGGACGAACTGATGGAGATCGCCGCGCGCATCAAGCCGCTGGGCTGGCACGTGGTGATCTACTTCGAGGCGCCCGACCTGCCCGAGCTGTGGGACTTCTTCACCGCGCTGCCCACCACGGTGGTCGTCGACCACATGGGCCGGCCCGACGTGACGAAACCGGTCGACGGACCGGAGTTCGGCCTGTTCCTGAAGTTCATGCGCGAACACCCGAACGTGTGGAGCAAGGTCAGCTGCCCCGAGCGGCTGAGCCGCAGCGGCCCGCCGGCGCTGCACGGCGAGCAGTCGGCGTATCGCGACGTGGTGCCGTTCGCGCGCCGCGTCGTCGAAACGTTCCCCGACCGCGTGCTGTGGGGCACCGACTGGCCGCACCCCAACCTGAAGGACCACATGCCCGACGACGGC
>CAZUBF010000049.1:0-20891 GCA_964618555.1 uncultured Azohydromonas sp.
TCGGCGGCTACATGGCGATGAACATCGGCGCCAACGACGTCGCCAACAACGTCGGCCCGGCGGTCGGCTCGCGCGCGATCTCGATGCTCGGCGCGCTGGTCATCGCCGCGGTGTTCGAGGCCGCCGGCGCGCTGATCGCGGGCGGCGAGGTCGTCACGACGATCCAGAAGGGCATCATCGACGCCGGCGCGATCGAGGGCACCGACCGCTTCATCTGGCTGATGACCGCGGCGCTGCTGGCCGGCGCGATCTGGCTGAACGTCGCCACCGCGATGGGCGCGCCGGTGTCGACCACGCACTCGATCGTCGGCGCGGTGCTCGGCGCCGGGCTGGCCGCCGGCGGCATGCAGGCGGCGAACTGGTCGCAGCTCGGCGAGATCGCCGCCAGTTGGATCATCTCGCCGGTGCTCGGCGCGCTGGTCGCCGCCGCGCTGCTGTACTGGATCACCCACCGGGTGCTGTACCGCGACGACATGGTCGAGGCGGCGCGGCGCACCGTGCCGTGGCTGATCGGCGCCATGGCGCTGGCGTTCACCACCTACCTGATGCTCAAGGGCCTGAACCGCGTGTGGAAGGTCGGCTTCGGCACGGCGCTGGCCGTCGGCGTGGCTGCGGGCGTCGTCGGCACCTGGCTCGCCGGGCGTGCGGTCCGACGCGCGGCGACGACGCTGGAGAACAGCCGTCACGGCATCAACCGGCTGTTCACCTGGCCGCTGATCTTCGCCGCCGCGCTGCTGAGCTTCGCGCACGGTGCCAACGACGTGGCCAACGCGGTGGGGCCGCTGGCGGCGGTGGTCGACGCGGTGCGCAGCGGCACGGTGTCGGGGCAGGCGGCGATCCCGATGTGGGTGATGGTCGTCGGCGGCGCCGGCATCTCGATCGGGCTGCTGCTGTACGGGCCGAGGCTGATCCGCAAGGTCGGCAGCGAGATCACCGAGCTCGACCAGACGCGCGCCTACTGCGTGGCGATGGCCGCCGCGGTGACGGTGATCGTCGCCTCGCAGCTCGGCCTGCCGGTGAGCTCGACGCACATCGCGGTGGGCGGCGTGTTCGGGGTGGGCTTCCTGCGCGAGATGCTGCAGCGCCCGCACGCGCACGCGATCGGCTTCATCCGCATGCACCACGCGGGCCAGGACAAGGAGGTCGTCGACCGCTTCCTCGACGACTTCCTGCGCGCACCGCTCGAGCGCAAGCGCGAGATGCTCGACTCGCTCAAGCGCCACACCGCGGCCGCCGACCTGAGCAAGTTCGAGCGCAAGCAGCTCAAGCGCGTGTACCGCGAGGACCTGGTCAAGCGCTCCGAGCTGGTGAAGATCGTCGCCGCGTGGCTGGTCACGGTGCCGGCGTCGGCGGCGCTCGGCGCGCTGATCTACTTCATGATCTTCGGCATGGTCAACGCGTGATCGCCGGCGCTGGTCGCGTTCACAGCCGATAGCGCTGCGCCAGCGCGCTCTGCACGCGCTGCACCACGGCGAACGCGTCCTTGAGCTGGTCGCGCTCGAAGCTCGACAGCTCGTCGACGGGCAGGTGGTTGTCGGGCGCGAGCCCGGCGGCGGTCCGGCGGGCCTGGTGCTGCAGGCGCAGGCTGCCGAGGAACTCGAGCGCATCGCGCAGGTCGCGCGCGTCGCGCTCGCCGACCTCGCCGCTGCTGCCGGCCACCGACAGGCGCTCGTGCGTTCCGACCTGCGGGTGTCCGCCGGCCAGTGCGGCGATGCGCGCCAGGTCGACGATCGGCACGATGCCCTGGTGCTTCAGGTCGATCGTGCCGCGGCGTTCGCCCGATCGCGCCACCGAGATGCCGCCGAACAGGCCGATCGGCGGGCGGTGCGTCAGCGCGTTGTTCACCATGTGCGCGAGGAACAGGCCGTTGTGCCGCGTGTGGTGCAGCACGTCGTGGCGCAGCGACTCGAGCAGGTCGTCGCGGCCGTAGACGCAGCGCAGGTCGAAGAACACGCAGGTCAGCACCAGCGCCATCGGCTCGGGCTCGTCGACCCAGCGGCGGAAGTACTCGAGCCAGCGCCGGCGCGGCTGCCTCCAGGCGTCGTTGCGCGCCATCATGTCGCCCGGGCAGTGCACGTAGCCGCAGGCGGCGAGCCCGTCGTTGACTTCGTGCGCCAGTGCCTCGAAGTACGCGCCGTGCGCTGCCGCGTCGTAGGCGTCGTCGATCAGCAGCGCGTTGTCCTGGTCGCTCCTGGCGGTCTGCTCCTGGCGCGCCTGCGAGCCTGCGGCCAGCCACGCGTAGTCCACCGGCGGCGGCCCCAGCCGCGCCTCGGCGAGCTGCAGCAGTCGCGTCGTCAGCGCGTCGGTGATCGCGGTGACGAGGTGGCCGGCCGCGTAGGCGCTGGCGCGCGCCGCCGCCAGGTGGCGCTGCAGCGCCTGCACCTTGCCCGCGGCGGCGACCAGCCCTTCGAGCGACGACTGGCGGTAGATCTCGCCGGCGAGGAACACCGCCGAGGTGCCGTGCTGCTCGGTGACGTCGGTCGCGGTGACGATGCCGGCCACGCGCTGGCCGTCGAGCACCGGCACGTGGTGGATGTTGTGCCGCGCCATCAGCCGCAGTGCCTCCAGCGCAGGCTGCGCGACGTCGATGGTCAGCGGTGCGATGGTGGCGATGTCGACCACCGGGCGCGCCGGGTCGACGTCGGCGGCGAGCGCGCGGTTGCGCAGGTCGCGGTCGGTGACCAGGCCGAGCAGGTGCCCACGCTCGACGAGCAGCACCGACGACACCCGCTCGTCGCGCATCCGCCGCGCGGCTTCGGCAATCGACGCGGTCGGCTCCAGCGTCACCGGCGCGCGCCGCAGCAGCGCGCGCACCGGCGTGGACAGCAGGTTCAGGTGCGTGTCGACCGGTGCAGCGGCCACTGCGCGCGGCGGCGCGAAGTGGAACCCCAGCGCCGGCTCGGCTGCGCACAGCTCGGCGACGACGTCGGCGCCGACGCAGGCCAGCGTGCAGGTCCCGCGCGCCTGCGCCCGCCAGGCCGCGGGGTCGCCGCGCGGTTCGGCGCCGGCGCCGAACAGCGCGCCGCGCTCGACCACGACGGTCGCATCGTGGCGCGTGTCGTGCAGTGCGACGCTGCCGTCGAGCACCAGCGCCAGGCGCTCGCCGAGCCGCCCGGTGGCGGCCAGCGTGGCCCCGTCGGCGTGGGTTTCGACGACGAAGCGCTGCGCCAGCCGCGCGCGCACTGCCGGTGGCAGTGCGGCCAACGCGCGGTGCGCGTCGAGCAGGGGCAGCACCCGGGCGTCGGCGGTCGTGGCCATCGGTGAAGGTCGGTCGGCGGAATGCGAGTCTCGCCGATCGGCACATCGCTGGCATCACGATCCGTGGTCTTGACCGCGGTCAGGGGCCGCACGTGTGCGCACAGGCTGCAGCGCGCGCCCTTCGACGACGCCGTGCGCGGCCGCGACGTCCGCCGCGCCGGCTGCCTTTCGGTGCGGGGGGGGCGGCGCGCCCGAGCGGCGCATCGCCGCGACCGAGGCGCAGACTTTCGCCCGGCACGCCTTCGTGGGCTCGACCCGGGCTCGCGCGCGCGGGCCGCGGCCCGCGCGACGCAAACCCACTGCAGACCGGCACGATGCGCTGTCACTTTCGCGACAGAGGCACTCGAACCCGGGGGTGTCGGATTCCACGGCTGCGCGTTAACGTCGGCCGGCGCCGGCGGCGTGCCGGCGCACGTGGCGCACCGGAGCCTGCAGCGGCGTGCCGCGCCGAACCAGAAGAACACCCTGCGGGTGATGGAGACTTCCCCGATGAATCGATCGATGCATGCCCTGGCGGCGCTGGCCGCCACGGCGCTGCTTGCCGCCTGCGGCGGCGGCTCCGGAACCGCGCCGAGCGAGACCGCGCAGCGCGCGAAGCCGGTCGACCCGGCAATGACCGTGGCGCTGAGCGTGCTGTCGAGCCCGGCGCAGTGGGTCTCGGGCGGCGACGCCCGCATCCACGTGCGCGCCGCGCCCGGGCAGCGAGACAAGCTCGAACTGTGGCTCAACGGCAGCCGTGTCGACGCGTCGCTGAAGGAGGTCGGCGACGGCCTCGAGGGCGTGATCGGCGGACTGAAGCCCGGCGACAACCGGCTCGAGGTGAAGCACCGCAGCGCCAACGTGCGCGACGCGATCACGCTGACCAACTGGCCGATCACCGGGCCGATGTTCACCGGGCCGCAGCAGACGCCCTTCGTCTGCACGACCATCCAGGGCGCGGTGGGCCAGCAGCCCAAGGTCGACAGCGCGACGCCGCCGGGATACCGCGTGACCAACGCCCAGGGGCAGGTGATCGGCTACAGCCGCGACTGCTCGATCGACACCTTCGTCTCGTACTTCTACCGCCGCAACAGCGGCGGCGGCCTGGTGGCGCTGCCCGCCGACGGCAGCCGGCCCGCCGACATGGGCACGACCACGCTGCCCGACGGGCGCACGGTCGACTTCGTCGTGCGCCGCGAGATCGGCTCGATCAACCGCTTCCTGTACAGCATCGCGATGCTGGCGCCGCTGCCGACGGCCGACACCGCGGCGCAGGACGACACCAGTCGCTGGAACCGCAAGCTGCTGTACTGGTTCCAGGGCGGCGTGGCGATCGGCCACAGCCAGGGCACGGTGCACGGCGGGTCGATGAACCCCGACATCCTCGGCCAGGGCTGGGCCATCGTGCACAGCAGCGGCAACAACACCGGCACGCACTACAACCTGAACCTCAGCGGCGAGACCGCGATGATGACCAAGGAGCGCTTCATCGAGCGTTACGGCGTGCCGACGCACACCGTCGGCCTCGGTGGCTCGGGCGGCGCGATCCAGCAGTACCACATCGCGCGCAACTACCCCGGCGTGCTCGACGGGCTGCTGCCGGTGCAGAGCTACCCCGACATGGTCACGCAGACGATCCACGTCAGCGACTGCGAGCTGCTCGAGCACTACATGGACGCCACCGACCGCACGAACCCGAAGTGGCAGGTGACGAAGAACCGTTCGCTGCTGGTCGGCTTCAACGCCGAGGAAGGGTTCGCCAAGGTCAACGACCCCCTGTACGCACTGAAGAAGGGGCTCGGCTACGCCAGCGCGGTGGGCACCAGCGAGTGCGTGCCGGCCTGGCGAGGGCTGACGCCGCTGGCGGTGAACCCGCTGTACGGCCAGGCGCCGAACGCGCAGTTCTGGGACCCGATCACCGACATCCTGACGATCCGCTGGACGCACTTCGACGACCTGCGCAACGTCTACGGCGTCGACGCCAGCGGCGCGGCGCGCGTGACCATCGACAACGTCGGCGTGCAGTACGGGCTGAAGTCGCTGAAGGACGGCAGGATCACGCCTGACGAGTTCCTGCACCTGAACTGGCACGTCGGCGGCTGGAAGCACCCGAGCGAGATGGCGCAGGAGACGTTCCCGTTCATGGGCACCGGTGCCGCCGAGGTGCAGAATGCGCTGACGATCCCGGGTTACTTCGACCCGTGGAGCCGCAAGAACATGCGCCTGGCGACGTCGCCCGACGCACCGGCGCCGCGCACCGCGGGCGACCCGCTCGCGATGCGCGCCGCGTACACCAGTGGCCACGTGTTCGACGGACGGCTCGACGTGCCGGCGATCGACCACCGCCAGTACATGGAGCGCGAGCTCGACATGCACAACTCGCACCAGAGCTTCGCGGTGCGCCAGCGCACGCTCGACCGCATGGGCCACAGCGACCACCTCGTGATCTGGTTCACCGACACGATCCCGATTGGGTCCAAGGCGAGCCAGACGCTCGAGGCGCTGGCGGTGATGGACCAGTGGCTGGCCAACCTGCGCGCCAACCCGAAGGGCGGCATCGCCGGCAACAAGCCACCGATGGCCACCGACGCGTGTTTCGACCTCGAAGGCAAGCTGATGCACGCCGGCAGCGGCGTGTGGGACGGCATCCTCGACGAGCGTCCGGCCGGCGCCTGCACCCAGGCGTTCCCGCTGTACGGCACGTCGCGCACCGTCGCCGGCGCGCCGATTCACGGCGCGATGTACCGCTGCGCGCTCAAGCCGGTCGACCAGGCGGTCGCCGACGGCACGTACGCGCCGTGGACGCCGAGCGCCGAGCAGGTCGCGACGCTGAAGAAGATCTTCCCGTCGGGCGTGTGCGACTACCGCCAGCCGGACCAGGCTCGTCCGTAACCCGCGGCACGGCCGTCGCCGTCACGGGGCCCTTCGGGGCCCTGTGGCCGTCCGGTCGCCGGGTCCGGGCGGTGCGCGGTATCGCCCGCGGCCTTGCGCCGACGCGTCAGCGTCCCCGGGCCAGATGCTCGCGCACCTCGGCCACGTGGTCGCCGACGCAGTCCACGGCGTCGCGCAACTCGCTTTCGCTGCAGCCGAGTTCGCGGCACCAGTAGGCGATCTCCACCGGGTCCATCGTGTTGACGCGCCCGGGGTCGATCGGGCGGAAGGCGTGGCTGTCGTCGTGCATCGGCATTCCCTGGCTGTGGCGCGGCGGCGCACCGTCCGCAGAATGCTCTATACGTCGGGCGCCGGCGTCTTGAATTGACGGTCGTCAATCACGCCGCGCCGCTCGTGGCCCCGGACGATGGCGTCGCGGCCGGGGTCGTCCCCGCGCGGCGGCCTTACCGACCGCGCGGGGGTGCCGCCGCGGAGGGCGCGGCGCTCGTTCGCTTGACCAGACGCAAGCGGCGACCCCGCCGAAGTCGTAGAGTGCCTGCTCGGAAGGCCGGCGCAGGGGCCGGCGTGCGGGGAGCCACCGTCATGTTCAAGCGTATCCTGGTGCCCGTCGACGGCAGCGATCTGTCGACGCGAGCCATCGACGCCAGCCTCGAGCTGGCGCGCCCGCTGGGCGCCACCGTGGTCGGCTTCGTCGCCGAGCCGATGCCCACGTTGCCCGCGGTCGGTCGCCCGCCCACGGTCGTCGCGCGCGAGAACGAACTGCACGACCAGCGCACCGCGGCGCACGCGCGCGAGGTGCTTTCGGCATTCGGGCAGCGCGCGCAGGCCGCCGGCGTCGCCTTCGACAGCCACTACCTGCAGGCGCCGCTGGTCGACCAGGCGATCATCGACGCCGCCGAGTCCAAGGGCTGCGACCTGATCCTGATGGTCACGCACGGCCGCGGCGCGTTCGGCGAGTTCCTGTTCGGTTCGCACACCAAGGCGGTGCTTTCGCGCTGCAAGCTGCCGCTGTTGGTGCTGCACTGAGCTGAGCCGGCGCCGTGGCGCAGCGCTGGCTGTCGATGCAGCTCGACGCGCCGGGGCGGGCGCTGCAGCCGGTCTGGCGCGAGTCGCTGCCGGTGCCTGGACCCGGGCAGGTGCGGTTGCGCGTGCGTGCGTGCGGCGTGTGCCGCACCGACCTGCACATCGTCGACGGCGAGCTGCCGCACCCCGGCACGCCGGTGGTGCCCGGGCACGAGGTGGTCGGCACGGTGAGCGCGCTCGGCGAAGGCGTCCGCGATCTCGCGCCGGGTGACCGCGTCGGCGTACCCTGGCTGGGTTGGACCTGCGGCACCTGCGCGCACTGCCGCGCCGGGCGCGAGAACCTGTGCGAGCGCGCGCGCTTCACCGGCTGGCAGATCGCCGGCGGCTACGCGGAGCACGTGGTCGCCGACGCGCGCTACATGTTCCGCCTGCCCAACCGATACAGCGACGACGAGGCCGCGCCGCTGCTGTGCGCGGGGCTGATCGGCTGGCGCGCTTACGCGATGGCTGGCGATGCGCCGCGGCTGGGCGTCTACGGGTTCGGCGCCGCGGCGCACCTGATCGCGCAGGTGGCTGTGGCGCAGCAGCGGCTGGTGTACGCGTTCACACGCCCGGACGACGACGCCGCGCAGCGGCTGGCGCGCGATCTGGGCGCCGTGTGGGCCGGCGGCAGCGACGAGGCCGCGCCGGTGGCGCTGGACGCAGCGTTGATCTTCGCCCCGGTCGGCGCGCTGGTGCCCGCGGCGTTGCGTGCGGTGCGTGCCGGCGGCACCGTGGTGTGTGCCGGCATCCACATGAGCGACATCCCGTCGTTCCCGTATGCGCTGCTGTGGGGCGAGCGCCGGCTGTTGTCGGTGGCCAACCTCACGCGCGCCGACGGCGAGGCGTTCCTGCGTGTCGCCGCCGAGGTGCCGCTGCGCGTGCACACCGTGCCGTACGCGCTGGCCGACGCCGACCGCGCGCTGGCCGACCTGCGCGCGGGGCGCTTTGCCGGCGCGGCGGTGCTGCATCCGCCGGCATCGCCCTGAGGCGCGCCGCCGCCGTGCCGATCGCCGGCGGGAACCGGCGCGCGATGGGCGCATCTTTCATGGTCGTGTCCCAGCGCATGGTGTAAGTCCACAGCCCGGAGAGAGCTGAGATGCGCGTTACTCAGCGTGCCACAGCGGACAGCCGAGTCGGAACAGTATCGCTAATGGTCTGCAGGCCCTCGAGCTGCATGTAGCGCCTGTTCAGGCTCCACTCGTCGTTCTGCTCGAGCATCATGGCGCCGACCAGTCGGACGATGGACGCGTCGTTGGGGAAGATGCCGACCACGTTCGTGCGGCGCTTGATCTCCGCGTTCAGCCGCTCCAGCGGGTTGGTGCTGTAGATCTGCGTCCAGTGCGCCCGCGGGAAGGTCATGAACGCCAGCACGTCGTTCTCGGCGTCGTCCATCAGCGCACCGAGCTTGGGGAACTTGCCCCGCAGCTGATCGGCCACGGTGCGCCACTGTGCCCGTGCGGCCTCGGCCGAGTCCTGCACGAAGACGGTTCCGATGGCCGCGCTGACCATGCGACGCTGGGTCTTGCCGGCGTGCGCCAGGGCGTTGCGCATGAAGTGCACCCGGCAACGCTGCCAGGTGGCCTTGAGTACCTTGGCTGCGGCCGCCTTGATGCCTTCGTGGCTGTCGCTGATCACCAGCTTCACGCCGCGCAGCCCGCGCCGGTTCAAGCTGCGCAGGAACTCGGTCCAGAACGGCTCGGCCTCGCTGGCGCCGACCTTCAGCCCCAGCACCTCGCGCTGGCCGTCGGTGTTCACGCCCACCGCGACTATCACCGCCACGCTCACGATGCGCCCGGCCTCGCGCGTCTTCACGTAGGTCGCGTCGATCCACAGGTACGGCCAGTCCCCTTCGATCTGGCGGTTCAGGAACGCGCCGACGCGCTCGTCGAGCTCGGCGCACAGCCGGCTGACCTGGCTCTTGGACACCCCGCTCATCCCGAGTGCCTTGACCAACTCGTCCACCGAGCGGGTGGAGATGCCCTGGACATAGGCCTCCTGGATCACGGCGGTCAGCGCCTTCTCGGCGGTGCGGCGCGGCTGCAGGAACTCGGGGAAGTAGCTGCCCTGGCGCAACTTGGGGATCTTCAGCTCGACACTGCCGGCGCGTGTGTCCCAGGTGCGATCACGGTAGCCGTTGCGGCTGTTCAGCCGCTCTGGGTTCTTCTCGTCGTAGCCGGCGCCGCAGCGACCTTCGACGTCAAGCTCCATCAGGCGCTGGGCCATGAACTGCACCATCTGGCGCAGCACGTCGATGTCGGCTCCCTTCTCGGCGAGCTCGGTCAATGCCATAGTGGCGGTGGTCATCGTGGAATCTCCTTCGGACAGGTTGGTGGGTCGCACCTCAACCTTATCCGGGACCACGATGGCCACCCCGACCGGGATCGCCGCCACCGCGCGGCAAGCCGCTTCGGGCTCCGCCCTACGCGTCTTGCCGCGACGGAAGACTTACACCACTTCCTGGGACATCAACTCTTTCATGCCGGCACCTGGCCGGGGCGCCCCGGTGCCGGCGCCGACCGCGCCCCGATCGCGAGGAGCTGACGTGAGACACGCATGGATCGCGGCCGCGGCCGCAATGCGGTTCGCCGGCACGGCGGTGTGGCAGCCGTACGGCATGGGCCCGGCCCCGGAATGATGGGCGGTTGCGGCCAAGGCTCCAGGGTTGATGTGGGGCGGCGGCCGCCGGGGTGACTGCGGGGGGCTCGAGCCGAGCGCCGAACAGCGGCGCAAGATCGACGAGATCCAGTAGGAGACCGCAAAGGCGCACTGGCAGCTGATGGGCACGATGCACCAGGAGGGCTGGCACATGCAGGGGCTGCACGGCCCGGGTCCGGTCGACGAGGCCGAGGCGCGCAAGGCGTTCAAGGCGATGAGCGAGGCGCGCGAACAGATGTTCGAGCTGATGCTCGGCGAGCGCAAGCGCATCGACGCCGTGCTGACGAACGAGCAGCGCGAGCAGCTGCGTCGGCGTTGGGGCGGGCGCTGACGAGCTGGCTTCCATGGGTCAGGTGGACTGCGATGCCGAGCCTGTGCGCGCTTTCACGCACCACCCACCATGGCCCTCGCGGCAGGCGGCACCCGCTGCGGGCTCACCCTGTGGCGGTCGTCGCTGCGCGACGACTGCGCTGCGCTGCTCGCCGCCACACAGATCGCCCGCAGCTTGTGCCGCCTGCCGCGACTCGCCCACCCGGCCCGACCGCCGCCCACGGGCCGCAAACGGCCGTTGCGGCGGCAGGGCGCAACCCCGCGTCAGGCCGCGGCCAGCGCCGCGCGCCGCTGCAGCATCGCCCAGCCGTCGTCGATCTCCGCCTGCAGTGCGTCGACCTGCACCGGCGTCATGTGGCGGTAGCGGCGCTGGATCGCGAGGTAGTCGGCCACCGGCCGCGTCCTCGCCGAGTTGACGGTGTAGTGCCGGCCGTCCTCGACCTCGTACAGCGGGAACGCGCCCGACTCGACGGCCAGTCGCGCCGCGGTCAGCCCGGCGTCGTCGCGCAGGCCCCAGCCGTCGAGGCAGGGGATCAGCAGCGTGAGGATGCGCGTGCCGCGCATCGCCTTGGCCTTGGCGACCTTGCGCTTCAGGTCGGCGAGGTGGCCGGCGCTCGCGGTGGCCACGTAGGGCACGCCGTGCGCGGCCATGATCTCGGTGAGGTTCTTCTTGCGCGAGGTCTTGCCCGCCGGGGTCGAGCCGGTCCACGCGTAGTGCGGCGTCGACGACGACTTCTGCGCCCCGGTGTTCATGTAGCCCTCGTTGTCGAGGCACACGTAGATGAAGTCCTCGTTGCGCTCGGCCGCCGAGCTCAGGCACTGGAAGCCGATGTCGTAGGTGCCGCCGTCGCCGGCGAGCACGACCACCGTGGTGTCGCGCTTGCCCTGCGCGTCCAGGGCACGGCGCAGCCCCGACGCCGCGGCGGCGCTGGCCTCGAGCGTGGGCTGGTAGACGGGGATCTTCAGCGAGCTGTACGGTTGCGGCCCGGCGATGATCGCCATGCACGACGGCGGCACGACGGCCATCGTGTCGGGCCCCAACGTGGCCAGCACGTGGCGCACCGACAGCGCGTCGATGCATCCCGGGCACGCCGCGTGGCCCGAGCACAGCATCGCTTCTTCGTGGTTCAGGTCCAGACGTTTCATTTCAGGTGTCCATGCCGTGCCAACGGCAGCCACGACCGATGAACCGGACGGCTTCGAGCGGCCGCCGCGGATCCGGCTGCCCCGGTCCGCTGGCGGCGCCCCCTCGAGGGGGAGCGCCGAAGGCGCTACGGGGGTGGTTCATTTCAGCGTACCCATTGCGATTCGGGTTGCGGCACGGCGCCGGCGGCGTCGCGCACGAAGCCGACGATCTTGTCCACCGGCACGTTGACGCCGCCGACGCCGGCGAGCAAGCCGTGCACGCGCGGCGCGCCGTCCGCGCCGTACAGCGCCGCGCGCAGTTCCTGGTGCAGCACGCCGCCCGCGCCCGGCGAGTGGTTGCGGTCGAGCACGACGGCGTCGCGCACGCCGGCCAGCGCGGCGCGCAGCGCGTGCACCGGCAGCGGCCGGAACAGGCGCAGCTTGACCAACCCGACCGCATGGCCGTCGTCGCGCAGCACGTCGACCGCGTCGCGCGCGGTGCCGCACATGCTGCCCATCGTCACGATCACGGTCGCGGCGCCGTCGCAGCGGTAGCGCTCGACGACGCCCCAGCCGCGGCCGGTGGCGGCGCACCAGTCGCGGTCGGCGTCGGCGGCCAGCTGCGGCACGCGCTGCATCGCCTGCTCGGCGCCCTGCCGGTGGCGGAAGAACATGTCCTGGCTGACCACGTTGCCCCACGACTCGACCTTCGTCGTGTCGAGCCGGTGCGGCGGGTCGAACGGGGGCAGGTACGCGTCGACGCTGGCCTGCGCGGGAATGGCCACCGGCTCCATCGCGTGCGAGACGTAGAACGCGTCGAGGTTGACCATCGCCGGCAGCAACACCTGCTCTGCGACACGGTAGGCCTGCACGACGGTGTCCAACGCCTCCTGCGCGGTCTCGACGTAGTACTGGATCCAGCCGGTGTCGCGCTGCGCCAGGCTGTCGGTCTGGTCGGGCCAGAAGGCCCAGGGCGACGCGACGGTGCGGTTGACGTTGGCCATCACGATCGGCGCGCGCGCGCCGGCGGCGTAATGCAGCAGCTCGTGCATCAGCAGCAGCCCCTGCGACGCGGTCGCGGTGAACACGCGAACGCCGGCCAGCGACGCCGGGATGCACGCCGACATCACCGAGTGCTCGCTCTCGACGGTGATGATCTCGGCGTCGAACTCGCCGCGCGCCTGGAACTCGGTGAGCAGCTCGAGCACCGGCGTCTGCGGCGTGATCGGGTAGACCGGCGCGACCTTCGGTCGCGCCAGCCGCGCACCCCAGGCCACGGCGTGGTTGCCGGTCATCAGCACGCGGGGTGCGGCCACCGAGGTCGTCATCTCGTCTCCTCAAGCATCTTCATCGACCCGGTCGGGCATTCGCGCACGCACAGCCCGCAGCCCTTGCAGTAGTCGCCGAGCACCTCGTAGCCGCCGCCCTCGGCGCGCCGCACCGCGAGGTCGGGGCAGACGACGACGCAGTTGTCGCACTCGATGCAGGTGCCGCACGAGAAGCAGCGTTCGCCCTCGGCCAGCGCCTGCTCGATCTCCAGGCCGAGCTGCACCTCGGCGCCAGCGGCCAGCCGCTCGGCCGCCGGCAGCGTGCGCGCCGGCGCACGCGGCGCCGCCGGGTGGTACCAGGTGGCAATCGCCGCCAGCGGCACCACGGCTTCGCCGCAGCGCGGCGGTGCGCCGTCCGTCCGTGCGCGCAGCGACCGGTCGATCGCCTGCGCCGCGCGCTTGCCCATGCCCACCGCCTCGGTGACGAAACGCGCCATGCTGGCGACGTCGCCGCCGGCCCACACCCCGGGCTGCGGGGTGGTCTGCGTGCGCGCGTCGGCGTCGAGCAGCGTGCCTTGCGCCGGCAGCGCGCCGCCGAACACCGTCAGGTCGGGGTCGGCGCCGATCGACGTGATCACCGCGTCGGCGGCGATCGCGAAGCCGCTGCCGTCGACGCGCGAGACGGTGAAGCGCCCGCGCTCGGTGCCGGACTCGAAGCGCACGCGCACGCAGTCCAGCCGCAGCGCACCGTCGGCCCAGGTGGCGGCGTCGAGCATCGCGCCGTCGACCAGCGCGATGCCCTCGTCGAGCGCCTCGTCGACCTCCTCGCGCTGCGCCGGCATCTGCGCGCGTGACTCGAGCGCGAGCAGCGTCACCGCGTGACCTGCGCGCCGGGCGCTGCGTGCCGCGTCGATCGCGGCACTGCCGCCGCCGACGACGACCACGCGCCGGCCCAACGACGGCGGCGTGCCGGCGTTGGCCGCCGCGAGGTAGGTCGCCCCGTCGACCACCCAGGGCCGGCGGTAGTCGAGCTGCGGCAGGCGCTTCGGCCGCGCCGCGCCGGTGGCGACGAACACTGCGTCGTGCGTCTCGCGCAGCCGCTGCAGGTCGTCGGGCCCGGCGAGCACGGTGTGGCAGCGCACTTCGACGCCGAGCGCGACGATGCGCGCGATCTCGGCGTCGAGCACCTCGCGGGCGAGCCGGTACGACGGGATGCCGTGGCGCATCAGCCCGCCGAGCTCGGCGCCGGCCTCGTACAGGGTCACGCGCCAGCCGCGCCGGCGCAGCTGGAACGCCGCCGACAGCCCGGCCGGCCCGCCGCCGACGACCGCGACGTGGCCGTCGCGCTCCTGCGCCGGCGGCGCGAAGGCCCAGCCCTGCGCGATTGCGGCATCGCCGACGAAACGCTCGAGCTTGCAGATCGACAGCGCCTCGTCGAAGCCGGCGCGGTTGCACGCACTCTCGCACGGGTGGTGGCAGATGCGCCCGGCCACCGCCGGGAACGGGTTGTGCCGCGTCAGCACGTCCCAGGCGCCGCGCCAGTCGCGCGCGCGCGCCAGTCCGATCCACTCGGCGATGTCGCCGTTGACCGGGCAGGCCTGGTGGCAAGGCGACGGTGCGCGGATGTGGCGCGGCAGCGCCGCGCGCCACGTGCCGGTCTTGATGACTTCGGTCGACCCGGTGGTCCAGGTCGGCGGCACCGCGCTGGCGGGCAGCGGCGCGTTCATCGGGTGGCCTCCACGCCGAGCTGCGCGTCGACCGCGTGCCAGCCGTCGGCGCAGGCGGCGACGTTCTCGTCGGCGAGCTTGGGCGAGCGCTCGCGCAGCGTCGCCTCCAGCACCGGCAGCGCGGGTGCGCCGACGGCTCGCGCGAGCCCGCCGAGCAGCGCCGAGTTGACGATGCGCCCCAGCCCGTGGCGGCGCGAGATCGCCAGCGCGTCGAGCGGGATCACGCGCCGGCCCGGCAGCGTCGCGGCAAGTTCGTCGGCGCTGCGCGCCGAGTTGACGACGATCAGCGTGTGTGCGTCGGCAGCGGCGAGCAGCGCGCCGACGAGCAGGCTGGCGTCGAAGCACAGGATCGCGTCGGCGCGCTCGATGTCGCAGCGCACGCGCACCGGCCGTTCGTCGACGCGGATGAACGAACTCACCGGCGTGCCGCGCCGCGCCCCGCCGTAGGTCGCGAAGCACTGGACTTCGCGCCCGGCCGCAAAGTGCGCCGCGGCGAGCAGGTTGCCCGCGGTCTGCGCGCCCTGGCCGCCACGGCCCTGGATGACGATCTGCAGCATCGTCGTCAGCCCGCGCGCGGCACCACCGCGGTGGCCTCGAGCTCGATCTTGCCCGGGTGGTCGAGCAGGTCGGAGACGAAGATCATGCTCATCGCCGGGTAGTGCCGCCCCATCAGCCGGCGCCAGATGCCGCCGAGCTCGCCGCGCACCGCGAGGTAGCCGGGCTTGTCGCAGCAGAACGCGGTGATGCGGCAGATGTGCTCGGGGCGGCCACCGGCCTGCGCCAGCACCGCCAGCACGTTGTTCAGAGCCTGCTCGAACTGCGGCACCAGGTCTTCGGACTCGAACACCTGCTCGGCGTTCCAGCCGACCTGGCCGGCAATGAACACGATGCGGCCGGCGTCGGCCGCGATGCCGTTGGCGTAGCCGATCGGCGGTTTCCAGCCCGGGGGCAGCAGGACGTCCATGTCAGTCGATCTCAGTGAGGTGGCTCAGCGGTGGAGACGGCAAGGAAGGTGCGTGGATCCATGCCATCCAGCGGACGCCGCGGACCCGGCTCGGCCGGTCCGCCGGCGGCGACCCACGGGGCCCGCAAGCTCCCTTCGCGGCCCGTGGAGGACACGCCGATGGCGCGGTCAGTCGATGTAGCGCGGCGGGTCCGGGTCGTCGGCCCAGTCGTCGTCGGGCTTGGGCACCTTCTCGAGCCAGGCCTTGACCAGCGCGACGTGCTCGGCCTCCTCGTCGCGCATCTCCTCGGCGGCGCGGCGGATCGAGTCGCTCGTGGCCCGGCGCGCCAGGTCGTCGAAGAAGGCGTGCGCGCGCTCCTCGGCCTGCAACGCGAGCCTCAGCGCGTGCCAGGGGTGCATCAGGTAGTGCACGTCCTCGAAGGCCACGGTCTCCGGCGCCTCGGGCGTCGTCCACAGGCCGCCGTGGCGGGGCGCGACGACGTCGTCGGCCCAGCCCATGTCGGCCAGGATGTGCTGCACGTGGTGCTGCTCGTACTGCGCCATCTGGCGGAACAGCGCCGCCACCTCGGCGTTGTTGTGCGTCTCCATGACGTCGGCCAGCTCGTTGTAGCGCGACACCGCCTCGCGCTCGATCGCGAGCGCCTGCGACATCAGGTCCTCGATCGTCTGCAGCGGGCTCACAGTGCGAACTCCTTCTCTTCGACCTGCGCCACGGTCGCGCGGGTGTCGCGCGTGCGGCTGTTGTAGACGGCGCGGCTGCCGGCGTAGAGCACGCCGAGGTTGAAGCCGTCGTCGGTCATGATCCGGCGCGCCGCGCGTGCCGGGTCGTCGGTCTCGGGCACCGCGGCGCGGTGCACGTGGTTCTTCCACTCGCGCTGCTCGGGGCGGAAGGTCACGCAGGGACTGAGGATCTCGACGAACGAGAAGCCCGGGTGGCGGATCGCCTGCGCGATGACCTCGGCGGTGCCGTTCGGGTCGCCCGAGAACGCGCGCGCGACGAAGTTGGCACCCGACGCCAGCGCGATGACCAGCGGGTGGAACGACCGGATGCCGGTGCCGCCGGGCGAGAGCTTGCTGTCCCAGTCCGGCTCGGTGGTCGGCGATGCCTGCCCCTTGGTCATGCCGTAGACGTGGTTGTCCATCACGATGTACGTGAGGTCGACGTTGCGCCGGCAGGCGTGCAGGAAGTGGTTGCCGCCGATCGAGTAGCCGTCGCCGTCGCCGCCGGCGACGACCACGGTCAGGTCGGGGCGTGCGACCTTCAGCCCGGTTCCGGCCGCCAGCGCTCTGCCGTGCACGCCGTGGAAGCCGTAGCAGTTGGTGTACGCCGGGATGCGCGAACTGCAGCCGATGCCCGAGACCACCGCGATCTCGTGCGGCGGGCGCTGCAGCATCGCCAGCGCCTTCGTCACGGAGCCGAGCACCGTGTAGTCGCCGCAGCCCGGACACCAGATCGGCTTGTAGTCGGACTTGTAGTCGTTGGCGGTCAGCACCGCCGGAACCGTCATGTCGTTCATGCGTGGATCTCCTGGCGGGCCACCGACGCGGCCCAGTCGACGAAAGCGGCGGCCAGTTCGCCGGGGCGCAGCGGCAGCGGGCCGGCGCGGTGCAGCCCGCGCGCCCGCCCCGGCAGGTCGGCGCGGCTGCGCAGGTAACGCAGCAGCTGGCCGCCGTGGTTCTGCTCGACGACCAGCACCTCGCGCACGCCTTGCAGCGCCTGCGCCAGCGCCTCCTCGCGCAGCGGCGCGATCAGGCGCAACACGACCAGCCGCAGGGCCAGCCCCTGCGCGGCGGTGCGCGCGATGGCCTCGCGCACCGCGCCGGTGGTCGAACCGAAGGTGACGATCGCCAGCTCGGCGTCGCCTTCGACGTCGGCCCAGCGTGCGCCGTAGTCGTGCTGCATCAGCTTGCGCTCGCGCTTGGCCAGCTGCTTGCGGTGGTCGGCGGCCTGGCTGCTCGGGATGCCGCGCTCGCTGTGCTCGAGCCCGTCGGCGGTGTAGACGGTGCCCGGCGTGCCCGGCACCGCCATCGGCGACACGCCCGACGCCGTGTCGAGGTAACGCCGGTACGGTTCGGCCGGATTCGCCGCGGCGGTCAGGCGTCGCGCGGGCTCGCCCGGTGGCGGGGGGCGGTCGATGACGCATCGCGACTGGCCCATGAACTGGTCCGACAGCACCAGCGCCGGCGCCTGCAGCGCCTCCGCCAGGTGCACCGCCCACTCGGTGGTCGGCAGGCAGTCGGCGATCGAGGTGGGCGCCAGGACCAGCCGCGGCGCGTCGCCGTGCAGGCCGTCGACGGCGAACGACAGGTCGCTCTGCTCGCTCTTGGCCGGGATGCCGGTGGACGGGCCGCCGCGCATCACATCGACGACGACGATCGGCACCTCGGCGGCCACCGCCAGGCCGATGCCCTCGGCCATCAGCGCCAGCCCGGGGCCGGCGGTGGCGGTCAGCGACGGCACGCCGCCGAAGCTGGCGCCGACGATCATGTTCACCGACGCCAGTTCGTCCTCGGCCTGCAGCAGCGTGCCGCCGACTTCGGACAGCGCCGGGGCCATCCACTCGAGCAGCTCGGTGGCCGGGGTGATCGGGTACGCGGCGACGAAACGCACGCCGGCGCGAATGGCGCCGGCGCCCGCGCCCTCGTTGCCCGACAGCAGCCAGCGCCCCTGCCCGCCGGTCGCGGCCGCGGGCAGCGGCTGCGGCCGCGCGCCGTCGAGCGCGGCGGCCTGCGCTACGCCTTCGCGCAGTGCGGCCAGGTTCTTGTCGAGCGCGTCGGCGCTGCGTTTCCAACTCGCGCGCAGCGCCGCCTCGAGCGCGTCGGCGCTCACCCCGGCCAGCGTGCCGGCGTAGCCGAGCACGACCATGTTCACCCAGCCGCCGGCGACCTTGGCGAGCTTCTTCAGCG
This sequence comes from uncultured Azohydromonas sp., assembly GCA_964618555.1. Lineage (GTDB taxonomy): Bacteria > Pseudomonadota > Gammaproteobacteria > Burkholderiales > Burkholderiaceae_C > Calidifontimicrobium. Next base: position 18,171 of record CAZUBF010000049.1, read on the forward strand.
GCAGTGCGACGGCGCGCGCGCCGCTGGCGCGGAACACCTCGGGCGCCTCGCCCTCGTCGGCGTCGCCGACGAGCAGGCTCGCCGCGTGCAGCGGGATCTCGTCGGCGAAGCGGTGCAGGTTCTGCCAGTCGACCGCCAGCAGCAGGTCGAAGGTGTCGTCGAGCGAGGCCAGCGGCTGCGGGCCCAGGCGCAGCAGCGCCGCGGCCTCGCCGCCGCGGATCTGCGGGCCGCTGGTGCGCACCATCAGCCCGTACAGACCGGCGCGTGCCGCCGCGTCGAGCAGCAGCGTGCCGGCGGTCATCACGCCGGCGCCGCCGCTGCCGGCGATCGCGATCGAGAACGTGCGCGCCGGTGTGTGCGCCGTGGACTTCGGGACCTGGGTGTTCACGCTTGCCTCCGCGTTGACGATGGGTGAAGTGAAACGGCGCGCGGCGGCCGGACATATGACGCAGATCAAAGGTCGCGCCGAAAACCGTGCTCAGAATCCGCCATAGACGTATTTCGGTACCGCATTACCAAATTTCGCTCGATCCGACCGGAGACACGCACGATGAGCACCGCCGCCCACCGCTGGCAGATGACGGCCCCCGGCGCCCCGCTGGTGCGCGAGGACTTCCTCGCCACCCCCGGCGCCGGCGAGGTCGTCGTCGCGGTGGCCGGCTGCGGCGTGTGCCACACCGACCTGGGCTACTACTACGACGGCGTGCGCACCAACCACGCGCTGCCGCTGGCGCTGGGCCACGAGATCAGCGGGCGTGTCGTCGAGGCCGGCGAGGGCGCCGCCGCCTGGCTCGGCCGCGCGGTGATCGTGCCGGCGGTGCTGCCCTGCGGCGCCTGCGAGCTGTGCCGCCGCGGCCTGGCGACGATCTGCCGCGCGCAGAAGATGCCGGGCAACGACATCCCCGGCGGCTTCGGATCGCACATCGTGGTACCGGCGCGCGGGTTGTGCGCGGTCGACGAGCAGCGGCTCGCCGCCGCCGGGCTGACGCTGGCGCAGGTGTCGATCGTCGCCGACGCGCTGACCACGCCGTACCAGGCGGTGCGTCGCGCCGGCGTCGAGACGGGCGACGTCGCGGTCGTGGTCGGCGTCGGTGGCGTCGGCGGCTACTGCGTGCAGATCGCGCGCGCCTTCGGCGCGCAGGTGGTCGCCGTCGACGTCGACGCGCGCAAGCTCGACGCGATCGCCGCCGACGGCGGCGCGGCGCTGGCGCTCAACGCTCGCGACCACGACGCGAAGTCGCTGAAGAAGGCGGTGGCCGACTTCGCGAAGCAGCGCGGCCTGCGCGGCACCGAGTGGAAGATCTTCGAGTGCTCGGGCACCGCGGCGGGGCAGACCACCGCGTTCAACCTGCTGGTGCACGGCGCGACGCTGGCGGTGGTCGGCTTCACGATGGACAAGGTCGAGCTGCGGCTGTCGAACCTGATGGCGTTCGACGCGCGCGCGATCGGCAATTGGGGTTGCCCGCCGGAGCACTACCCCGCGGCGCTCGACCTGGTGCTCGACGGCAAGGTCCGACTCGCTCCGTTCGTCGAGACACATCCGCTCGACCAGATCAACGCCGTCTTCCACGCCGTGCACGCACGCGAGATCACGCGACGCGCGGTCCTGACGCCCTGAGCGCCGTCGCCCCACTGGCCCCGAACCCCCCGAGGAAAGCCGATGACCCACGAATTCAAGAACCACGACCTCGTCGACGACATCGCCAAGCCCGGCGTGCGCTACGAGAAGCGCCCCGCGCGCCGTCCCGACGGCAGCGAGGTGCCGGGCCTGTACAACGCCTGGATCTGGCTCGACAACCCGGGCCAGTACAACAGCTACACGACCGACATGGTCAAGGGCGTGATCCTGGCGTTCCGCGCCGCCAGCAACGCGCGCGACGTCAACTGCGTGGTCTTCACCGGCGTCGGCGACAAGGCCTTTTGCACCGGCGGCAACACCAAGGAGTACGCTGAGTATTACGCCGGCCAGCCGCAGGAGTACCGCCAGTACATGCGGCTGTTCAACGACATGGTCTCGGCCATCCTGGCTTGCGACAAGCCGGTGATCTGCCGCGTCAACGGCATGCGCATCGGAGGTGGACAGGAGATCGGCATGGCCTGCGACTTCAGCGTCGCGCAGGACCTGGCGCGCTTCGGCCAGGCCGGGCCGAAACACGGCTCGGCGCCGATCGGCGGCGCGACCGACTTCCTGCCGGTGATCGTCGGCGCCGAACGCGCGATGGCCGCCTGCGTGCTGTGCGAGCCCTTCAGCGCGCACAAGGCCTACCAGATGGGCGTGATCTCCGATGTCGTTCCGGCGCTCAAGGTCGACGGCAAGTTCGTCGCCAACCCCACCGTCGAGACGCAGCGCATGCTCGACGAGCACGGGCGCTTCTGTTACGGCGAGTCCAAGGCCGGCGCGGCGCTCGACGAAGGCAAGGCGCTGATGAAGCGCGGCACCGTCGACCTGTCGCTGCTCGACGCGAAGGTCGAGGAGCTGTGCGCGAAGATGCTGCTGACCTTCCCCGACTGCACGACCAAGACGCTCGAGGAACTGCGCAAGCCCAAGCTCGACGCCTGGAACCGCAACAAGGAGAACGCGCGTGCCTGGCTCGCGTTGAACATGATGACCGAAGCGCGCTCGGGCTTCACCGCGTTCAACGCCGGGACCAAGGACGATCGCGAAGTCGACTTCGTGCTGCTGCGCCAGAAGCTCGCCGCCGGGCAGAGCTGGGTCGGGCC
>CAZUBF010000050.1:0-20812 GCA_964618555.1 uncultured Azohydromonas sp.
AGCAGCAGGTGCGCCCGCTGCTGGTGCCGGTGGGGCTCGACCCGGCGCATCCGTTCCCGCAGGTGGCCAACAAGAGCCTGAACTTCATCGTGCGGCTGGGCGGGCGCGACGCGTTCGGGCGCGAGAACCGCATCGCCATCGTCAAGGTGCCGCGCGTGCTGCCGCGCGTGATCCGCCTGCCCGACGCGATCGCCGGCGGTCGCCAGGCCTTCGTGATGCTCACCAGCGTGATCCGCGCGCACCTGCACGAACTGTTCCCCGGACGCGAGGTGACGTTCTTCTCGCAGTTCCGCGTCACGCGCGACAGCGACCTCGAGGTCGACGAGGACGACGTGAAGAACCTGCGCCAGGCGCTGCGCTCGGGGCTGACGCGGCGACACTTCGGGCAGGCGATCCGGCTGGAGGTGGTGTCGACCTGCCCCGACGAACTGGCCGAGTTCCTGCTGCAGCAGTTCGCGCTGCCGCCCGAGGCGCTGTACCGGGTCAACGGGCCGGTGAACCTGGTGCGGCTGAACCAGCTCATCGACCAGGCCGACGCCGAGCCGCTGCGCTTTCCCGCGTTCGAGCCGGCGTGGCCCGAGCGCCGGCTGCCGCGCGACAAGCCGATCTTCGAGTGCCTGCAGGACGGCGACGTGCTGCTGCACCACCCGTTCGAGAGCTTCGAGCCGGTGGTGCAGTTCCTGCGCGAGGCGGTGAACGACCCGGACGTGCTGGCGATCAAGCAGACGATCTACCGCACCGGCGCGCAGAGCGTGCTGATGGACCTGCTGCTCGAAGCGGTGCGCCGTGGCAAGGAGGTGATGGTCGTCGTCGAGCTGAAGGCGCGCTTCGACGAGGAGGCGAACATCAACTGGGCCGAGCGGCTCGAGGCGGTCGGCGCGCAGGTGGTGTACGGCATCGTCGGACTGAAGACGCACGCGAAGATGATGGTCGTCACGCGCCGCGAGGGCTCGCGGTTGCGCCGCTACGCGCACCTGTCGACCGGCAACTACAACCCGAAGACCGCGCGGCTGTACACCGATGTCGGCTGCCTGACCGCCGATGCCGAACTCGCCGCCGACGCCGACGCGGTGTTCCAGCAGCTCGCGAGCCTGGTCAGGTTGCGTCCGCCGCGCCACCTGCTGACCGCGCCGTTCGTGCTGCACCGGCGCATGCTGCGCCACATCCAGCACGTGGCCGACGCGGCGCGCGTCGGGCGGCGCGCGCGCATCGTCGTCAAGGTCAACGCGCTGACCGACGTCGCGCTGATCGACGCGCTGGTCGCCGCCGGCCGCGCCGGCGCCGACATCGATCTCGTCGTGCGCGGCGCGTGCATGCTGCCGCCGGGTGTGCCCGGGCACACCGACCGCATCCGCGTGCGTTCGGTGGTCGGACGCTTCCTCGAGCACACGCGCGTGGCGTTTTTCGCCTGGGGCGACGGCGACGCCGACGAGGTGCTGTACCTGAGCAGCGCCGACTGGATGAGCCGCAACATGCTGCGCCGCATCGAGGTGGCGTGGCCGGTGCGCGACGCGACGCTGCGCCAGCGCGTGATCGACGAGTGCCTGGTGCCGTACCTGCACGACACGCTGGACGCCTGGACGCTGCACGCCGACGGCCATTACGAGCGCGTGCGTCCCGCCGCCGGCGCGCGCGCGGTCAGCGCGCAGCGCGCGCTGATGCGCCGCTACGGCGGCTGAGCGCCGGCGCGGGCATGGACCTGATCCTGTGGCGCCATGCCGAGGCCGGCGAAGCCGGGGAGGGCGGCGACGACCTCGAGCGCGCGCTGACCACCAAGGGCGAGCGTCAGGCGCGGCGCATGGCCGAGTGGCTCGACCGCCACCTGCCGGCCGGCACGAAGGTGCTGGCGAGCCCGGCGCGGCGCTGCCAGCAGACGGCGCAGGCCCTGGACCACAAGTTCAAGACGGTCCCGGCGCTGGCGCCCGACGGCTCGGTCGACGCGCTGCTCGCCGCGGTGCGCTGGCCCGACGCACGCGACCCGGTGCTCGTCGTCGGCCACCAGCCGACGCTGGGGCTCGCCGCGGCGTACCTGATGGCCGGCGTGGCGATGCCGTGGAGCGTGCGCAAGGCCGGCGTGTGGTGGCTGCGTTCGCGCCAGCGCGGCGCCGAACGCGAGGTGGTGCTGGTGACGGTGCGCGGGCCCGAGCAGGTCTGATCGGCGCCGCGACGCCTTCGCACGTTGCGGCGGGCTCAGCTCGGCAGCACGAGCTGCAGCGGCCCGCTGCGGGTCCAGGTCTCGGCCTCCTCCTCGAGCAGGAACAGCGTGCGCGGGTGCGACGCCGCCCAATCGCGGCTGAACGACAGCGCCGCGCGCGGCCCGTCGCGGCGCAGCCGCAACGCGTTGGCGTCGACCCGGCCGCGCGCGTGGCACTTGATCACCGCCAGCCGCAGGCACAGCACCTGCCACGTGAAGTCGTCGTTCGCGAAGGCGTGCTCGACCTTGCGCAGGCCCCCGCGCTGACCCAGCACCAGTTCGCCGATGCGGCGCTGCTGGCTCTGCGAGAAGCCCGGCGCGTCGACGTGCGCCAGCAGGTACGCGCTGTGGCGATGGTGGTCGTGGTGCGAGACCATCATGCCCGCCTCGTGCAGGTCGCAGGCCCAGGCCAGCTCGCGCCGGGCGTCGGTGTCGCCGTTGCGCGCGACGCCTTCGTACAGCGTCTGCGCGACCGCGCCCACGCGCTGCGCCTGCGCGATGTCGACGCGAAAGCGCCGCTGCAGTTCGGTCACCGACGCGTCGCGCATGTCGCCGCCGCGCGCGCGCTGCCGCGCGCCCAGGCGTTCGTGCAGGTCGACGATCACGCCCTGTCGCAGCGCGCCCTTGGTCGGGCGCAGCGTGTCGATGCCGAAGTGCGTGGCCAGCGTGTAGAGGATCGACAGCCCGCCCGCGAGCACCGGACGGCGGTCGTCGCGCAGCCCGGGCAGCCGCAGCCGCGACACGTGCCCCGCGTCGATGCAGCGCGCGATGCACCAGCGCAGCGCCGCCGGCGTGATCTCGCCGGCGCTGATGTCGCTGGCCACCAGCAGCTGCGACACGGCGCTGACGGTGCCCGACGAACCCAGCGCCTCGTGCCAGCGCCCGCGCGCGAAGGTCTCGAGCGCCTCCTCGATCTCGGCGCCCGCGGCCACCTGCGCGGCGCGGAACGCCGTCTCCGTGAGGCGCCCGTCGCCGAAGTAGCGCTGCGACAGGCTGACGCTGCCGACCTGGAACGACTCGGCCACCAGCGGCGTGCGCCCGGCGCCGATGATCATCTCGGTCGAGCGCCCGCCGATGTCGACCACCAGCCGGCGCGCGTCGGACGGCTGCACGTGCGCGACGCCGGCATAAATTAGCCGCGCCTCCTCGCGCCCGGAGATGACCTCGATCGGGTGCCCGAGCACGCCCTGCGCGCGCAGCAGGAACGCGTCGCGGTTGCGCGCCTCGCGCAGCGTCTGCGTGGCCACCGCGCGCACCTGCGCAGCGCGAAAGCCCGCCAGCCGGCTGGCGAATCGCGCCAGGCAGTCCAGCCCGCGCAGCGCCGCCGCGTCGGTGAGCATGCCGTTGGCGTCGAGGCCGGCGCCCAGACGCACCGTCTCCTTCAGGTAGTCGATGCGGCGGTAGCGCCCGTGCGCGATCTGGCCGATCTCGAGGCGAAAGCTGTTCGAGCCCAGGTCGACGGCGGCGAGCAGACCGGCGGTGCTGGACGGGGCGACGACCATGGCGGGCATTGTGCGGGCATTCGCCGGCGGCGGCCGCCGCGCCGCCCCCGCATTCCTAGAATGCCCGCTCCATCCACGAACCGACGGGAGACGCGACGTGCTTCACGACGACCTCGCCAGCCTCGTGCCCGGGCGCGACTTCAGCCGCCGCGACTTCGTGCGCACCGGCATCGGCAGCGGCTTCGCCGCCGCGGTGCTGCCCGCGCTGGCGCAGACCGCGATCACCACCGACGCCACCGGGCTGATCGCGGGCGAGGTGACGATCCCGCTCGGCGACTTCCGCTTCCCGGCCTACCGCGCCGCGCCGGCGGGCAAGCCGCACGCGCCCGTGGTGCTGGTGATCAGCGAGATCTTCGGCGTGCACCAGTACATCGCCGACGTCGCCCGGCGTTTCGCCAGGCAGGGCTACTTCGCCGTCGCGCCCGAGTTGTTCGTGCGCCAGGGCGACCCGATGACCTACGGCGAGGTCGCCAAGCTGATCGCCGAGGTGATCGCCAAGGTGCCCGACGCGCAGGTGATGGGCGACCTCGACGCCACGGTGGCCTGGGCGCGCGGCCAGGGCGCCGACGCCTCCCGGCTCGGCGTCACGGGCTTCTGCTGGGGCGGGCGCATCACGTGGCTCTACGCCGCGCACAACCCCGCGGTCAAGGCCGGCGCGGCCTGGTACGGCCGACTCGTGGGGTCGTCGAACGAGCTGACGCCCAGGCATCCGGTCGACGTGGCCGCCGGGCTGCACGCCCCGGTCATCGGGCTGTACGGCGGCGCCGACGCGGGCATCCCGCTGGACACGGTCGACAGGATGAAGGCGGCGCTGGCCGGCGGCGGCGCCGCGGCGCAGCGGTCGCGTTTCGTCGTCTATCCCGACGCACCGCACGCCTTCCACGCCGACTACCGCCCGAGCTACCGCAAGGAAGCGGCCGAAGACGGCTGGCGGCGCTGCCTGGACTGGTTCAAGACCCATGGCCTGGCCTGAAGCGCCGTCGAGCCCCGCACCGGGCGGTGCCGTCGGGCGGGGCGGCGCGGCCGGCCGCGCGAACCGGGCAGCCGCATGACGCTCGGCTACATCGTCGCGGCGACGTTTCTCGGCGGGGCGCTGTCGGTGTTGATCGCCGCGAGCCTGACCGTGGCCGTGCTCGGCCGCGTCGTCAAGAGCCTGGTCAGCCTGTCGGCCGGCGTGTTGCTGGGCACCTCGCTGCTGCACGTGCTGCCCGAGGCGTTCGACAGCGACGCCGGGGCCGACCGGCTGTTCGCGACCCTGCTCGGCGGGCTGCTGTTCTTCTTCCTGCTCGAGAAGGCCGAGCTGTACCGGCACGGCCACCACCACGAGGGCGACGACCCGCACCACCACCACCACCACGGCTTCGACGCCGAACAGGCCGGCACCGGCGGCTGGACCGTGCTGCTGGGCGACAGCATCCACAACTTCTGCGACGGCCTCATCATCGCCGCGGCGTTCCTCACCGACACGCAGCTGGGCATCGTCACCGCGCTGGCGGTGGTCGCGCACGAGATTCCGCAGGAGGTCGGCGACTACATCGTGCTGCTCAACGCCGGCTTCTCGCGCGCCAAGGCGCTGCTGTACAACGCCCTGTCGGGCGCCGCCGCGGTGGCCGGCGGCGTGCTCGGCTACTTCGTCGCCAAGCCCTGGGAGGACCTGTTCCCGTACCTGCTGGTGGTCGCGTCGAGCAGCTTCATCTACGTCGCGGTGGCCGACCTGCTGCCGCAGCTGCAGCGCCGCCTGTCGCTGGCGCAGACGCTGGCGCAGGTGGCCTGGATCGGCGCCGGGCTGCTGCTGGTCAGCGGGGCGACCGCGCTGCTGCACGCGCACTGACGGCGCCCGACCCAACCCGCCGGCGCGGGCCGGGTTGCCGCGTCACTCGAGCTTGATGTCGGCGCGCTGGATCACCGCCTTGTAGGCGGTGAGCTCGGTGCGCATCATTTCGGCGAGCCGCGTGGCGTCGGTGGGCATGGGCTCCATGCCCATGGCCTTGAAACGTTCGTTGACCTCCTGATTGCGCAGCAGCGCCGTGATCTCGGTGTTCAGGCGTTGCACCACCGGTGCTGGCGTGCCGGCCGGCGCGAACAGGCCGAACCAGCCACTGACGTCGTAGCCGGTCAAGCCCGACTCGTGCAGCGTCGGCAATTCGGGCGCCAGCGTGCTGCGCTCGCGGCTCAGCAGGGCCAGCATCTTGAGCCGCGGGTTGTCGCGCTGGCCGCGCACGCTGGTCAAGTCGACCACCGCCAGCGAGGTCTCACCGGCCATCGTCGCCATCGCCGCCGGGCCGCTGCCCCGGTACGGGATGTGCACGATGAAGCTGCCGCTCATGCTCTTGAACATCTCGCCGCCGATGTGCATGGCCGTGCCGTTGCCGCCGGTGGCGTAGGTCAGACGCCCGGGGTTGCGCCGGGCATGCTCGATCAGCGCCCTCGCGTCGGCGACCGGCAGCTCGCCATGGGCGATCAGCACGAACGGGATGCGGGCGAAGCCGGTGATCGGCGCGAGGTCGGTCAGCGGGTCGTAGCCGATGCGTGGGTTCAGGTTCGGCGTGATCGTCAGGCCACCGGCGGCGGCGAGCATGATCGTGTAGCCGTCGGCGGGCGCCTTCGCCACCTGGCCCACCGCCAGCGCGCCGCCGGCGCCGGGCCGGTTCTCGACGATCACCTGCTGGCCGAGGCGCTCCGCCAGCATCGGTGCCAGCAGGCGTGCCGCGGCGTCGGCACTGCCGCCAGGCGCGAACGGCACGACGATGCGCACCGTGCGCGAGGGCCAGGCATCCTGGGCGGCGGCTGGCAGGGTGGTGGCCGCCAGCACGCAGCCGACGGAGGCGGCGATCAGGGCGGCGGCGTGGCGTCGGGTGGTGCGCATCGCGGTTTCCTCGTCGTCACAGCTTGAACAGCGTGGTGGCGTTGGTCTCGAAGAACATCTTCTTCACGGCGGGCGAGACGAACAGGCGCTCGGCCATCTGCACCTCCTCCGGGACGTACTGGTACGGATAGTCCATGGCGTACATCACGCGGTCCTGGCCGATGACGTGCTGGCAGAACGTGATCGCCGGCTCCCACGGCATGCCGCTGTTCGTATACCACACGTTCTCGCGCAGGTAGTCGCTGGGCTTGCGCTGCAGCGGCCTCACGCCCGGGTTGCGGTTGTTGCTTGCGATGCCGTGGTGCATGAAGTCGATGCGGTACAGCCAGTACGGCAGCCCCTCGCCCAGGTGGCCGAGCACCAGTTTGAGCTTCGGGAAGCGGTCGAACACTCCGGCCACGACGAGCCGCAGCGCGTGCAAGCCCGTTTCGACGGCAAAGCCGTAGATGGCCGCGTCCAGGCAGCGTGGCAGGAACGGTTGGACCATCTGCGGGCTCGGCGTGTTCGGGTGCAGGTACAGCGGCACGTCGAGCGCCTCGCAGGCCTCGAAGATGTCCCAGCACGACGGGTCGTCCATGTAGAAGCCGCGGGTGTGCGAGTTGACGATCACCCCCTTCAGCCCCAGCGAACGCACCGCGCGCTCGATCTCCTTGGCCGAGGCCTGCGGCGCATGTGGCGCAACCGCGGCCAGCGCGGCAAAGCGTGTCGGATGGCGGCGCACCGCGGCCGCCACCTCGTCGTTGCTCTCGATGGCCAGCGCCATCGCGGTGTCGGCGTCGAACAGTTGCACGCCCGGGCAGGTGAGCGAGAGAACGGCCATGTCGATGCCGGCGGCGTCCATGTCGGCCAGGCGTCGGGCATCGATGTCGTGCAACCGCTCGAACAGGTCGCGAGCACGCTGCGTCTGGCTCAGGCCGAAGAATCCCCACAGGCTGCCGAAGCCGGGGTCGCCGTGGCTGCCGTCCTTGAGCATGGTCACCCAGCGGTCGAGCATCGACTTCGGCGCCCACGCCTCCTCGGTGGCGATGCGGCGGTGCGGGCGTGCGGTGGATTCGGTCATGCGGGATCTCCTGGGGTCCGACGCGATGATTACAGATGAAACTATTTGGACCATCGTGACTGACCCTGATGCAAGCGCCTGACGACGAACCCCCGCCTGCGGCGCTGGACCTCGACGGCTTCCTGCTGTACCAGCTGGCCATGCTGTCGAAGCGTCTGTCGACCGCGCTGGAGCGTTACTACGCCGCGCGGCACGGTTTGAACCGTGCGCAGTGGCGCATGCTTGCGCTGATCGGCCACTGCCGGCGATGCGCCGCGGCGGACCTGGTCCGCCGCGCCAGCCTCGACGCGGTGGCGGTGCATCGCGCAGTGCAGCAGTTGATCGACGCCGGCCTCGTGGTGCGACGGCGATCGGCCGACGACGGGCGCGTCAAGCTGCTGAACCTGTCGGCACGCGGCCGCCGCGTGCACGACGACATCGTGCCGGTGGCGCTGGCGCTCGAGGCGCGCGCGCTGGCGGCCCTGCCCGCCGATGAGGCGGCGTCGATGCGGCACGCGCTCGCGCGCCTGCTTGCGCTGCCGTCAGACGCCTTCGGCGCCGGGCCCGTGCGGCCACCCGTGGCGCGCGAGCGATCCCGCTCGCAGCAGGCGGCGGGAGGGGCACCCGGGCGCGACCGGAAACGGTCGCCGCGCGCGGGTCGTCGCTTCGCCGGCGCGGCGCGAGCGGCGGGCCGCCGGCCTACTTGACGACCAACACCGGCGTCGCGGTGTGCGTCAGCACCTTCTGCGTTTCGCTGCCCAGCAGCAGCGCGGCGACGCCGCGGCGGCCGTGCGAGGCCATCACGATCAGGTCGCAGCCGTTTTCCTTCGCGTGGTCGCAGATCGCCTCCCACGGGTGCAGCGCCTCGACGGTGGTCGCGGCGCACTTGACGCCGGCGGCGGCGGCGGCGTCGACCACGGACTTCACGCGCGCCGCGGCGATGCGCTCCTGCGCGTCGTAGAACTCCTGCGGCGGCGTCGGCTGCATCTCGGAGATCGCGCTGTACGGGAACGGCTCCTTGACGCTGAGCACGCTCAGCGCCGCCCCGGTGAGCTTGGCCAGCGCGATCGCGTGCTCGACGGCCTTGGCGGAGATCTCGGAACCGTCGGTGGGGATCAGGATGTGCTTGTACATGGAGGCTCCTGTCGTCAGGGGAGGGGGTCAGGGCGGCAGTGTTGCACCGGAACGGGTGTCCGGATTGAGGCAGGTCAAGTGGAGGCGGTCGCGCCGTCGCGCGCGACGGCCCGGGCCGGGTCGCTCGACCACTCGCTCCACGACCCCGGGTACAGCGCGCCGGTGCCCAGGCCGGCGTGCGCGAGCGCGAGCAGGTTGTGGCAGGCGGTGACGCCGGAGCCGCACATGTGCACCACGTCGTCGGCGGCGCCGACCAGCGGCTGCAACTCGGCACGCAGGGTCGCCGCGTCCTTGAAGCGGCCGTCGGGTTGCAGGTTGTCCTTGAAGAAGCGGTTCAGCGCGCCGGGCACGTGCCCGGCCGCGGCGTCCAGCGGCTCGACCTCGCCGCGAAAGCGCTCGCCGGCGCGCGCGTCGAGCAGGCACACGCGGCCCAGGCGCGACTGCAGCGCGGCGGCGTCGACCCGCGGCATCGCGTCGGTGTGCGCCGGGTACGGCGCCGCGTCGCGACGTGCCGGCACCGCAGCAGTCAGTGCGCCGCCCGCCGCCTGCCAGGCGGTCACGCCGCCGTCGAGCACCGCCGCCGCTTCGTGGCCGATCCAGCGCAGCAGCCACCAGGCGCGTGCCGCGTACGGGCCGCCCTGCACGTCGTAGGCCACCGCCTGCACGCCGGGGGCGATGCCCAGCCGCGCGACCAGGGCGGCCCAGGCGTCGCGCGCTGGCAGCGGGTGGCGGCCGTGGAAACGCCCCGCGGCGTCGCGCGTCGCGCCCGACAGGTCGCGCTCGAGGTGCAGGTAGTGCGCGCCGGGCAGGTGGCCGGCGGCGTAGGCGCGCTCGCCGGCGGCGGGGTCGAACAGGTCGAAGGCGCAGTCGAGCAGCACCGTGGGAGTGCCGTGGCGCAGGCGCTCGAGCAGGGTGTCGGCGCGGATCAGCGTGTGGTGGGTCATCGGCGAGGTCGTCTGCAGTGGGTCAGCTCTCGGCCGCCGGGCCGCGGGCGTCGGGGGGCGAGGCGCGCGTGCGCAGCAGTGTCGCGGCCAGCCCGGCGGCGACGATCAGCACCATGCCGAGCACGGCCATCGCGGTGACCGGATCGTCGAACAGCAGCACGCCGTAGACGAACGCGAAAACGATGCCCAGGTACTGCAGGCTGGCGTTGGACAGGGCGCGGCCGATGGCGTAGGCGCGCGTCATCAGCATCTGCGCGGCGGTGGCCAGCGCGCCGATCGCCAGCAGCAGCACGAGGCCGCCCGGCGTGTGCGTGCTCGCGCCGTGCAGCACCATCGTCGCCGCGCCGGCGGCGACGCTGCCCAGCGAGAAGTAGAAGACGATCCGGTACTCGGGTTCGCCGGCGCGGCCCAGCGTGGTCACCTGCAGGTAGGCGAGCGCGGCCATCATGCCCGACACCAGGCCCGACAGCCCGTACCACAGCTGGTGGTCGTCGATCGTCGGGCGCAGCACCAGTGCGACGCCGGCAAAGCCCAGCAGCACCGCGGCGACGAGCCGGCCGTCGACGCGCCGCGACCCGAGCATGACCGCACCGCCGATCAGGAACAGCGCCATCCACACCGACGACATGTAGTTCAGCGTCACCGCGGTGGCCAGCGGCAGCCCGCCGATCGCGTAGAACCACAGCATGAGCGAGGCCACGCCGACGATGCTGCGCCAGAAGTGCATCGCCGGCACGCGGGTGCGCAGCGTGCCGCCGCTGGCGCGCGTCAGCCCGGCGATCACGACGGCGCCGACGAGCCCGCGGTAGAACACGATCTCGCCGGCGCCGTACTGCGCCGACGCGAGCTTGACGCACACGCCCATGGTGGCGAACAGGAACGAGGACGCGAGCATCAGCCACGGCGCGGACATGCGCCGCATTGTCGTGCAGCGCAGCGGGCGGCGCGGCCCGCCGCGGGCGCCCCGGGGGGGGCTCAGGCCCGCGTGCGCCCCATGCCCATCTGCGTGCGGTACCACTCGTGGAAGTGGCGCATGCCGTCTTCCATCGGGCTCTGGTACGGGCCCACTTCGTCGTCGCCGCGCTCGTACAGCGCGCGTCGCCCGGCATCCATGCGCAGCGCGATCTCGTCGTCCTCGACGCAGGTTTCCAGGTACGCCGCCTGTTCGGCCTCGACGAACTCGCGCTCGAACGCGGCGATCTCCTCGGGGTAGTAGAACTCGACGATGTTGGTCGTCTTCTGCGGCCCCTTCGGGTGCAGCGTCGAAACCACCAGCACGTGCGGGTACCACTCGAGCATGATGTGCGGGTAGTAGGTCAGCCAGATCGCGCCGTGCGTCGGCGGCTTGCCGTCGCGATAGGCGAGCAGCGCCTCGTGCCAGCGCCGGTACGCCTCGCTGCCGGGCCTGGACAGCGCGGCGTTGACGCCCACCGTCTGCACCGAGTGCTGTGCGCCGAACTCCCAGCGCAGGTCGCCGCAGGTGACGAACTGGCCCAGGCCGGGGTGGAACGGCGCGACGTGGTAGTCCTCGAGGTAGACCTCGATGAAGGTCTTCCAGTTGTAGTCGCACTCGTGGACGTGGATCTTGTCGAGCACGTAGCCGGCGAAGTCGAGCTCGGCGCGCGGGCCGAGGTGCGCGAGGTCGGCGTCGACGTCGCGGCCGTTGTCCTCGAACAGCATGCCGTTCCAGGTGCGCAGCCGGTAGCGGTTCAGGTGCAGGCAGGGATCCTCGGCGAAGTGCGGTGCGCCGATCAGCCGTCCCTGCAGGTCGTAGGTCCAGCGGTGCAGCGGGCACACGATGTTCGACCGCGTGTGGCCGCGTCCGCGCAGCATCACGGCCTGGCGGTGGCGGCAGACGTTGGAGACCAGCTCGACCCCCTCGGGTGTGCGCACCAGCGCGCGACCTTCGCCTTCGAACGGCAGCGCGTAGTAGTCGCCGAACTCGGGCACCGCCAGCTCGTGCCCCAGGTAGCGCGGACCGCGCTGGAAGATGAGCTCCTGCTCCCTGCGGAACAGGCCCTCGTCGAAGTAGGTGGCCACGGACAGCTGCGAACGGCTGCGCTCGAGGGCGTCGAGCGCGAGGCTCAGGTCGGACATGATCCTCAGGATCTCCAAAAACCGATGTCAACCCGCCCCCGGACGGCAAACGCGGGCGCTTGGGGTTGCGCGACGCACGCCACCGAAGGCCTCGTGCCGCGGCGGCAATGCCGCGCGCGGGGCCGCGGATTCTAGTCGGCGGGGGGGCCGCGGCGCTTGCGGTGCGGCAACAACGCCGTGCGACCCGCGCGCGGCGGCGCGGTTCCCGCCGGGCGCCGGCCGGAGGCGACGAATACAATCGGGGCCCTCGAATTTCACCTTCCGAAATGCCGCGATCCGCCGCCCGCCCCGCCGACGCGCCGACCTACGAACAGGCGCTGGCCGAGCTCGAACAGCTCGTGCAGGCGATGGAGGCCGGCCAGATGCCGCTGGACCGCCTGCTCGACAGCTACCGCCGCGGCGCCGAGTTGCTGACCCTGTGCCGCGAGCGGCTGCAGGCCGTCGAGGAGCAGGTCAAGGTGCTCGAGGAAGGCCAGCTCAAGCCATGGACCAGCGCGTGAGGCCGCCGCACCCCGTGACCGGTCTCGACGAATGGGTGCACGCGTCGCTCGCCGAGGTCGAGTCGGCGCTCGAGCGCTGGGTGCCGGCCGACGCGCCGGCCGGGCTGGGTGCGGCGATGCGCTACGGTGTGCTCGATGGGGGCAAGCGACTGCGTCCGCTGCTGGTGCTCGCCGCCGCCGAGGCGGTCGACGGCGACGCCGAGGCGGCGCTGCGCGCCGCGGTCGCGGTCGAGCTGATCCATGCCTACTCGCTGGTGCACGACGACCTGCCGTGCATGGACAACGACGTGTTGCGCCGCGGCAAGCCGACCGTGCACGTGGCCTACGGCGAGGCGCAGGCGCTGCTGACCGGCGACGCGATGCAGGCGCTGGCGTTCGAGTTGCTGACCCCGGCGTCCGGCGTCGCGCCGGCGCTGCAGGCGCGACTGTGCGCCCTGCTGGCGCGCGCGGCCGGGCACGCCGGGATGGCCGGCGGACAGGCGATCGATCTGGCGAGCACCGGGCGCCGGCTCGACGAGCCGACACTGCGCGACATGCACATGCGCAAGACCGGCGCGCTGCTGCAGGCCAGCGTGCTGATGGGCGCGGCTTGCGGCGACGTCGGCGCCGACGCCTGGCACGCGCTGGCCGACTACGGGGCGGCAGTCGGGCTGGCGTTCCAGATCGTCGACGACATCCTCGACGTGACGCAGCCTTCGCAGAAGCTGGGCAAGACCGCCGGCAAGGACCGCGAGGCGAACAAGCCGACCTACGTCTCGGTGCTCGGGCTGCCGGCGTCGCGCGAGCGCGCGCTCGCGCTGCGCGGCCAGGCGCTGGACGCGCTCGAGCGCAGCGCGCTGCCGGCGCAGCGGCTGCGCGCGCTGGCCCATCTGGTCGTCGACCGCACCTGCTGAGTCCCGCCGCCACCGTGTCCAGCGCCGCACCGGGCGAACCCACTGCCACCTCCATGACCGCGTACCCGCTGCTGCAGACCATCGACAGTCCCGCCGACCTGCGCCGGCTGTCGGGCGAACAGCTCGCCACGCTGGCCGACGAACTGCGCGGCTTCCTGCTGTCCAGCGTCAGCAAGACCGGCGGCCATCTGTCGAGCAACCTCGGCACGGTCGAGCTGACGATCGCGCTGCATGCCGTGTACCGCACGCCTCACGACCGCATCGTGTGGGACGTCGGCCACCAGACCTACCCGCACAAGATCCTCACCGGCCGGCGCGAGCGCATGGCCACGCTGCGCCAGCTCGGCGGCATCAGCGGCTTCCCGCGCCGCGACGAGAGCGAGTACGACACCTTCGGCACCGCGCACAGCTCGACGTCGATCTCCGCCGCGCTGGGCATGGCGATCGCGTCGCAGCTCAAGGGCGAGCAGCGCAAGGTGGTGGCGGTGATCGGCGACGGCGCGATGAGCGCGGGCCAGGCCTTCGAGGCGCTGAACAATGCCGGCGTGCCGCACGCCGGCGTGCCGGCCAACCTGCTGGTGGTGCTCAACGACAACGACATGTCGATCAGCGCGCCGGTGGGCGCGCTGAACAAGCACCTGGCCCGGCTGATCAGCGGCAAGTTCTACGCCGCCGCGCGCGAGGGCGCCAAGCAGGTGCTGAAGGCCGCGCCGCCGCTGCTCGAGCTGGCGCGCCGGCTCGAGGAGCACGCCAAGGGCATGGTCGCGCCGGGCACGATCTTCGAGGAGTTCGGCTTCAACTACGTCGGCCCGATCGACGGCCACGACCTCGACGCACTGATCCCCACGCTGGAGAACCTGCGCGACAAGCCGGGCCCGCAGTTCCTGCACGTGATCACGAAGAAGGGCTACGGTTACAAGCTCGCCGAGGCCGACCCGATCGCGTACCACGGCCCTGGCAAGTTCGACCCGGCGCAGGGCCTGGTCAAGCCGGCGGCGCCGGGCAAGCCGACCTTCACGCAGGTGTTCGGCCAGTGGCTGTGCGACATGGCCGCCGCCGACGAGCGGCTGGTGGGCATCACGCCGGCGATGCTCGAGGGCTCGGGCATGGTCGAGTTCCAGCGGCGGTTCCCGAAGCGCTGCTTCGACGTCGGCATCGCCGAGCAGCACGCGGTGACGTTCGCCGCCGGGCTGGCGTGCGAGGGGCTCAAGCCGGTGGTGGCGATCTACAGCACGTTCCTGCAGCGCGGCTACGACCAGCTGGTGCACGACGTGGCGATCCAGAACCTGCCGGTGGTGTTGGCGCTCGACCGCGCCGGCGTCGTCGGCGCCGACGGTGCGACGCACTGCGGCGCCTTCGACATCGCCTACCTGCGCTGCCTGCCGAACGTCGCGCTGCTCGCGCCGTCGGACGAGAACGAGTGCCGCCAGGCGCTGACCACGGCGTTTCGCCGGCAGCACCCGGTCGCGGTGCGCTACCCGCGCGGCGCGGGGGTCGGCGCAGCGATCGACGACGCGCTCGGCGAGTGGGAGTGGGGCCGCGGCGTGGTGCGCGAGCGCGGGCAGCGCATCGCGGTGCTGGCGTTCGGCACGCTGCTGCACCCGGCGCTCGAGGCCGGTCGGCGGCTCGGTGCGACGGTGGCCGACATGCGTTTCGTCAAGCCGCTGGACACCGCGCTGGTCGTCGAGCTCGCGCGCGCGCACGACGCCGTCGTCACCGTCGAGGAGGGTTGCGCCGCGGGCGGCGCCGGCAGCGCGGTGATGGAGGCGCTGCAGGCCGCGGGCATCGAGGTGCCGGTGCTCGCGCTGGGGTTGCCCGACGATTTCGTCGACCACGGCGACCCGGCGCGCCTGCTCGCGCTGCTCGGGCTCGACGCGGCCGGCATCGAGCGCGCCGTCGTCGAGCGCTTCGGCGACACGCCGCGCGCGCGCCCCGCGCCGCGGGTGGTGGCCGCCGGCCATTGAGCGCCGCAACCGCAGGGCGACAACACGAAAGGGCCCAGTCCGGCAAGGTGGCGCGAACGGTGCGAAGCTTCGGGGACTCACCGGAGTGCGTCGCGCGCAGTGCCCGGCTTCGACACGACATGAGCCATCCCACCGACACGCTGCACATCCCCGACACGCAGAGCGAGCGCGACGAGCGGCATCTCGTGATCCAGCGCGTGGGCATCAAGGACGTGCGCTACCCGCTGGCGGTGCGCGTGGCCGGCGCGGTGCAGCACACGCAGGCGGTCTGGGACCTCGACGTGATGCTGCCCGCCGAGCGCAAGGGCACGCACATGTCGCGGTTCGTCGGCTGGCTCAACGACTTGGTCGGCGGCGACGTCGTGCTCGATGCGCCGACGCTGCACGCGCAGCTCGCGGCGATGCTCGAGCGCCTGCACGCCACCGAGGGGCGCATCGAGGCGCGTTTCTCTTTCTTCCTGAAGAAGCGCGCGCCGGTGTCGGGCGTGGCCAGCCTGCTCGACTACCAGGGGCGCTGGGTCGCCGAGGCGCGCGACGCGCGCACCGCGGTGTGGGCCGAGGTGGCGGTGCCGGTGAAGAGCCTGTGCCCGTGCTCGAAGGAGGTCTCCGACTACGGCGCGCACAACCAGCGCTCGCTGGTGACGATCCGCGCCGAGCTGCTGGCGCCGCTCGAGTGGCACGAACTGGTGCGCTTCGCCGAGGACAGCGCGTCGAGCGAGATCTGGCCGCTGCTCAAGCGCAGCGACGAGAAGTGGATCACCGAGCGCGCCTACGAGAACCCGAAGTTCGTCGAGGACCTGGTGCGCGACGTCGCCCTGCGGCTGAACGCCGACACGCGCGTCGGGCGTTACAGCGTCGACGTCGAGAACTTCGAGTCGATCCACAACCACAGCGCCTACGCGCGCATCGAGCGCGCGCACCTCGCGTGAAGCGCGGGCGCGCCGCCGTGGTGGCTGCAAACACCGATCTGCCGCTGGCAGGTCGGCGGACGCCAAGCTCCTTCGACTGACGCGCGCACCGGGTGCCCGCGGTCGTCGGGGCGCCCGCGGGCGCATCGGGCGCATCGGGCACCCGACCGGTGCGCGGCCCGCGCACGCGAGGCGCGCGTCCTGTCTACGGCCTGCGCTCGAGTCGCATCACGTCGTTGTCGCGCGTCATCTGGAAGCGCGACAGGAACGAGTTGCCCAGCAGCACGTAAGGCATCGGGTGCGGCAGCACGATCGCGCGCACCTGCGCCACCTCGACCTCGCCGACGCGCACCGTGCGCAGCGTGAGCTCGTGCGCGGCGACCACGCCGTTGGCGGTGTGCGTGCCCACCGCACGGCCTTCGCGCCACGCGAGGCCGAGGCGCTCGGCCTCGGCGCGGCCCAGCGCCACCGTCGTCGCGCCGGTGTCGACCATGAACTGCACCGGGCGGCCGTTGATGCTGCCCAGCGTCGTGAAGTGTCCGCCGGGGCCGGCGCTGAGCACCACCGTGGTCGCGCCGTCGCGCGCCGCGCCGGCGCCGAGCGCGACCGGCGCGCCGATGCGCAGCCTCTGGCGCCGGCCGTCGACCTCGACCTCGGCCTCGCCGTCGCGCACGCCGAGCAGCCGCACGCCACCGGCCACGCCGCCCACCGCGACCGTGCGCGGCTGGCCGTCGATCACCAGCAGCGCCGCGCGCTCGCCGATGCTGCCGTTGAAGGTGACGGTCTGCGCGTGTGCACCGATGCCGGCCAGGCTCAGCGCGAACCAGGCACACGCCGTCGCGACCACGCGCCCGACGACTCGGCGCACCGGCGGCGCGGCGTCGCACCCGGCCCGGCCGCTTCCGGCGGGCGTCGCGGGTCCGGCATGCCCTGACGCGCCGGGTCGCCGGAGCGACACGAACCTGCGCCAGCATCGTCGCCCCGGTCCACGACGGGGCCGCTGCGCGACCCCGCGACAGGCGACCGCGGGCCGCTTCGGCGGGGTCGGCGTCACTCGCGGAAGTTGGTGAACGCCAGCGGCAGATCGGCAACTTCCTGGCGCAGCAGCGCGATCGCCGCCTGCAGGTCGTCGCGCTTGGGGCCGGCGACGCGCACGCTGTCGCCTTGGATCGACGCCTGCACCTTCAGCTTGCTCTGCTTGACCAGCGCCTGGATC
Organism: uncultured Azohydromonas sp.; assembly: GCA_964618555.1. GTDB lineage: Bacteria > Pseudomonadota > Gammaproteobacteria > Burkholderiales > Burkholderiaceae_C > Calidifontimicrobium. Next base: position 17,258 of record CAZUBF010000050.1, read on the forward strand.
TTCTTCGCGTGCTCGCCGTCGATCCCCGACCTGATGCGCAGCAGCTGCCTGACCTTGTCGCCGCCGATCTTCTCGACCTTGGCGCTGGCATCGACGAAACGCACGTCGACGCCGCGCTTGGCGAGCTTGGCGAGCACGATGTCCTTGACCTGGCCGATCTGGAAGTCGCTGTCGCCGTAGAGCGCGACTTCCTTGCCCTTGTCGCCGAGCTCGACCTTCGCGCTGGTGCCCTTGAAGTCGAAGCGCGTGCCGATCTCCTTGGCCGCCTGGTCGACGGCGTTGCGCACCTCGACGAGATCGGGTTCGAGCACGGCGTCGAAGCTGGGCATGGTGTCGGACGGGTCGGGGCGCGACGATCGGGGAAAATTCTGCCATGCCGACCTCTGCCGCGGGACCCGCCGTCGAACGCCACGTCAGCCTGCGTGCGTACAACACGTTCGGGCTGCCTGCGACGGCACGCGCGCTGGTGCGCATCACCGGCGACGCCGACGTGCGGCGCCTGCTCGCCGACCCCGAGCTGGGGCGCGAGCCCAAGCTGGTGCTCGGCGGCGGCAGCAACGTCGTGCTCACGCGCGACGTGCCGCAGGTGGTGCTCAAGGTCGAGGTGCGCGGGCGGCGCGTGGTCGGGCGGCGCGTCGACGCGGTGGTCGTCGAGGCCGGCGGCGGCGAGAACTGGCATGACTTCGTCGCCTGGACGCTCGACCAGGGTCTGCCGGGGCTGGAGAACCTGGCGCTGATCCCCGGAACGGTCGGCGCCGCGCCGGTGCAGAACATCGGCGCCTACGGCGTCGAACTGGCCGAGCACTTCGACTCGCTCGACGCGGTGGACCTGGTCACCGGGCGCAGCGTCACGCTCGACGCCGCTGCGTGCGCGTTCGGCTACCGCGACAGCGTGTTCAAGCACGGCGGCTTCGGCGGGCTGGCCGGCAAGAGCCTGATCACACGCGTGCGCCTGAGACTGCCGCAGCCGTGGCGGCCGGTGCTGGGTTACCTCGACCTCGAACGCAAGGTGCACGAGACGGGCATCGAGGCGCCCGAAGCGCGCACGATCTTCGACTGGGTGTGCGAGATCCGCCGCGCCAAGCTGCCCGACCCGGCCGAGATCGGCAACGCCGGCAGCTTCTTCAAGAACCCGGTGGTCAGTGCCGAGCAGTGCCGCGACATCATCGGCCGCGACCCGCACGTCGTGCACTACGTGCTGCCCGACGGGCGCTGCAAGCTCGCCGCCGGCTGGCTGATCGACGCCTGCGGCTGGAAAGGCAAGTCGGTCGGCCGCGCCGGCGTGTACGACCGCCAGGCGCTGGTGCTGGTCAACCGCGGCGGCGCCAGTGGCGCCGAGGTGGTCACGCTGGCGCGGGCGATCCAGGAAAGCGTCTACGGCCGCTTCGGCATCCGCCTCGAGCCCGAGCCGGTGGTGATCTGACCCGGCAGGTGCGGACCCCCGGGATGGCGCTTGCGGCCGGTCGCACGCGACGCCATCCAACGGCCGCCGTACATCCGGCCGGCCCGTGCACCGTCGGCGCGCCGTCGCGGCGTGAGCGCGCACACCCACCCGGGCACGCCGCGGGGGGGGCCGCTTACACCTTCGCCATGGCCGCCGACAACGCGTTCGGGTCCACCGGCTTGGCGAGAAAGCCGGTCATGCCGGCGGCCAGGCAGCGTTCGCGCGTTTCAGGGAACACGTCGGCGGTCAGCGCCATGATCGGCACCGCGGCCATCGCGCCGCCGAGCGCGCGGATGCGCCGTGTCGCCTCGACGCCGTCGAGCTCGGGCATGTGCAGGTCCATCAGCACCAGGTCGACGCGCTCGCCGCGGTCGACCAGCTCGCGTGCCGTGTGCACCGCCTGCACGCCGTTTTCGACGAACAGCGCGTCGTGGCCCAGGCGCTCGAGCAGCGCGGCCAGGTACAGGCGGTTGACCGGGTGGTCCTCGGCGGCGAGCACGCGCAGCGACCGCGCCGGCGCCGGCACTTCCACGGGCGCCGCGGCGACCGCGGGCGGCGGCGCCTCGACCAGCGGCAGGTCGAACTGGAATCGGCTGCCCTGGCCGGGTGCGCTGCGCACGGTGATGTCGCCGCCCATCAGCCGCGCCAGGTTGCGCGAGATCTCCAGTCCCAGCCCGGCGCCGAAGTGGCGGCGCGAACGGCTGGCGTCGCCCTGCGTGAAGCGCTCGAACAGCCGGGTCAGCGTCGCCTCGTCGATGCCGATGCCGGTGTCGGTGACGATGAACTCGATGCGCGCGTCGCCGCGCTGCACCTCGAGCATCACCGAGCCGCGGTCGGAGAACTTGATCGCGTTGGAAAGCAGGTTGAACAACACCTGCTTGACGCGCGTCGCGTCGACCATCACGCGCGGCGGCAGCGCCGAGTCGACCGCGACGTGCATCGCCAGCCCCTTGCCGATGACCTGCGGGCGCATCAGTGCCTCGACGTCGTCGACCAGCCGCTGCAGCTCGACCGGCTCGGGGCTCAGCTGCAGCGTGCCGGCCTCGAGCTTGGACAGGTCGAGCACGTCGTTGAGGATCGCCAGCAGGTGGTCGGCCGACTCGGTGGCCGTCTTCAGCTGCGCGCGCTGGCGTTCGTCGAGCCGCGTGTCGCGCAGCAGCGAGAGCATGCCCAGCAGTCCGTGGAACGGCGTGCGGATCTCGTGGCTCATGTTCGCGAGGAACGTGCTCTTCGCCTCGCTGGCCGCCTCGGCGGCGCGGCGCGCCTCGCGCAGGTCGCGCGCCAGCGCGAGCAGGCGCTGGCGCCGGCCGTCGAGCTGGCGCATCTGGCCCATCGCGACCAGCCCGAACCCCAGCGTGGTCACCGACAGCAGCGCGGTCAATCCGAGCGCGACCTGGTTGTGCCGGCGCACCGTCTGGTTGCGCAGCGCCACCTGCGCGCTGGCCTGGTGCGACGACTCGAGCGTCAGCGTGTGGATCGGCTCGTCGAGCGCGTCCAGCGCCGGCTGCAGCGCGCGCAGCGCCTCGGCGTCGAGCGCTCGCACGGGCTGCGGGCCGAGCAGCGCGTCGGCGTCGCGCACGAAGCCGCGCAGCAGCTGCTCCGTGCCGCGGTACTCGGGGCGGTCGCGCAGCAGGCGTTCGGCCGTCCCGCTGCCGAGCAGGTCGACGCGGCTGACGAAGATGTCGTAGCGCATGCGCAGCGCGTCGTCCGGCACCGGCGTGGCCTGCGCCGCGTCGTGCCAGACTTCGCGCAGGCGCAGGTACTCGGTCTCGATCTGACCGAGGCTGATCTGCAGGTAGTCCTCCTCGTACTGGTCGGTGAGGTTCAGCAGCTGGTGCTGGCGCGACTGCACGTAGGCCACTGCGGCGAGCACCAGCACCAGCAGCGCGCCGGTGGCCCAGAACGGCCAGCCCAGCCGGTGCGCCGGGGCGGCGTCGGGGGCGTCGCTCATCGCACGGCCCTGCGGCCGCTGCCGCGGCCACCTCCCCGCGGGAGGAGAGCGCCACCTTCGGGCGGCCGTGCGGTGGCTGTCATCGGTCGGCCCTCCGGCCGCTGCCGCGGCCACCTCCCCGCGGGAGGAGAGCGCCACCTTCGGGCGGCCGTGCGGTGGC
>CAZUBF010000051.1:0-20610 GCA_964618555.1 uncultured Azohydromonas sp.
GTAGATCACCGGGCTCTTGTGGCGCCAGCAGTGCGGGTAGCTGTGCGTGATGGTGTCGGTGGCCAGCAGCCGGCCGGCGTCGCGCAGCGTGTCGATGATCGTCGGCACCGCCTTCCAGATGTTCTGTCCGCCGAACAGCGGGAAGTCGGCCGCATAGCTGCCGTTGCCCTGCACCGGGTTCAGGATGTCGTCGGTCTTCAGCCCGTGCGCGATGCAGGAATTGAAGTCGTCCAGGCCGTAGGCCGGCGACGAGTGCACGATGCCGGTGCCGTCGTCGGCCGTCGCATAGTCGGCCAAGTACACCGGGCTCAGCCGGTCGTAGCCCGGGTGCTGTTCAGCCAGCGGGTGGCGGAAGGGCAGGCCGCCCAGCTTCTCGCCCGGCGCGGTGCGCAGCACGCTGCCCTGCAGGCCGTAACGCTCCAGGCACTTCTCCACCAGCGACGCGGCCAGCAGCAGCAGGCCCTTCGGCGTATCGACCAGCGCGTACTCCAGCGCCGGGTTCAGGTTCAGCGCCTGGTTGGCGGGGATGGTCCAGGCGGTGGTGGTCCAGACTACCGCAAACGCGTCCTTGTCCAGCTTGTCCAGGCCGAAAGCCGCGGCCAGCTTGTCGGGCTCGGCGCAGAGGAAGGCCACGTCCAGCGTCTGGCTCTTCTTGTCGGCGTACTCGATCTCGAACTCGGCCAGCGACGAGCCGCAGTCGAAGCACCAGTACACGGGCTTCAGGCCGCGGTAGACGAAGCCGCGTTCGATCACGCGCTTGAAGGCGCGGATCTCGCCGGCCTCGTTGGCCGGGTCCATCGTGCGGTACGGGCGCTGCCAGTCGCCGAGCACGCCCAGGCGCTGGAAGTCGGCCATCTGCAGCGCGATCTGCTCGGCGGCGTAGGCGCGGCTGCGGGCCTGCATCTCGTCGCGCGACAGCCCGCGGCCGTGCGCCTTCTCGATCGCGTTTTCGATCGGCAGGCCGTGGCAGTCCCAGCCCGGCACGTACTGCGCGTCGAAGCCGGCGAGCTGGCGCGCCTTGACGATCATGTCCTTGAGCACCTTGTTGACGGCGTGTCCCATGTGGATCTGGCCGTTGGCGTAGGGCGGGCCGTCGTGCAGGATGAATTTCGGCGCGTGGCGGCGCGCGTCGCGCAGCTGACGGTAAACGCCTTCGTCGTTCCACTGCCGCACCCACGCCGGCTCGCGCTTGGCGAGGTCGCCGCGCATCGGGAAGGGCGTGTCGGGCAGGTTCAGCGTCGCGCGGTAGTCGACGGCGCTCGGGGCGGGGTGGGCGGGATCGCTCATGGTCGGCAGCACCCCTCGCGGGGCGCCCTCGGCAAGGTGGGAGGCGCAGGCCGGCGGCCTGCCGCGGCGTCAGCGGCGCGGCGGCTGAATTCGGTCGCGCGTGGTCTGCCGGCGCGTGCCGGTGCGCGAGCGCCGGGCGGGGTGGGGCGCGGGTTTCGAGGCCATCGCTCGAGATTCTAGCGGCGCGTCACCCGCGCACCGGCTGCGCCGCCCACCAGCGCCGCGCCTCGGCGACGTCGGCGCCGATGCCCTCGCGCAGCGCGTCGAGCGACGCGTAGCGGCGCTCGTCGTGCAGCTTGTGCAGCAGCTCGACCTGCACGACGCGGCCGTAGGCCTCGCCCAGCGCCGGCGGCCAGGCCAGGCAGTGGACCTCGAGCAGCACGCGCCCGGCGTCCTCCACCGTCGGGCGCACGCCCAGGCTGGCGACACCGGGCAGCGGCGCGTCGCCGAGCCCGTGCACTTGCGCGACGAAGATGCCGCCGGCGGCCGGGCGCGGATGGCCGAAGCGCAGGTTCAGCGTGCGAAAGCCGTCGCCGGTGCCGGCGGCGCTCTCGCCGAGCGCGCGACCGAGCTTGCGCCCGTGCACCACGTGCCCGCTGATCGCGTACGGCCTCCCGAGCAGCGCCGCGGCCTGCGCCATGTCGCCGTCGGCCAGCGCCTGGCGCACCGCCGAGCTCGACACGCGCAGCCCGTGCACCTCGTAGCTCATCATGCGCGCGACGTCGAAGCCGTGGCGGGCGCCGCTGGCGTCGAGCAGCGCGTAGTCGCCGGCGCGCCTGGCACCGAAGCGGAAGTCGTCGCCGACCAGCACGTAGCGCGCCTTCAGGCCGCGCACCAGCACGTCGTCGACGAAGGCTTCGGGCGGCAGCGCGGCGAGCCGCCGGTCGAAGCGCAGCACGACGGTGCGGTCGATGCCGCAGCGCCGCAGCTCGGCGAGCTTGTCGCGCAGCGTCGCGATGCGCGGCGGCGCGGCGTCGGCGCGCCCGGCCAGCACCGCGAAGTGGTCGCGCGGGTGCGGCTCGAAGGTCAGCACGCAGCTGGGCACGCCGCGGTGGCGCGCCTCGTTGGTCAACAGCGCGAGCATCGCCTGGTGGCCGCGGTGCACGCCGTCGAAGTTGCCGATCGTCAGCGCGCAGCCGGCGCCGTCGGCCAGCTCGCGATGGTGCACGCCGCGACAGATCAGCATCGGGGCATTATCGTGACGTGGCGCCGGCGTCGATGCCGATCGCCGCGCGTTCGTCGGCGCGCGCCCAGCGCCACGCGCCGGGGGCCAGGTCGGGGTCGAGCGTCAACGCGCCGAAGGCGCTGCGGTGCAGCGACTCGACGCGGTTGCCCGCCGCGGCGACCATGCGCTTGACCTGGTGGTAGCGGCCCTCGGTCAGCGTCAGCCGCAGGGCGCGCTCGCCGGTGCGCTCGCACGCCGCGGCGCGCACCGGGCGGGGGTCGTCGTTGAGCACGACGCCGTCGAGCAGGCGCCGCACCGCATCCGCCTCGACCGCGTGCTTCGTGCCGACGTCGTAGACCTTGGCCACGTGGCGCTTCGGCGAGGTCAGCCGGTGGATCAGCGCGCCGTCGTCGGTGAGCAGCAGCAAGCCGGTGGTGTCGGCGTCGAGCCGGCCCACCGGCTGCACGCCGCGGCGACGCAGCGGCGCCGGCAGCAGCGCGAGCACGCTGGGGTGGTGGCGCGGGCGCTGCGAACACTCGACCCCGGCCGGCTTGTGCAGCAGCAGCAGCGCGCGCGCGTGGTAGGGCCAGCGCTGCCCCTGCACGTCGAAGGTGTCGCCCTCGGCGACGTCGACCTCGGCGTCGGGGTCGTCGACGACGCGCCCGCCGAACGAGACCTCGCCGGCGGCGACCAGCGCGGCGCACTCGCGTCGCGTGCCGAAGCCCTGTCCGAACAGCAGCTGCGCCAGGCGCATCGCGCCTCAGCGTCCGCCGCGCAACTGCAGCAGGTAGGCGATGATCGCGTCGCGATCGTCGACGTCGGCGGCGTGGTGGCGCGGCAGCAGCGTCTCCAGGCGGCGACGCATCTCGTCGGGCGTGCCCAGGGCGCGCAGCGTCTCGCCGATGCGTGCGACGCTGTGGCACTGGACGCAGTGGCGCCTGTACAGCGCCTCGCCGTCGTGCGCCAGCGCCGGCGTCGCCACCGACGCTGCCAGCGTCGCGGCCAGCACCGCGGTGGAACACGGCAAGCGGGTCATCGCGCCCAGCCGTCCTTCAGCCCGGTGATGCGGTTGAACACCGCCCGGGCCGGGCCGTGGGCGACGCGGTCGGCGACGAAGTAGCCGTGGCGTTCGAACTGGAAGCGGTCCTCGGGCTGCGCCGCGGCCAGCGACGGCTCGACGTAGCCCTGCACCGTGTGCCGGCTGCCGGGGTTCAGCACGGTGTGGAAGTCGCGCCCCCCGGCGTCGGGCTGCGCCTCGGTGAACAGCGGCTGGAACAGGTGCACCGTTGCGGGCAGCGCGTCGTGCACGCCGACCCAGGTGATCACGCCCTTGACCTTCACGCGGTCGGCGCCGGGCGTGCCGCTCTTGGTGTCGGGCACGACCCGCGCGAGCACCCGACTCACGCGACCGTCGGCGCCGGTCTCGGCGCCGGTGCACTCGACGACGACGCCGTACTTCAGCCGCACCGCATTGCCCGGGAACAGGCGGTGGAAGCCCTTCGGCGGCTCGGCGGCGAAGTCGTCGCGCTCGATCCACAGCGCCGGGCCCAGGCTGAAACCGCGTGCGCCGAACTGCGGCTGCTGCGGGTGCGCCGGCGCGCTGCACGGCTCGCGGTGGTCGTCGCTGCCGAACACCTCGGCCCAGTTGGTCAGCTCCAGGCGCACCGGGTCGAGCACCGCCATCGCGCGCGGCGCGCGGCCCTCGAGGTCGTCGCGCAGCGCGATGTCGAGCACGCCGTAGTCGATCCAGCTGTCGGCCTTGGACACGCCGATGCGCTCGGCGAACAGGCGGATCGCCTGGGGCGTGTAGCCGCGCCGGCGCAGGCCGACGATCGTCGGCATGCGCGGGTCGTCCCAGCCGTCGACGATGCGCTCGTCGACGAGCTGGCGCAGCTTGCGCTTGCTGGTGACGACGGTGGTCAGGTTCAGCCGCGCGAACTCGTGCTGGTGCGGCAGTTCGAACGGCTCGGGCAGTTCGGCGCGCAGCGCGTGCTCGAGCAGCGGCGTGAACTGCTCGGGGTGGCGGTGCAGCAGCTCGAAAAACGCCGGCAGGTCGCGCAGCACCGCGTCGCGGTCGCGCTCCCAGCGCACGAACAGCGCGCGCATGCGGCCCTCGGGCTCGCTGGCGAACAGCTTGGCGGCGTGGTTGTGGCAGGCCAGCGCGAATTCCTTGCCGGCTTCGACGCCGCGCTGCGCGATCTGCTCGACCAGCGCCTTCGCGCGCGCGAACTGCGGTGCGCGCAGCACCGGCACCAGGCGCTCGAGCGTCCAGTCGTAGAACGGGCGCTGGTCCTCGAACTCGAGCGTGCAGATGCTGTGCGTGATGTTCTCCAGCGCGTCCTCGATCGGGTGCGCGTAGGCGTACATCGGGTAGATGCACCAGCGGTCGCCGGTGTTGTGGTGCGTCGCGTGCTTGATGCGGTAGATCGCCGGGTCGCGCAGGTTGATGTTCGGGTGCGCCATGTCGATCTTGGCGCGCAGCACCATCGCGCCGTCGGGGTGCCTGCCGTCGCGCATCTCGCGAAAGCGCGCCAGGTTCTCGTAGGCGCTGCGGTGGCGGTACGCGCTGTCGGTGCCGGGCTTCGCGAAGTCGCCGCGCGCGGCGCGCATCTGCTCGGGCGTCTGCTCGTCGACGTAGGCGTGCCCGGTGGCGATCAGGTGCTCGGCGCAGCGGTACATCGTGTCGAAGTAGTCGCTGGCGTAGAACAGGTGCGACACGCCGTTCGCCTCCCAGCTCCAGCCCAGCCACTTCACCGCGTCGACGATCGCGTCGACGTACTCCTGCTCCTCCTTCTCCGGGTTGGTGTCGTCGAAGCGCAGGTGGCACACGCCGCCGTAGTCGCGCGCCAGGCCGAAGTTCAGGCAGATGCTCTTCGCGTGGCCGACGTGCAGGTAGCCGTTGGGCTCGGGCGGGAAGCGCGTGCGGATGCGCGCCGGGTCGGGCCGGCCACTGGCGGCGTGGTGGCTGGCGTCGCCGGGCGTGCCGGCGAACAGCCGGTGCGCGAGGCGGCCGTCGGCGAGGTCACGCTCGATGATCGTGCGCAGGAAGTTGCCGGCAGGCTTGGGGGCTTCGGGGGCGGGCATGGCGGGCTTTCGCAGCGTCGGCGGCGCCGGCCGGGCGGGCCGACCGTTGCCGCGCAGGGCCGAAGGATTCTATCGAGCGGGTTTGCGCCATCCCCCGTCTCGCAGACTTGTGGCGCGCTGCGCACGCGGCGCAACATGCCCCGCGTCGACGTGGCGGACGCGGAGGGCACGATGACCGGCCAGGCGGCAGCGCAGACGCTGCAGTACGACAGCGAGGTGCGCTTCGGCGTGGTGATGTACGGCGGGGTGTCGCTGGCGATCTACATCAACGGCGTCGCCCACGAGCTGTACGAGATGGCCTGCGCGACGCCGCGCCCCGGCACGCCGCCCGACCCGCGCGACGGCACGCGCCGCGTGTACCGCTGGCTCGCGGCGCTGCTGGGCGACATGTCGCTGCGCCACGATGCCTGCCGCTGGCTCGCCGGGCACCCCGGCACCGGCATCGAGGCCTTCTTTGAGTTGCCCGACGTCGCCAGGCGGCTGCCGACGGCAGTGCACAAACGGTTCGTCGTCGACGTGGTCGCGGGCACCTCGGCCGGCGGTATCAACGGGTTGTTCCTCGCCAAGGCGCTGGCCAACGGCGAGCCGTTTTCGCCGCTGCGCGACCTGTGGATCCGCGAGGGCGATGTCGACAAGCTGATCAACGACCGCGGCTCGCGGCGCGACGACGCGTCGCTGCCGCCGGTGGGGGCGCAGCCGGCGTCGCTGCTCAACAGCGACCGCATGTACCGCCGGCTGGTCGACGCGATGGAGGCGATGACGCGCGAGGCGGCCGACGGCGGGGGCGTGCCGGTGGCCGACGAACTCGACCTGTTCGTCACCACCACCGACATCCGTGGCAGCGTGGTCGGCCTGCGGCTGGCCGACAAGCTCGTCGTCGAACGCCGTCACCGCCAGGTGTTCCACCTGCGCCACCGCGCGGCAGGAGCGCCGCTGGCGCGCAACGACCTGGCGCCGGAGAACCATGCGTTCCTCGCCTACGTCGCGCGCTGCACCTCGTCGTTTCCGTTCGTGTTCGAACCGATGACGCTCGACGCGATTGAGCGCGGCGGCGGCACCGTCGGCGACCCGCAGCGCAGGCGCTGGCGCGCGCTGTTCACGCGCACCGAGGGGCTCGACGGCCGCGTCGACCCGCTCGAGCGCGCCTACGGAGACGGTGGCTACCTCGACAACAAGCCGTTCGGCCACGCCATCGACGCGCTGAGCAAGCGCGAGGCCGAGTTGCCGGTCGAGCGCAAGCTGGTGTACATCGAACCGTCGCCCGAGCACCCCGAGGACGCCGAACTCGCGCGCGGGGGCCGCCGCGAGCCGACGCCCGACGCAGTGCACAACGCGCTCGCGGCGCTGCTGACGATCCCGCGCGCCGAGACGATCCGCGAAGACCTCGAGGCGGTGCTGCTGCGCAACCGGCGCATCGAGCGCGTCGACCTGATCGTGCGCCAGGGCGAGGCCGACCTCGAGGCCGGCTCCGGCGACGACCCGTACCTGCGCGCGCTCGCCGCCGACGGCACCCGCGCGCCGGCCTGGGACCGCATGCGCCTGGCCGACCTGCGGCGCTACTACGGCGACGCGTTCCTGCCGTACCGGCGCCTGCGCGTGTACACGACCACCGACAAGCTGGCCGAGCGGCTCGCGCCGCTGTGGGGCATCGACGTCGAGTCCGACCACTGGTACGCGCTGCGCACGCTGGTGCGCGTGTGGCGCGAGCGCACGTTCTGCGGCGACACGCTGCCCGACGCGCCGGGCCCGCACGCCGACGCGGCCCCGGCGCCGACGATGAACACCTTCCTGTCGATGTTCGACCTGCGCTACCGCACGCGGCGGCTGCGCTTCCTGCTGCGCCGCATCGACGCGTTGTGGCGGCTGACGCTCGAGCACGACGGCCAGGCGCTGCGCCGCCCGGTGGCGCAGATGCCCGAGCTGCACCAGCGGCTGGTCAAGCGGCTGAAGGACCACCAGCTCGACCTCGAGGCGTTGCGCGAGCACGACCGGCTCGACAACGCGCGCGCCGCGCTGGTGCAGCTGCGCGCTCGTTTCATCGCCGCGCGCGACGAGGTGCTCGCCGCCGAGCTCGAACTGCACGACCTCGGCGGCGCCGCGGCACACGAGCAGCGCCACCTGCTGGCGTTGCTGCTGCGCGACGTGCTCGACCGCGTGCTCGGCGCCCCTTGCGCGCCGCGCGACGACGCCGACGCGCGGCCGCGGCTGCGCGAGCACCTGCCCGCCGACGTCGCCGACCAGCTCGACCGCGCCGACGCGCTGCCGCAGGTCGACCGTTCGCTGCAGGAGCGCGTCGTGGCACGCGCGCGGTTGCTGTACGACGCGATGACCGCGCGCGAGGCCACCGCGCTGCAGAAGGCGCTGGTCGCCGACCTTGACGGGCTCGGGCGGATGGTGCGCGATCTCGTCAAGGGCACGCCGCAGCGCCAGGCGCTGGCGGTGGTCGGCGCGCTGCTCGGCCGCCCGCGCTGGGAGTTCGACGTCGCGCACGACGGCACGCTGCTGCCGCGCGTGAACGTCGACGACGTCGGCGACGCCACGCTCGACACGCCCGAGGGCCGTATCCTGCGCCGCCTGCTCGGCTGGTACGTGCTGCGCTTCGACAGCTTCGACCAGATGAGCCTGCCGCTGTACTACGGCACCGACACGGGCGAGCCGGCCACCGTCGACGTGGTGCGCATCAGCCCCGAGGACGCGACCGCGATCGTCGACGAACGCGCCGGGCGCCGGCGCCGCAAGCTCGCCGGCACCGCACTGGGCAACTTCGGCGGCTTCCTCGACGAGCGGTGGCGCCGCAACGACATCCTGTGGGGCCGGCTCGACGGCGCCGAGCGGCTGATCCACGCGCTGCTGCCGTCCGACGCGTTGCAGGGGCTGCGCGGCGCGCTGGTCGACGCGGCGCAGCGCACCATCGCACGCGAGCTGCTGGCACCGGCCGAGCGCGCGCAGCTCGGCGGCGTCGTGCTCGGCGCGCTCGACCAGCTGCGCCGCGACACCGAGAAGGCCGCCGCCGCGGCGGCGCCGCGTGTGCACGACCACGCGAAGGCGCGCATGCATGCGCTGCTGCAGGCGCTCGACCTGGGTGACCCGGCGCGCCGCGGTCACGTCGAGCGCGTCGTCGGCAGCCTGTTCGACGACCGCGGACTGCTCGAGTACTTGCGCTCGGCGCACGAGGTCGACCGCCGGCTCGACCCGAAGCGCACGATGCGCCAGGCCGCGCGCGCGCTGACCGTCGCGGGCCGTGTCCTCGAGGGCGTGGCCGACGGCAGCGACGTGCAGCCGCTGCTGCGCTGGACCTCGCGCATCGGGCTGGTCGCCCAGGGTGTGCTCACCGCCGCGGTGCCGGGCAGCCTGTGGGCGCTGGTCAGCCGTCACTGGCTCACGCTGCTCTACCTGTTCGAGGCGGCGATGGTGCTCACCGGCACGCTGCTGGCGTCACCCGACATGCGCGCCGCCGGCCTGACGGCGTTCGCCGTCACCGCCATCGTGCACGGGGCGATCGTGTTCGCCCGCGACCTGATGCGCGAGAAGCCGCCGTGGCGCAGCAAGGTGGTGTGGCTGTCGATCGTCTTCGTCGCGACGCTGGCCGGCGCCGGCGGCTGGGCGCTGCACAAGGTGCCGCTCGAGTGCCTGCGCCCCGCCACCGAATGCGCGCGCGTCGACGGGCGCTGAGCGCCGTGTCGGCGCGCCAGGGGCCCCGCGCGGTGGTCAGAGCGCGTCCGCCGCCGCGGGCACGGCCCCGCGCAGGTAGATCGTGGCGCCCCCGTCGGTGCTGATGCGCGCATGCAGCGAGCCGGCACGCGCCAGGTGGAACGCGCCGGCACCGAGTTCGATCGCCTCGCCGATGCGAAGCCGCCCCTCCAGCACGACACATTCCTCGTCGATCGGGTGCCGGTGCGGCGGGATCGCCGCGCCGGCGTCCAGGCGCAGCAGATAGGCCATCTCGCCGTCGTGTTCGTGCAGCACCTTGATGTGCACGCCGTCGGCGAACGGCCGCCACGTCCCGCCGTCGGCCGGCACGCTGAGGTGGCCCTGGTCGGCGGCAATGCGGCGCAACACGCGGCGCCGGATGCGCGCGCGGGCGGCGTCGGCGACGGCATCGGGTGCCGGCTGCGCCGACAGCCGCTCGACGCCGTCCGCTTCGAGGCGGTCGTCGCCGTCGGTCGGGGGGACGGTGGCAGACATCGTCGTCAACGCGCCAGCGGCGCCAGCAGGTCGCGCAGCTTGTGCTGCGCGCGAAGGATCGCGGATTTGACGGTGCCCAGCGGCAACCCGGTCGATCGGGCGATCTCGGCGTGGTTCCAGTCGCGGAAGTAGGCCAGCGCGAGCAGCCAGCGCTCCTGCGCCGATAGCGTCGCCAGCGCCGCGTGCAGGCGCGAGCCGCGTTCGGTGAAGTCGAGCAGCGCGTCGGGGCCGGCGGCATCGTCGGCGACCGCGTCGCCGTCGCCGTCGGCGAGCGGCGCCTGCGCGCGCAGCTGCTCGCTGCGGCGCTGGTCGAGCGCGCGGGTGCGGACGATGGCCAGCAGCCACGACACGGCGCTGCCGCGCGCGGCGTTGAAGCGCGCGCGCTGCTGCCAGGCCTGGACGTAGGCGTCGGCGAGCACGTCGTCGAGGTCGGAGTCGGCGACGATGCGCCGCGCCAGCGCGTGCGCGTACCCCAGCGTCGCATCGTAGAAGGCGTCGAACGCCGCGGCGTCGCCAGCGGCGCAGCGCGCGAGCAGCGCGGCGAGTTCGCGGTCGCGGTGCTCGCGCGCCACGTCGGCGTCGCGCGGCGGCGATGGGTCGGCGGCGGTGGACGGGGCCACGGTGCGGCGGTCTTGCGGCGTCGCGCGCCACACTAGCACCGCGGCGAACGCCCGCCCATCCCCAGGCGCGCGGCGCGCAGCGGCGTTCGACGGCACGGCGTCCAGCGTTGGCATGGCCGGTATACGCGGCGCGGCCGGTGGTGGATGCATCCGCCGGCGCGTTGCGGCCGTATACGCGGCATGCGGTGCCACGGCGGTGCCGCGATCGCACCGGAGGGGCCGCGATGCCGCGATTCGCCGAAGTCCGTCACAGCGAGTGGATCGCCGCCGCGCCGACCGTCGTGCGGGCGCAGTTCGCCGACCTCGACCACCACATCGCCGCCGGCGTGCACCCGAAGCTGCGCTTCACGGTGCTGGCGCGCCGACCGCCAGGCGGCGCGCGCTTCGAGCAGCGCGTGCGCCTGCTGGGCGTGCCCATGCGCGACGTGTTCGAGCGCTCGGTCGACCCCGAAGGCGGCATCGTCGACACCGCCGTCGCCGGCTTCAACCGCGGCGGCAGCGTCGTGTTCGCGTTCGCCGCCGAGCCGCGCGACGGCCGCGACGGCACCCGCGTCGACATCCGCGTGCGCCTGCCGCTGCCACCGCTGGTCGGGGCGCTGCTGCGCCCCCTGCTCGAGGCGCAGGTGCGGCGCGAAGTGCGCGCCGCGGCGCTGGAGGACAAGTTCGACATCGAGCAGCGCGGCTACCCGGCCGCCCGCTCGGCCACCGGGCTGCGGCTGGCAGCCTGAACGCCTGGAGACCCCGCATGACCCCGATCGAGACCGTGCAGCAGATCTACGCCGCGTTCGGCCGCGGCGACGTGCCTTACATCCTGTCGCAGCTCGCCGACGACGTCGAGTGGGAGTACGCGACGTTCCCGAACCCGGTGCCGTGGCTGCAGCCGCTCCAAGGGCGCGACCGGGTGCCGACCTTCTTCGACGCGCTGCTGTCGCGCGTCGAGATGAACGTGTTCGCGCCGCGGCAGTTCTTTGCCGACGCGCGCACCGTCGTCGACCTCGTCGACGTCGAGTTCACCGTCAAGGCCGCCGGCAAGCGCGTCGTCGAACCCGAGGCGGTGCACATCTGGCACTTCGACGACGCCGGCAAGGTCGCGCGCTTCCGGCACCGCGTCGACACCTGGCAGAGCGCGCTGGCGCTGAAGGGCGACTGACGGGGTCAGCGCGGCGCGGCGAGCTGTCGGCGCAGCGCCTCGATGCGAGCGCGGTTGGCGCCGAAGTCGCGCCGCCCGAGGCGCGATGCCGAACGCACCTGCACGGCGCCGGCGTCGGCCCAGAACTCGGCGTCGTCGACGAAGCGCAGCCAGCGCGTCGTGAACTCGACGCGCAAGTAGTCGTCGCGCCGTTCGACGATGAGCGCATCGGGGCGCGCCGCGAGCAGTGCGGCCAGCCGTGCGATCGTCGCGCGCGCGTCGCCGTCGGTGGCCGGCAGCGGGTCGACGTGCGCGTCGATGCGCCGCGGGTGGCCGGGGTGCAGGGCGGCCTGGCTGCTGACGCTGTTGGGCGTGGCCGACGGCGGCTTCAGTCGCCCGTCGCGCACGCCGAGGTCCGTCGGCGCCGCGCCGCGCAGCAGCCCGGCCTGCCCGGCGGCGAGCAGTGCGAGCGGCAGGGCCAGCGCCAGCGCCGCCAGCGCGCACGCGCGGCGGCGCATCGGTGCGCGGCGACGGTGGCGTCAGCGTCGGCGCCCGCCGAGCAGCCCGCCGAGCACGCCGCGGATGATCTCGCGCCCGATCGTCGTGCCCATCGTGCGCACCGCCGACGTGGCGGCGGTCTCGAGCATGCCGGGTCGCCGGCCGCCGCGCGGGCCGGTGCTGCCGAACAGCACGTCGCCGAGCCCGCCACCCTTGGCGGCCTCGGGCTGGGGCTGCGACGCCATCGCCGCCTCGGCCTGCCGGCGCAGCGATTCGTAGGCCGACTCGCGGTCGACGGTCGTGTCGTACACGCCGGCGACCAGCGACCCGGCGACCAGCGCGCGGCGCTCGCCGGCGTCGATCGGTCCGATGCGGCTGCCCGGCGGCAGCACGTAGACACGCTGCGTGATGCCCGGGCGGCCCTTCTCGTCGAGCAGGCTCACCAGCGCCTCGCCGACCGCGAGCTCGGTGATCGCGGTCTCGACGTCGAGCTTCGGGTTGGCGCGCATCGTGCTTGCCGCCGACTTGACCGCCTTCTGGTCGCGCGGCGTGAACGCGCGCAGCGCGTGCTGCACGCGGTTGCCGAGCTGTGCGAGCACGGTGTCGGGGATGTCCAGCGGGTTCTGCGTCACGAAGTACACACCCACGCCCTTGCTGCGCACCAGGCGCACGACCAGTTCGATGCGCTCGACCAGCGCCTTCGGCGCGTCGGCGAACAGCAGGTGCGCCTCGTCGAAGAAGTACACCAGCTTCGGCTTGTCGAGGTCGCCGACCTCGGGCAGCTGCTCGAACAGCTCCGACAGCATCCACAGCAGGAAGGTCGCGTACAGCCGCGGCGAGGTCATCAGCCGGTCGGCGGCGAGGATGTTCACCACCCCCTTGCCGCCGTCGGCGGTCTGCATCAGGTCGGCGATGTCGAGCATCGGCTCGCCGAAGAACTTGTCGCCGCCCTGTTCCTCGAGCTGCAGCAGCCCGCGCTGGATCGCGCCGACGCTGGCCGCGCTGATGTTGCCGTACTCGGTGGTGAACTGCTTGGCGTTCTCGCCGACGTGCTGCAGCATCGAGCGCAGGTCCTTCAGGTCGAGCAGCAGCAGGCCGTTGTCGTCGGCGATGCGGAACACGATGTTCAGCACCCCCGACTGCGTGTCGTTGAGCCCCAGCATGCGGGCGAGCAGCAGCGGACCCATGTCGGAGACGGTCGCGCGCACCGGGTGGCCCTGTTCGCCGAACACGTCCCACAGCGTCGTCGGGCACGCCGTCGGCTCGGGCGCCGGCAGGCCGCGGTCGGCGAGGATCTTCGCCACCTTGTCGGGCAGGGCGCCGCGCTGGCTGATGCCGGCGAGGTCGCCCTTGACGTCGGCCATGAACACCGGCACGCCGATGGCGCTGAAGCTCTCGGCGAGCTTGTGCAGCGTGACCGTCTTGCCGGTGCCGGTCGCGCCGGTGATCAGGCCGTGGCGATTGGCCAGCGCCGGCAGCAGGTGGCACTGGATGTCGCCGTGCTGGGCGACGAGGATCGGCTCGGCCATCGGGGTTCTCCTGGGGGTGCCCGGTAAAATCGGGGCAGTCTATACAAACGAGGCCGGTGCGCCGTGCGGCGCCCGGTGAGGAGTCCCCGATGGCCGGTCACTCCAAGTGGGCCAACATCCAGCACCGCAAGAGCCGCCAGGACGAAAAGCGCGGCAAGGCGTGGACGCGGGTGATCCGAGAGATCATGGTCGCCGCGCGCAGCGGCGGCGGCGACGCGTCGGCCAACCCGCGGCTGCGCCTGGCCATCGACAAGGCCAAGGCGGTCAACCTGCCGGCCGACACGGTCAAGCGCAACATCGACAAGGCCACCGGCGCGCTCGAGGGCGTCAGTTACGAGGAGATCCGCTACGAGGGCTACGGCATCGGCGGCGCGGCGATCATCGTCGACTGCATGACCGACAACCGCGTGCGCACCGTGGCCGAGGTGCGCCATGCGTTCAGCAAGCACGGCGGCAACCTGGGCACCGAAGGCTCGGTGGCGTTCCAGTTCAGGCACTGCGGGCAGATCGTCTTCGCCCCCGGCGCCAGCGAGGACCGGGTGATGGAGGTCGCGCTGGACGCCGGAGCCGACGACGTGGTCACCGGCGACGACGGCTCGATCGAGGTGCTGACCCCGCCGGCGGTGTTCGAGGCGGTGCGCGACGCGCTCGACGCCGCCGGGCTGAAGTCCGAGGTCGCCGAGGTGACGATGCGCGCCGAGAACACGGTCGAGCTCGCCGGCGACGACGCGCAGCGCATGCGCAAGCTGCTCGACGCGATCGAGGACATCGACGACGTGCAGGACGTCTACCACAACGCCGACCTCGGCGACGAGGCGTGAGGCGCCGATGAAGGCGCTGGTGATCGGCGGCGGCGGCCGCGAACACGCGCTGGCGTGGAAGCTGGCGCGCTCGCCGAAGGTGCAGCAGGTGCACGTGGCGCCGGGCAACGGCGGCACCGCGCTCGACGCGCAGCTGCACAACGTCGCGCTGACGGACCCCGCGGCGCTGGCCGACTTCGCGCAGGCCTCGGGCGTCACGCTGACCGTGGTCGGCCCCGAGGCGCCGCTGGCCGCCGGCGTGGTCGACGTGTTCCGCGCGCGCGGGCTGCGCATCGTCGGGCCGACGAAGGCCGCAGCGCAGCTCGAGAGCTCGAAGGCCTTCGCGAAGGACTTCATGCGGCGCCACGGCATCCCGACCGCGGAGTACCGCACCTTTGCCGACGCCGCCGAGGCGCACGCGCACGTCGAGCGCAGCGGCGCGCCGATCGTGATCAAGGCCGACGGGCTGGCGGCGGGCAAGGGCGTGGTCGTCGCCACCACGCTGGCCGAGGCGCACGAGGCGATCGACTTCATGCTGCTCGACAACCGCCTGGGCGTGCAGCACAACGCCGAGGGCGCCCGCGTGGTGATCGAGGAATTCCTCGACGGCGAGGAGGCCAGTTTCATCGTGCTCACCGATGGCAAGACGGTGCTGCCGCTGGCCTCCAGCCAGGACCACAAGCGCCTGCGCGACGGCGACGGTGGCCCGAACACCGGCGGCATGGGGGCGTACTCGCCAGCGCCGGTGGTCACGCCGAACGTGCATGCGAAGGTGATGCACGAGATCGTGCAGCCGACGATCGCCGGCATGGCCCGCGACGGCATGCCTTTCACTGGCTTCCTCTACGCCGGCCTGATGATCGACACGCAGGGCCGGCCGAAGACGGTCGAGTTCAACGCCCGCCTGGGCGACCCCGAGGCCGAGGTGATCCTGATGCGGCTGAAGAGCGACCTCGCCGACGTGCTGCTGCACGCCGCCAACGGCACGCTCGACCAGGTTTCGCTGCAGTGGGACCGGCGCACCGCGCTGGGCGTGGTGATGGCCGCGCACGGCTACCCGCTGAACCCGCGCAAGGGCGATGCCATCGACGGCCTGCCGCCGCCGGTCAGGGGCGACGCCGAGGTCGACGCGATGGTGTTCCATGCCGGCACGGCGCGCGCCGACGACGGGCGCATCGTCACCAGCGGCGGGCGCGTGCTGTGCGTGACGGCACTGGGCGAGTCGGTGAAGACCGCGCAGCAGCGCGCGTACGACGTGCTGCGGCCGATCCACTTCGACGGCGCGCAGTGGCGCAGCGACATCGGCCACCGCGCGATCAAGCCGCGCTGATGGACACGCGCGGCCCGCAGTCGATCGCCTCGCGCCCGGTGCAGCTGCGCGGCAGCCGGCTGGCGCGCGCGCTGCTGCGCGCCCTCGGCTGGCGGTTGCAGTTCGACGGCCTGCCGGCGCGCCAGGGCGTGGCCGTGGTCTACCCGCACACCTCGAACTGGGACTTCGTCGTCGGCGTGCTCGCGAAGTGGGCCATCGGCGTGCCGGTCGTGTTCTGGGCCAAGGGCACGCTGTTTCGCGTGCCGCTGTTCGGCCGCTGGCTGCGCTGGCTCGGCGGCGTGCCGGTCGACCGTCGCGCGCCGGCGGGCGCCGTCGGCGAGATGGTGCGGCGCATGCGCGAGGCGCGCGAGCGCGACGCCTTCCTGTGGCTCGCACTGGCGCCGGAAGGCACCCGATCGCGCGCGGGAGGCTGGCGCAGCGGTTTCTACCGCGTCGCCGTCGGCGCCGGCGTGCCGCTGCTGCTCGCGCAGCTGGACTTCGCACGCCGCTCGGTCGGCGTGTGCGAATGCCTGCGGCTGAGCGGCGACGCCGCAGCCGACATGGCCGCGATCGCGCGCGCCTACGCCGACGTGCGCGGGCGCCGCCCGGCGCTGGCGTCGCCGGTGCGACTGACCTGACCCCGGACCCGAGGACCCCCGCGCATGCCGCCCGACACCGCCGCCGTGCGCGACTACCTGCGTGGCCTGCAGGCGCGCCTGGTCGGCGCACTGCAGTCCGAGGACGGCCGCCCGTTCCTCAGCGACGGCTGGACGCGCGGGCCCGACGAGCGGCTGCAGGGCGACGGACTGACGCGGCTGATCGAGGACGGCGGCGTGTTCGAGCGCGGCGGCTGCAACTTCAGCCACGTGCGCGGCCCGGCGCTGCCGCCCAGCGCCACGCAGCATCGTGCCGAGCTGGCCGGTGCGCCGTTCGAGGCGATGGGCGTGTCGCTGGTGCTGCACCCGCGCAACCCCTACGTGCCGACCGTGCACATGAACGTGCGCATGTTCGCCGCGCTGCCGGCGGGCCGCGAGCCGGTGGTGTGGTTCGGCGGTGGCATGGACCTGACGCCGTACTACGGCTTCGACGACGACGCCCGCCACTTCCACCGCACCTGCCGCGACGCGCTGGCACCGTTCGGCACCGAGCTGTACCCACGCTTCAAGCGCTGGTGCGACGACTACTTCTTCCTCAAGCATCGTGGCGAACCGCGCGGCGTCGGCGGTGTCTTCTACGACGACTTCGCCGAGCTCGGCTTCGAGCGCAGCTTCGCGATGACGCGCGCGGTGGGCGACGCGTTCGCCGACGCCTACCTGCCGATCGTGCGCCGCCGCCGCGAGCTGCCGTACGGCGAGCGCGAGCGCGACTTCCAGGCGTACCGCCGCGGACGCTACGTCGAGTTCAACCTGGTGTTCGACCGAGGCACGCTGTTCGGGCTGCAAAGCGGCGGTCGCACCGAGAGCATCCTGATGTCGATGCCGCCGATCGTGAAGTGGCGCTACGCGTGGCAGCCGGCGCCGGGCACGCCCGAGGCGCGGCTGTACACCGACTTCCTGCGTCCGCGCGACTGGGTGGCCGACGACGCTGCGGCCGGCGAGCCGGAGCACGGCGCATGACGCCGCGGGCGCGGCGCGCGTGAGGATCGGCCTGTTCGGCGGCAGTTTCGACCCGCCTCACCTGGGGCACCTGGCGCTGGCGCGGCAGGCGCGCGACCAGCTCGGGCTCGACGAACTGCGCTGGGTGCCCGCCGGCGACCCGTGGCAGAAGTCCGACCGGCAGCTGGCGCCGGCGAGGCATCGGCTCGCGATGGTCCGGGCGTTGACCGCCGGCGAGCCGCGCATGCGCGTCGACGATCTCGAGACGCGCCGCGACGGGCCGAGCTACACGATCGACACCGTGCACGCGCTGCACGCCGAACGGCCCGGCGCGACGCTGGTGCTGGTCATCGGGCAGGACCAGTACGCGCGGCTGCCGACCTGGCACCGCTGGCGCGAACTGCTTGACGCGGTGACGCTGGCCGTGGCGGCTCGCGGCGGCGCGCAGGTGCGGCCGCCGGATGAACTGGCGCCGCTCGCGCACCGCGTCGAGGTGCTGGCGATGCCGCCGGTGGCGGTGTCGTCGACCTCGGCGCGCGCGGCGGCGGCCGCCGGCGCCGACCTGCGCGCGCTGGTCGGCGGTGCGGTCGCCCGTTATATTGCCCGGCACGCGCTGTACCGCGGCGCGCCGCTTCCCCCCCACCGCAGGAGCTGAATGGACATCCGCAAGCTGCAGCGAGCCATCGTCGACGGACTCGAAGACGTGAAGGCGCACGACATCGTGGTCTTCAACACCGAACACCTGTCGCCCCTGTTCGAGCGCGTGATCATCGCCTCGGGCACCAGCAACCGGCAGACCAAGGCGCTGGCCTCGAGCGTGCGCGAGACCGTCAGGTCGCGCGGGCTGCCGGTGCTGCGCACCGAGGGCGAGGACAACGGCGAGTGGATCATCGTCGACTGCGGCGCCGCGGTGGCGCACATCATGCAGCCGTCGATCCGCGAGTACTACCACCTCGAGGAGATCTGGGGCGGCAAGCCTGTGCGCATGAAGCTCGGCGAGGCTCGCGCGGCGACACTGCCCAAGGCCTCGGCCGACACCGCGGCGCGGTCCGCCGCGCGGGCCGAGCCCGTGGCGAGCGGGAAACCGCGCCCGGCGCCGGCGAAGCCGGCCCAGCGCGCAGCGACGGGGGCGCCTGCCGGCGGCGCGCGCTCGGCGGCGGCGCCGCGGGCGAAGGCCGCCGCCGGTCGACGCGCGAGCGCGAAGGCGGCGACCGCGCCCGCCACCCGGCCCGCCGGCGCGAAACGCGCCGGCGCCGCGAAGAAGGCGGCGCCACGCCGGCGCGTCGGCTGAACCGCGGGTTCGCGGTCCGTGCGCCTGTGGGTGATCGCCGTCGGCCAGCGCCAGCCGGCCTGGGCCGACGCGGCGTGGCAGGACTTCGCCAAGCGCTTTCCGCCCGAGCTGAAGCTCGAACTGAAGGCGGTGAAGGCCGAGCCGCGCCAGGGCGGCAAGCCGGTCGACGCGCTGAAGGCGGCCGAGGCGCAGCGCATCGAGATGGCGCTCGCCGTCGCGGGCCGCGGCGCGCGACGCGTCGTGCTCGACGAGCAGGGCCAGCGCGTGACGACCGCGCAGCTGGCGGCGCGGCTGGCGTTCTGGAAGGGCGACGGTCGCGACGTGGCGTTCGTCATCGGCGGGCCCGACGGGCTCGATGCGAAGCTGCTGGCGTCGGCCGACGAGACGCTGCGCCTGTCCGACCTGACGCTGCCGCACGCCTTCGTGCGCGTGCTGCTCGTCGAGGCGCTTTACCGTGCGTGGTCGCTCGACGGCGGGCACCCGTACCACCGCGAATGACGTCGCCGACCGCTGCACGCGCCGCCGCCGCGCGGCAAGGGTCGCGTCCGTGACCGCCGAACCGTTCGTCTGGCTCGCCTCGCAGAGCCCGCGCCGGCGCGACCTGCTGTCGCAGATCGGCGTGCGTCACGCGTTGCTGCTGCCCGACCCC
The DNA here is from genome assembly GCA_964618555.1 of uncultured Azohydromonas sp. Taxonomy (GTDB): domain Bacteria; phylum Pseudomonadota; class Gammaproteobacteria; order Burkholderiales; family Burkholderiaceae_C; genus Calidifontimicrobium. Next base: position 19,142 of record CAZUBF010000051.1, read on the forward strand.
GGCGAGGACGCCGAGGCGCTCGAGGCCGAGCGCCCGGGCGAGTCGCCGGAGGACTACGTGCAGCGCGTCACGCGCGCCAAGCTCGACGCGGCGCTGGCGCGCCGGCAGCGCCGGGCGTTGGCGCCGGCGCCGGTGCTCGCTGCCGACACCACCGTCGCGCTCGGGCGGCGGCTGCTCGGCAAGCCCGCCGACGCCGGGCAGGCGCGCGAGATGCTGCGCACGCTGTCGGGGCGCACGCACCGCGTGCTCACCGCGGTGGCGCTCGCCTGGCCGGTTGTGCCGCACGCAGGGGTGCACGCGGCGCTGAGCGTGTCGCACGTGCGCTGGCGCGAGCTCGCCGACGCCGAGATCGACGCCTACGTCGCCGGCGGCGAGCCGATGGGCAAGGCCGGCGCCTACGCGATCCAGAGCGGCGCGGCGCGCTGGACGGCGCACATCGACGGCAGTTACAGCGGCATCATGGGGTTGCCGCTGTACGAGGTCGACGCGCTGCTCGCCGCCGCGGGCTGGCGGCGTTGACGGCGGCGGCGCCGACCGGCGCGGCTACCATGCCAACCATGCAAGACATCCTGATCAACTGGACGCCGCAGGAGACGCGCGTGGCCGTGGTCGAGAACGGCGCGGTGCAGGAACTGCACCTGGAGCGTGCGCTCGAGCGCGGGTTGGTCGGCAACATCTACCTCGGCAAGGTGGTGCGCGTGCTGCCGGGCATGCAGAGCGCCTTCGTCGACATCGGCCTCGAGCGCGCGGCGTTCCTGCACGTGGCCGACCTGTTCGGTGCGCGCGGCGAACCGGGCAACGGCAATGTGCCGCCGCTGCCGATCGAGAAGCAGATCTTCGAGGGCCAGACGCTGACGGTGCAGGTGATCAAGGATCCGATCGGCACCAAGGGCGCGCGACTGTCGACGCAGATCTCGATCGCCGGCCGGCTGCTGGTGTTCCTGCCGCAGGACCGCCACATCGGCATCTCGCAGCGCATCGGCTCGCACGAGTTGCGCGAACAGCTGCGCGCGCGCGTGCAGTCGCTGGCCGCGCTGGCCGACGCCGGTGGCGCGCAAGGCGGCGGCGGGTTCATCCTGCGCACCAACGCCGAGGAGGCGTCGGACGCCGAACTGGCCGACGACATCGCCTATCTGCGCAAGACCTGGGCGACGATCCGCGAGCGCGGGTTCGCGCAGCCGCCGGGCACGCTGCTGCACCAGGACCTGACGCTGGCCGAACGCGTGCTGCGCGACCTGACCAACGAGCACACGCAGACGATCCGCATCGACTCGCGGCTGCAGTACGAGCACCTCGTGGCCTTCGGCCGCGCGTACACGCCCGGTGCGGTCGACAAGCTGCAGCACTACCAGGGCGAGCGCCCGGTGTTCGACCTGTACAACGTCGACGACGAGATCGCGCGCGCGCTGGCGCGCCGCGTCGACCTGAAGAGCGGCGGCTACCTGATCATCGACCAGACCGAGGCGCTG
>CAZUBF010000052.1:0-20132 GCA_964618555.1 uncultured Azohydromonas sp.
CGCGTGTCGCGCGGGTCGATGATGCCGTCGTCCCACAGCCGCGCGGTGCCGAACAGCGCCGTCGACTCGTGCTCGAGACGCTTGCGCAGCTGCTCGCTCATCGCAGCCAGCGCGTCGTCGTTCGCCGGCAGGCCCAGGCGCTCGAGCTTGGCGCGGTTGACGATGTCCATCACCATCGCCGCCTGGGGGCCGCCCATCACCGCGGTGCGCGCGCTCGGCCACGCAAAGATGAAGCGCGGGTCGAAGCCGCGGCCGCACATGCCGTAGTTGCCGGCGCCGTACGAGCCGCCCAGCACGACGGTGAACTTCGGCACGCGCGCGTTGGCCACCGCCTGGATCATCTTGCTGCCGTGTTTGATCGCGCCCTTGCGCTCCGCTTCGGAGCCGACCATGTAGCCGGTCGTGTTCTGCAGGAACACCAGCGGCGTGCCCGACTGGTCGCACAGCTGCATGAACTGCGCCGCCTTCACCGAGCCCTCGGGCTGGATCGGGCCGTTGTTGCCGATCAGGCCCACCGGGTGACCGTGGATGCGCGCATGGCCGCACACGGTGTCGGCGCCGTAGACCGCCTTGAACTCGAGGAAGTCCGAGCCGTCGACGAGGCGCGCGACCACCTCGCGGCAGTCGTACGGCGCACGCTCGTCGGCGGGCACGACGCCGATCAGCTCGTCGGCGGGGTACAGCGGCTCGGGCGCGGCCGCGCGCGGCGGCACCGTGTCCCAGTGCAGCTTGTCGAGCAGCTCGCGCGCGATCGCGATCGCATGCGCGTCGTTGTCGGCCAGGTACTCGCCGAGCCCGGTGACCTCGGCGTGCAGCGCGGCGCCGCCCAGATCGTCCTCGCTGGCGTCCTCGCCGATCGCGGCCTTCACCAACGGCGGGCCGGCCAGGTAGATGCTGCTGCGTCCGCGCACCAGCACGACGTAGTCCGACAGCCCGGGCAGGTAGGCGCCACCGGCGGTCGACGCGCCGTGCACGACGGCCACCTGCGGGATGCCGGCGGCCGACAGCCGCGCCTGGTTGGCGAAGGTGCGCCCGCCGTCGACGAAGATCTCGGCCTGGTACATCAGGTTCGCGCCGCCCGACTCGACCAGCGCGATCAGCGGCAGCCTGTTCTCGGCGGCGATCTGCTGCGCGCGCAGCGCCTTCTTCAGCCCCATCGGCGCGACGGTGCCGCCCTTGATGCCGCTGTCGCTGGCCGAGATCACGACGCGCTTGCCCGCCACCGTGCCGATGCCGACGATCGAGCCGCCGCCGAGCACGCTCTTCCTGCCGTCGTCGTCGTGCATGCCCAGGCCGGCCAGCGCGCTCAACTCGAGGAAGTCGCTGCCGCGGTCGATCAGCCGGGCGACGCGCTCGCGCGGCAGCAGCTGGCCGCGCTGCGCGAACTTGCCCGCCTTGCTGGCCGACTCGGCGACGACCTTCGCCTGGAGCGTGCGCACTTGGTCGAGCCGCTCGTGCATGCGCGCCGCGTCGGCGCGGAACGCCTCGCTCTTCGGGTCGAGCCGGGACCTGATGGCAGGCATCGCCTCAGTCCGGTCGAAACCACCGTGCCCGCGGCGAGTGCGAGCAAGCGGCCGCCGCGGATCCGGCTTCGCCGGTCCGCTGACGGCGCCCCCTCGGGGGGGAGGCGCCGAAGGGGCTGCGGGGGGGATTCACTTCAGTTGTCCATGCCATGCCAAAGGCAGCCACGACCGATGAACCGGACGGCGTCGAGTGGCCGCCGCGGATCCGGCTGCGCCGGTCCGCTGGCGGCGCCCCCCTCGGGGGGGAGGCGCCGAAGGCGCTGCGGGGGGGATTCACTTCAACACGTCCGGCGTCACGGCGCGGTGGAAGCCGTCGAAGGGCACCGACCTCGCCTCGGGGCCGAGCGGGAAGATGTCGCTGCCCAGCGGCGCGCCGCCGTCGATCGGCAGCGTGACGCCGGTGATGAACGCCGCGCCGGGCGACAGCAGGAAGGCGATCGCCGCGCTGACCTCGGCCTCGAGCCCCATGCGGCGCAGCGGCACGTGATTCTTCAGCTTCGGGATGATCGCCTTCATCGCGCCACCGTAGGTGTCCATGCCGCTCGAGGCGATCCAGCCGGGCGCCACCGCGTTGACGCGCACGCCGGCGTGCGCCCACTCGAACGCCGCCGTCATCGTCAGGTTGCTCATGCCGGCGCGCGCGGCACCGCTGTGCGCCATGCCGGGCATGCCGTTGCGGAAGTCGGCGGTCATGTTGACGATCGCGCCGCCGTGGCGCTGCATGCTCTGCACGAACACCTCGCGCATCATCAGGAAGCCACCGGTCAGGTTGCTCGCGACGACCGCATCGAAGCCCTTCTTGCTGATCGCCATCATCGGCGCGGGGAACTGCCCGCCGGCGTTGTTGACGAGCCCCGACACGGGGCCGTGCTCGCCGACGACGCGCGCGACGCCGGCCTTCACCGCGTCCTCGTCGCGGATGTCGAAGGCGATCGTGTGGCAGCGCCCGCCGTCCTCGGCGATCTCGGCGGCGACGCGCGCGAGCTTGTCGGGCGTGCGCCCGCTGATCACCACGGTGGCGCCCAGCGAAGCCAGCTCGTGCGCGACGCAGCGCCCGATGCCGCTGCCGCCGCCGGTGACCCAGTGCAGCCGGCCGTCGAACAGGCCGGGGCGCAGCACGCTGCGATAGCCGGCGGGGCGGTCGGTCGGGGTGGGTTCGGGCATCTCGGGGTCGGATCGGCGACGGGCGCCCGGGCGCCGGTCGGAACGACGCGGACGGGTCAAGGTGGCGATTAGGCGTCAGGGTGACGTTAACGTCAACCCACTTCCCAATTGGGGATTACGCGCGTGCCCGGGTGAGCCGGGGGCATTAGCATCGCCGGTCTCCTGCCACCCACGGAACGACTGCATGGACCTGCAAGCCTGCACCGAAGCCCTGCGCGCCAAGGTCGGCGACGCGAGCGGCCTGAACGCCACGCTGAAGTTCGACTGCGGCGACGACGGCATCGTCTTCGTCGACGGCAAGTCGATCCCGAACAGCGTCAGCAACGACGACAAGGACGCCGACTGCACCGTCGGCATCTCGCTGGACAACCTGACGGCGATGCTCGAAGGCGACCTCGAGCCGGCGACCGCCTTCATGACCGGCAAGCTCAAGGTCAGCGGCGACATGAGCGTCGCGCTCAACCTGCAGCGCATCGTCTGAGCGCGGTGGCCGCACTCGACGCCGCGACCCGGCCGGCGCGCCGGCGCGCCGGCGGCACCGCGCCGCCGACGGCGCAGGAGGTCGTCGCGTCGCACCGCGACGACGCCACCGGCGAGCTGTTCGGCATCGGCGAGCTGTGCGCCGAGTTCGGCATCTCGCCGCGCGCGATCCGCTTCTACGAGGACAAGGGGCTGCTGGCGCCGCGCCGCGTCAACGGCACGCGCGTGTACACGCGACGCGACCGCGCGCGGCTGGCGCTGATCCTGCGCAGCAAGGCGATCGGCGCGTCGCTGGCCGAGATCAAGCACTACCTGGACCTGTACGGCAGCCGCGGCGAGGGCCGGGTGCAGCAGCTGCGCTACGTGATCGCGCGCACCGACGACGCGATCCGCGAGCTCGAGCGCAAGCGCGCGGCGATCGACGAGACGCTGGCCGAACTGCGGCTGATCAACGCCACGGCGCGCGAGCAGTTGAGCCAGAAGTGAGGTCCACGTGACGATCGATGTCTTTCCGTCGCCGTGGATGAGCGACGAGCACCGCATGCTCGCCGACGGCGCGGCGCGCTTCTTTCGCGAACGCTGGGCGCCGCAGGCGGCAGCCTGGCGCGAGGCGGGCATCGTGCCGCGCGAGTGCTGGCGCGAGGCGGGGGCGCAGGGGCTGCTGTGCGTGTCGACGCCCGAGATCCACGGTGGTGGCGGCGGCGACTTCGCGCACGAGGCGGTGATCATGATCGAGCAGGCGCGCGCCAACCTGTCGGGCTTCGGCGGCGCTCTGCACTCGGCGATCGTCGCACCCTACATCCTGCACTACGGCAGCGACGAGCAGAAGCGGCGCTGGCTGCCGAAGATGGCCACCGGCGAGCTCGTCGGCGCGATCGCGATGACCGAACCCGGCACCGGCAGCGACCTGCAGGCGATCACCACGCACGCGGTGCGTGACGGCGACGACTACGTGCTCACCGGTGCCAAGACCTTCATCACCAACGGCCAGCACGCGAACCTGATCGTCGTCGTCGCCAAGACCGAGCGCGGCGCCGGCGCCAAGGGCACGTCGCTGCTCGTGCTCGAGACCGACGGACCGGATGGCCGGCCGGTGGCGGGGTTCCGGCGCGGGCGCAAGCTCGACAAGGTCGGCCTGAAGGCGCAGGACACGAGTGAGCTGTCCTTCGACGGCGTGCGCGTGCCGGTGGACTTCCTGCTCGGCGGCCAGAGCGGGCGCGAGGGCCAGGGTTTCATCCAGTTGATGGAGCAGCTGCCGCAGGAGCGGCTGATCATCGCGGTGCAGGGCGTCGGCGCGATGGAGCGCGCGCTGGCCGAGACGCTCGCGTACGTGAAGGAGCGCCGGGCCTTCGGTCGCGCGGTCTGGGACTTCCAGAACACCCGGTTCAAGCTCGCCGAGGTGCAGGCCGCCGTGCTCGCCGCGCGCGCCTTCGTCGATGCGTGCGTCGTCGCGCACCTGAAGGGCGAGCTCGACGCCGCGCGCGCCGCGCTCGCCAAGGCCTGGGTCAGCGAGCAGCAGTGCCGCGTGATGGACGAGTGTCTGCAGCTGTTCGGCGGCTACGGTTACATGATGGAATACCCGATCGCCGAGCTGTACGTCGACGCGCGTGTGCAGCGCATCTACGGCGGCACCAACGAGATCATGAAGGAACTGGCGGCCCGCTTTATGTGATGAGAACGAGAACGCGCGAGCGGGCCGAGCGCCGGGCCGCTCCCAAGCCGGCCCGCATCCCCTCGGGGGATCGGGCGTTGTATTCAACGACCGAGGGGTGGACATGACCGACGCCTGCATCTACGACCACGTGCGCACGCCGCGCGGCAAGGGCAAGAAGGACGGGTCGCTGCACCAGGCCACGCCGGTGTGGCTGCTGCGCACGCTGTTGCAGGCCTTGCAGTCGCGCCACGAACTCGACACGGCGCTCGTCGACGACGTCGTGCTCGGCTGCGTGACGCCGGTGGGCGAGCAGGGCGCCGACATCGCCCGCACCGCGGTGCTCGACGCCGAATGGGCCGAGAGCTGCGCCGGCGTCACGCAAAGCCGCTTCTGCGCCTCGGGGCTCGAATCGGTCAACCTCGCCGCCGCGAAGGTGATGAGCGGCTGGGAGGACCTGGTGGTGGCCGGAGGCATCGAGAGCATGAGCCGCTGGACGATGGGCAGCGACGGCGGTGCCTGGTTCATGGACCCGCGCATCAACGCCAAGCTCGGCTTCGTGCCGCAGGGCGTCGGCGCCGACCTGATCGCGACGCTGGAAGGCTTCACCCGAGGCGACGTCGACGCGTTCGCGCTGCGGTCGCACCAGCGCGCGGCGGCCGCGCGCGCCGCAGGGCACTTCTCGCGCTCGATCGTGCCGGTGCACGACATCGCGGGCCTGCTGATGCTCGCCGAGGACGAGACGATCCGCCCGGGTACGACGCTGGAGACGCTGGCCAAGCTCGAGCCCTCGTTCGCGATGATGGGGCAGATGGGCTTCGACGCGACCGCGCTGCGCAAGTACACCACCGTCGAGCGCATCGAACACGTGCACCACGCCGGCAACTCGTCGGGCATCGTCGACGGCGCGGCGCTGATGCTCGTCGGCTCGAAGGCGGGCGGCGACAAGGCCGGGCTGAAGCCGCGGGCGCGCATTCGCGCGGCGGCGGTGACCGGCTCCGAGCCGACGATCATGCTCACGGGCCCGACGCCGGCGGTGCGCAAGGCGCTCGCCAAGGCCGGCATGCAGCCGAAGGACGTCGACCTGTGGGAGATCAACGAGGCCTTCGCCGTCGTGCCGATGAAGACGGCACGCGACCTCGGCGTCGATCTGGACCGCGTCAACGTCAACGGCGGCGCGATCGCGATGGGCCACCCGCTGGGCGCGACCGGCTGCATCATCCTCGGCACGCTGCTCGACGAACTCGAGCGCCGCCAGCTGGCCACCGGTTGCGCGACGCTGTGCGTCGGCGGCGGCATGGGCATCGCGACGATCATTGAGAGGGTATGACGCTCCCCCCGAAGCGCCTTCGGCGCCTCCCCAAGGGTCACGCAGTGGCCCCTTCCGGGCCTTGGGGCGCCACCAGCCGACCGGCAAAGCCGGATCCGCGGCGGCCGCTTGACGCGCAGTGCCGCGCGACGGCCGCCGACACCATGGAGCAAGTTTGATGAACACCGACGCGATCACGCTGCAGATCGGCGCCGACGGCATCGCCGTCGCGACGATGGACCTGCCGGGCCGGCCGATGAACGTTGTCAACGACGAGCTGATGACGGCGCTCGCGCACGTCGTCGAGCGCGTCGAGAGCGACGACGCCGTCAAGGGCCTCGTGCTGACGTCGGGCAAGGCCGACTTCTGCGCCGGCGGCGACATCGACCGCATGTCGAAGTGGCAGGACCCGCGCGAGCCGTTCGACGCCTCGATGGCGATGAAGGCCGTGCTGCGCAAGATGGAGACGATGGGCAAGCCGGTGGCGGCTGCGATCGGCGGCCACGCGCTCGGCGGCGGGCTCGAGATCGCGCTGGCGTGCCACGCGCGCGTCGTGCTCGACGACGCCAAGCTCAAGCTCGGCCAGCCCGAGGTCAAGCTGGGCCTGCTGCCCGGCGGCGGCGGCACGGTGCGGCTGCCGCGGCTGGTGGGCATCCAGGCCGCGCTGCAGATCATGGCCGAGGGCAGCGACGTCGCGCCGGCGAAGGCGCACGCGATGGGGCTGGTCACCGAACTGGCGACCGACCGCGACGACCTGCTGGCGCGCGCGCGCACCTGGTGCGTTGCCAACCCGAAGGCGAAGCAGCCCTGGGACCAGCCGAAGTTCCGCTTCCCCGGCGGCGATTCGCGTGCACCGGCGGTGGCGCAGATGTGGTCGATCGCGCCGTCGGTGGCGGCGGCGAAGAGCTACGGCAACTACCCGGCGGTCGGGCACATCATGTCGAGCGTGTTCGAGGGCGGCCTGCTCGGCTTCGACGCCGCCAGCGTCGTCGAGAGCCGCTACTTCGCGGCCTGCGCGACGTCGCAGGCGAGCCGCAACATGATCGGCACGCTGTGGTACCAGCTCAACGCGATCAAGAAGGGCGCGTCGCGGCCGCCGAAGGTGCCACCGTCGAAGGTGAACAAGATCGGCGTGCTCGGCGCCGGCATGATGGGCGCGGGCATCGCCTACGTGGCGGCGAAGGCGGGCATCGACGTGGTGCTGCTCGACACCACGCGCGAACTCGCCGACGGCGGCAAGGCGTACTCGCAGGCGTTGCTCGACAAGGCGGTGAAGAAGGGTCGGACGACGACGGAGAAGCGCGATGCGCTGCTGGCGCGCATCCGCCCGACGACGTCGTACGAGGACCTCGCCGGTTGCGACCTGGTGATCGAGGCGGTGTTCGAGGACCGCGCGATCAAGGCCGACGTGACGGCCAGGGCCGAGGCCGTGATCGGCGCCGGCGCGGTGTTCGCGAGCAACACCTCGACGCTGCCGATCACCGGGCTGGCGCAGGCGAGCCGTCGGCCGGCGCACTTCGTCGGGCTGCACTTCTTCAGCCCGGTCGACAAGATGCCGCTGGTCGAGATCATCGTCGGCGAGCAGACGTCGGACGAGACGCTCGCGAGGGCGTTCGACTTCGTGCTGCAGATCGGCAAGACGCCGATCGTCGTCAACGACAGCCGCGGCTTCTACACCTCGCGCGTGTTCGCCACCTACGTGATGGAAGGCATCACGATGCTCAGGGAGGGCGTGCACCCGCGCCACGTCGAGCAGGCCGGGCTGCAGGCGGGCATGCCGATGCCGCCGTTGGCACTGCAGGACGAGGTGAGCCTGAGCCTGTCGCTGCACGTGATCGAGCAGACCAGGAAGGACCTGGCCGCCGCCGACGAGGTCTACCGCGCACACCCGGGCGAGGAGGTGATCCGCCAGCTGTGCGAGATCGGCCGCGTCGGCAAGAAGGCCGGCCAGGGGTTCTACGACTACGGTCAAGGAAGCGACAACAGCGGCAAGCGCCTGTGGCCCGGGCTGGCCGAGATGTACCCCCCGGCCGACGAGCAGCCCCCACAGCGCGAACTGATCGACCGGCTAATGATCGTGCAGGCCAACGAGGCGGCGCGCTGCCTGCAGGAGGGTGTGCTGCGTTCGGTCGCCGACGGCAACGTCGGCTCGATCTTCGGCTGGGGCTTCGCCCCGTTCCACGGCGGCGCGCTGCAGTACGTCAACGCGATGGGACCGAAGGCCTTCGTCGCGCGCGCGCGCGAGCTCGCCGCGGTGCACGGTGCGCGTTTCGAGCCGGCGGCGATCGTCGTCGAGCTTGCCGAGTCGGGGCGCACCTTCGCCGACTGAAGTCGGCACGGCAAGGCGGTGAGCGCGCGCGAACGTTTCGACCGCGTCGACGCGCTGCGCGGCGCCGCGATGCTGTGGATGGCGGCGTTCCACTTCGCGTTCGACCTCAACCACTTCAGTCTGCTCGACCCGCGGCAGGACTTCTACCGCGACCCGCTGTGGACGACGCAGCGCACCGCGATCGTCACCCTGTTCCTGTTCACCGCCGGAGTCGGGCAGGCGCTCGCGTTCGACGCCGGCCAGCCGGCGGCGCGCTTCTGGCGCCGGTGGGTGCAGATCGCCGGCTGCGCGCTGCTGGTGTCGGCCGGCTCGGCGCTGATGTTCCCGGCCAGCTGGATCAGCTTCGGGGTGCTGCACGGCATCGCGCTGATGCTGGTGATCGCGCGTTTCGCCGCGCCGCTGGGCGGATGGCTGTGGCCGCTGGGGCTCGCGGCGCTGCTGCTGCCGCAGTTCGTGCAGCACGCCGCGTTCGACTCGCGCTGGACGAACTGGGTGGGGCTGGTCACGCGCAAGCCGGTGACCGAAGACTTCGTGCCGCTGCTGCCCTGGCTCGGCGTGATGCTGTGGGGGCTGGCCGCAGGGCAGCGGCTGCTGGCACGCCGCCGAGCGCTGCTGGCCGGCGCGCTGCCGCGCGTGGCCGCGCCCCTGGTTGCGCTGGGGCGCTGGCCGCTGACCTTCTACATGCTGCACCAGCCGCTGCTGATCGGAGCCGTCGCCGGGTCACTGGCGCTGCGCTGAGCAACGCGACGCCAGTCCGGCCGACCCGGCCGTGACATCGGTCACGCCGCCGCCCGCGGAACTGGGGCGGCAACACCCCTCAAGTCCGCCGATCGGCGGCCGATACCTCCGTCAAGCCATCTCGTACCACGGGGGCCGACATGTTCCAGCCGATCTCGCCGCCTTCACCCACCGGACTGCCGCTGACCGCCGTCGCCGCGGCGACGCGCGTGGTGGCGCAGGTCGCGCCGGTGGCAGCGATCGGTGCGCTGCGTCCGGCCGCGCACGACGAGCGCCCGACCCGGCCGGTGACGCCGTTGTCGATGTCGCTGCACCTGATGCGCGTTCCGGCGTCGCGCCTGGCCGACGTCTACGCCGAGATGCGCTCGCTGGCCAGCGAGTCGCCGGCCACACGCTTCGACCACGCGCCCGACCCCGCCGGCACCCGGCTGCATCTGCGCGCCTGAGCCGCCGACCCTGCCGCGCGGCCGTGCGGCCGTGCGCTCGCGCCGTCCCCGGGCGCTGCACAATGCAGGGCCCGGCCACGACGAGGAGCGGCACATGCAAGGCGACGCCCAGGTCATCGCGCACCTCAACGCGCAGCTCAAGCTCGAGCTCACCGCGATCAACCAGTACTTCCTGCACGCACGCATGCTGAAGAACTGGGGCTTCGAGCGCATGGCCAAGCACGAGTACGACGAGTCGATCGAGGAGATGAAACACGCCGACCGGCTGGTCGAGCGCGTGCTGCTGCTCGAGGGCCTGCCCAACCTGCAGGACCTCGGCAAGCTGCTGATCGGCGAGACCGCCGTCGAGACGCTGCACTGCGACCTGAGGGCCGAGCAGACCTCGCACGCGCACCTGAAGCAGGCGATCGCGCACTGCGAGGGCGTGCGCGACTACGTCAGCCGCGAACTGCTCGCGGACATCCTCGCCGACACCGAGGCGCACATCGACCACCTCGAGACGCAGATCGAGCTGGTGGCCCGGGTCGGCGAGGCCAACTTCCTGCAGTCGCAGATGGTCGGCAGCTGATCGGCGCGGCCACGGCGGCTACCATCGCCGCATGGCGCCCTCCAAGGTCCTGTATGGCTTCCACGCCGTCGGCGTGCGGCTGAAGACCGCCCCCGACAGCGTGCTCGAGGTGCACGTCGACGCGACGCGCCGCGACGCGCGCATGCGGCAGTTCGTGCAGCGCGCGCGCGATGCCGGCGCGAAGGTCGTCGACAGCGACGAGGCGCAGCTCACGCGGCTGGCCGGCACCTCGCGACACCAGGGCGTGGCGGCGCGCGTCACGCCGCTGCCGCAGGTGCACTCCCTCGACGACCTGCTCGACGCCGTGCAGGGTGCGCCGCTGGTGCTCGCGCTCGACGGCGTCACCGACCCGCACAACCTCGGCGCCTGCCTGCGCGTGGCCGACGGCGCCGGCGCGCACGCGGTGATCGCGCCCAAGGACCATGCGGTGGGCCTCAACGCGACGGTGGCCAAGGTCGCCAGCGGCGCCGCCGAGACCGTGCCCTACCTGATGGTGACCAACCTCGCGCGCTCGCTGAACGAACTGAAGGAGCGGTCGATGCGCGTGATCGGGCTGGCCGACGACGCCGAGCTGACGCTGCACGACGCCGACCTGTCGGGCCCGCTGGCGCTGGTGCTCGGCGCCGAGGGCCCGGGCATGCGCGCGCTCACGCGCAAGACCTGCGACCTGCTGGTGCGCATCCCCATGCGCGGCGCGGTCGAGAGCCTGAACGTGTCGGTCGCCGCCGGCGTCTGCCTGTACGAGGCGGTGCGCCAGCGACGCCGGGCATGACCGCGTCCGCACCCGACCCGTCCGCGCTCGACGCCGTGCGCGCGCACGTCGGCACGGCGCGGCGCGTGTGCGTGCTGACCGGCGCGGGCATGAGCGCCGAGAGCGGCATCGCGACCTTCCGCGACGCCGCCACCGGGCTGTGGTCGAAGTTCGACCCCGCGGTGCTCGCCAGCGTCGAGGGCTATTGCGCGCAGCCGCAGCACGTGTGGGACTGGTACGCCGAGCGGCGCGAGGGCATGCGCCTCGCGCTGCCCAATGCCGGGCACCTGGCGCTGGCCGCGTTCGGTCACCGCCGCCCCGGCGTGCTGACGGTGGTCACGCAGAACGTCGACGACCTGCACCAGCGCGCCGGCTGGCCCGAGACGATCCGCCTGCACGGCGACATCCTCGGCGACCGCTGGCTGAACCCGTGCCCGCGCGGCAGGGCCTGCGATCCGGCGACCGCGGTGGTCGGTCGTCCGCCGCGCTGCGCCGAATGCGGCAACCTCGTGCGCCCCGACGTGGTGTGGTTCGGCGAGATGCTGCCCGAACGCGCGATCGACGCCGCGGAACGTGCGGCACGACGCTGCGACCTGATGCTCGTCGTCGGCACCTCGGGCGCCGTGTGGCCTGCTGCAGGGCTGGCGCACACCGCACGCCGCGCCGGCGCGCGGGTGGCCATCGTCAACCCCGACGACAGCGAGATCGACGACGCGGCGCACTGGGTGCTGCGCGGCACCGCGGCCGAGGTGCTGCCGCCGCTGCTCGATACTCGCCGCTGACTGCCACCGCCACCGCCACCGCCGCGCCATGCCCGTCATCGAAGTCAAGCACCCGCTCGTGCAGCACAAGGTCGGCCTGCTGCGCGAGGCCGACATCAGCACGAAGAAGTTCCGCGAGATCACCGGCGAACTGGCCGCGCTGCTCGCCTACGAGGCCACCGCCGACTTCCCGCTCGAGCCGCGGCGCATCGCCTGCTGGAGCGGCGAGACCGACGTGCGGCAGATCGCCGGCAAGAAGGTCACCGTCGTGCCGATCCTGCGCGCCGGGGTGGGCATGCTCGACGGCGTGCTGCAGATGGTGCCCAACGCGAAGATCAGCGTCGTCGGCCTGAGCCGCAATCACGAGACGCTCGAGCCCGAGCACTACTTCCAGAAGTTCGTCGGCCACCTCGACGAGCGCACCGCGCTGATCGTCGACCCGATGCTGGCGACCGCTGGTTCGATGATCGCCACCGTCGACCTGCTGAAGTCGCGCGGCTGTCGCGACATCCGCGCGTTGGTGCTGGTCGCCGCGCCCGAAGGCATTGCTGCGCTCGAGCGCGCGCACCCCGAGGTGCGCTGCTGGACCGCGGCCATCGACAGCCACCTCGACGAGCACGGCTACATCATCCCCGGGCTGGGCGACGCGGGCGACAAGATCTTCGGCACCAAAGACGGGTGACTGGGACCACCCCCGAGGCGCCTTCGGCGCCGCCCCCTCGAGGGGGCCGAGCGCCGACACGAGAGGTCTGGCAGACCTTTCGTGCCTGGCGAGGGGCAGGGCTGCAAGGGACGGCGCGGCCGGCAAGACCCGCCGGCGCATCGGCGAAGCCGGATGCGCGGCGGTCGCCTGAGGGGGGGGTGGCGCGTGCGACATGCGCTGCGCGCATCGTCGTCGGTGAGCCGGCGGCAGCGGCGCTCGTGCCGTGAATGCCCCTGCACAGGCGGCCGTCGCGCCGCCCGTGGCATCGCGTCGGCGCGGGCTGGTGGCGCTGTTCGCGTCGACCTTCTTCGAGCTGACGGGTTTCTTCATGTTCGCGCCGCTGCTGCTGTTCACGCTGAAGGCGCAGGGGCTGGCGACCGCGCAGGTCGGGCTGTTCAGCGCGCTGCTGTGGGGCGGGGTGGCGGTGGCGACGCCGTTCGCCGCGCTGTGGGTGCGCTGGCTCGGGCGGCGGCGCGCGCTGATCGCCAGCGTCGCGCTGCCGCTGGCGACGCTGCTGGGCATCACGCTGACCACGTCGGTGGTGCTGTGGGCGCTGCTGTACGCGGCTGCCGGTGTCGGCGCGGCGCTGCGCTGGATCGTCGCCGAGGCCACGGTGGCCGAGCTGGCGCCGCCGCACCGGCGTGGCCGCCTCGTCGGGCTGTTCGAAACGATGGTGGGGCTCACCTTCGTGCTCGGCCCGGCGCTGCTCGCCATGCTGGGCGCCGAGGGCGACGCCGCTGCACGATCGCGCTGGGTGGCGGTGGCGCTCGTCGCCCTCGGGTTCGCGTGCAGTCTGGCGCTGCCGCCGCTGGCGGCGTCGGCGCACGACCGCGCGACACGCCTGGGCTGGCGCGGCGTCGTCGACGCGCTGCGCGCCGCGCCGGCGGTGATGGTGGCCGGGCTGGCTGGCGGGTTCTTCGAGAGCGGGCTGGCCAGCGTGCTGCCGCTGTACGGGCTCGCGATGGGGTTCGGCGCCGCGGTGTCGGCGCTGCTGGTGTCGGCCAGCGGCCTGGGCGGCACGCTGACGATGCTGCCGCTGGGCGAACTCGCCGACCGCGTGCCGCGGCGCGCCGTCGCGCTGGGCTGCGCGGTCGCGACGCTGGCGGCGACGCTGGCGCTGCCGCTGGCCGGTGCACACGCCGCGCTGGCGGCGACGGTGGCCTTCGTCTGCGGCGGCGCCGGCGGCGCGCTGTACACCCTGGCGATGATCGAGATCGGCCACCGCCACGAGGGCACCGCGCTGGTCAACGCCACCGCGGTGCTGGTGCTGTCGTACACCGTGGGCGCGATGCTGTCGCCGGCGCTCGGCGCAGCGGCGCTGCAGCTGTCGCCGCAGTGGGGGTTCGCGGGACTGCTGGCGACGGTGGCGCTGGCGGCGCTGGTCGCGCTCTCGCGGCGCTGAGCGCCTGCCGGGCCGCCGCCGTGCGTATCATCGACGCGCGTCGCGATGCGTCACCGGGAGCGTCCACATGCTGCTGCGTCACCTCACCGAGCGCGTCGCCGCGATCGCGCGGATGCCGGGTACGCGGCGGCGATCGTCGAAGGGCTTCGCCGCGGCGTTCACGCTGGCGCTGGGCGCGTGCGCCGGCGCGCCGCCGACCGCGCCGATGGCAGTGCGCGCCGACCGCGTGATCGACGACGCCGTCGCCGGCCACGGCCTGTCCGGCGCCGTCGTGCTGATGCGCGATGGCCGTGTCGTGTACGAACGCGCCGTCGGTCTGGCGCAGCGCGACCCGGACCGGGCGTTCGCCGTCGACACCCCCAGCGACGGCGGATCGATGGCCAAGACGCTGACCGCCGCCGCGCTGTGGGAACTGGCCGCCGACGGCCGGGTGTCGCTCGACGACGCCGTCACGCGCCACCTGCCCGAGTACCCGTACGCGGGACAGACGCTGCGCGACCTGCTGACCCACCGCAGCGGTCTGCCCGATTACGGCCTGTTCGAGCCGGAACTGCGCGCGCACGACGTGCTGCACACGCCGGACCTGCTGCGCCTGACCGCGCAGCGCCAGCCGCAGCCGCGGCGGCCGCCGGGCGTGCGCGTCGAGTACGCGAACCTCGGCTACGACGCGGCGGCGCTCGTCGTCGAACGCGTGACCGGGCTGCCGATCGCGCGCTGGTGGCAGCAGCGTTACTTCACGCCGCTGGGACTCGACGGCATGTTCGCGCGGCCGGCACGCTTCGCCGACTTCCCGGTGCCGCGCACCGTCGGCTACCGGCGCGACGCCGACGGGCGCTGGCAGCCGTTCGACGCCTTCGACGGCGAGGGTTTCGTCGGCGGATCCAACGTGCACGCGAGCGCGCGCGACTGGGCGCGCTGGGGCGACGCCTTCGCGCGTGGCCGCGTGATGCCTCCCGAGCGGCTGCAGCGCGGCCTGCGCGAGGCGATGTTCGTCAGCGGGCTGCCCGAGGCGCTGACGATGCTCAGCTGGTACTGCGACGCGACGCGCCACCGCTGCCACTACAGCGGCCAGTACAACGCCTTCTTCGCGCATGTCTGGTGGGACCGCGAGCGGCGCGAGGTCGTCGCCTGGGTCGGCAACAACCTGCTGCCGCCGTGGCGCCGCGAGCAGATCACGCGTGACCTCGTCGACGTGCTGGCCGGCCGCGACCCGGTGCCCGACCGCACGCCGGCGCCGCTGACGCTGCCCCGCGCGCAGCGGGCGGCGCTGGCCGGTGACTACCGCTCGCCGACGCTGGGCGCGCTGCAGTGGACCGTGCACGACGGTGGCGCGACGCTGCGCGTCGGTGAGGGCGAGGCGGCGTCGGCGTTCGCGGTCGACCGCGGCACCTACTACGTGCCGACGCTGGGGCTGTGGCTGAGGTTCTCCGGCACGCCGCAGGCGCCGACGCTGAACCTGCGGTCGATGTCCCTCACTGCCGAGGCGAGTCGCGAGGCGACGCTGCGGCGCTGAGCCCGTGGTGCGGCGCGATCGCACGGCCGCCAGTGCATCGACACCCGGTCGCCCGCGATCCGCGCGCCGCAGGCCGTGGTCGAGGGCCCACTCGACGACGAGGACGACGACGGTGAACGCCGCTGCGGGGGGGCGACGAGGTCGCGCCAGGCTGGCAGCGCGAGCGGCGGGACGAACGCGGCGCGCAGCAGGCATCCGACCGTGGCCAGCGTGCCCCGCGCCGGCAGCAGGTGGGCGGCCACGGCGCCGGCCGCAACAGCAGCATCACCACCGTCCGCACGGGGGGCGCGTGCCGTCAGCGAGGGATCTGCCGGGTCCGATGACGGCGGCCTCGGGGATCGCAGGCGCCATGGCACCGGATTCGTGTGCCGCTCGTATCGCGCGCCCCGGGGCCGCCGCCCGCTCAGCGGCGCAGGCGCATCGCGCGCGTCAGCTCGTCCCACCAGTAGCGCACGAAGCTGCGCAGCACGCCGCGATCGGGCTGCGCCGGCCGGCCTTGCGCCAGCCGTTCGATCTGCTGGTAGTACCACCCCTGGGCGCCGAGCACGTTGACCATCTTCAGCGCCAGCCACGGGCTGGCCGGCGAGCGCCACCCCTGTGCGGCCAGATGCAGACGCTGCTCGTAGGCCGGCAGGCGGTCGATGCGCCGCTCGAGCAGCTGCCGCACGCAGTCGGGGTGCGTGCACAGTGGGCGCGCGACGCCGATCACGTCGAGCGCACCCGACGCGAGCGCCGCCTCCATGCCGGCGCGCGAACGAAAGCCGCCGGTGACCATCAGCGGCATCTTGGCCACCGCGCGGATCGCCTCGGCGTAGGCGAGGAAGTAGGCCTCGCGTACGCGCGTGCTGGCGCGCACCGCGACCGCGTCGGCTTCGCGGCCCTCGACGCCCAGCAGGCGCGGCTGCTCGTAGGTGCCGCCCGAGATCTCGAGCAGATCGACGCCTTCGTCGTTGAGCCGCTCGACCACCTGCAGGCAGTCTGCATGGCTGAAACCACCGCGGCGGAAGTCGTCGGAGTTGAGCTTGACCGACACCGCGAATCCCGCGCCGACCTGCGCGCGCACCGACCGCACGCAGTCGAGCAGCAGGCGCGCGCGGTTGCCGATGCTGCCGCCCCAGCGGTCGTCGCGACGGTTGGTCGCCGGCGACAGGAAGCTGCTGATCAGGTAGCCGTGCGCCGCGTGCACCTGCACGCCGGTGAAGCCGCAGTCCCTTGCGACACGCGCGGCCGCACCGAAGCGCTGCACGATGCCGACGATCTCGGCGTCGCCGAGCGCGCGCGGGGTCTTGTAGTTGCCCAGCAGATCGAGCTTCACCGCCGAGGGGCCGACCGGCTGGCGCGTCGCATAGCGCGGCGACTGCCGACCGGCGTGGCTGATCTGCATCCACAGCTGCGCGCCGGCGGCGGTGCCCGCCTGCGCCCAGGCACGCAGGCGCGCGCACGCCTGCGCGTCGACGCTGGGCGGGTGACGCACGTCGATCGCGACGTTGCCGGGTCGCTCGATCACGTGGCGGTCGATCATCACGTTGCCGGTGATGTTCAGGCCGACGCCGCCCGCCCCCCAGGCCGCGTACAGGCTGGCATGCGCGGGCGTGGCGTGCAGCGCGGCGTCGCCCAGACCCTCGGTCATCGCCGCCTTGGCCAGGCGGTTGCGCAGCACGACCCCGCAGGGCAGCGTGAACGGCTGGGCCAGCGCATCGGGCTGGGGCGCTGGCCCAGGCCCCAACGGGGACTCGACGTCCGGCGAGGCGGCGTGCACCGGGCGGCGGCTCAACGCGCGGATGGCCGCTGCGCGATGACGGTGACGAAGCGCTTGGCGCTGCCGTCGGGCGCGTCGAAGGCCTGCTCGCGGTCGTGCACCCGCGTCCATCCGGCGAAGGCGCGGCGCACCTCGTCGGCCTTCAGCAGGCAGTGCGCGCCGCCTCCGAAGGGCTCGAGCCAGGTCGTGCCCTCGACCAGCACGTTGACGACCGCCACGCCGCCCGGGCGCACCGCGGCCTGCAGCCGCGCGAGCTGGCGCCGGGCGGTCGGGCAGTCGAAGAACATCAGCAGGCCGATCGCGACGACCGCGTCGAACGCGGCAACCGGCGGCGCGTACGCGGCCAGGTCCGCCTGTTCGGCGCGCACCGGCAACGACCGCGCCGCCGCGGCGGCGCGCAGGTGCTCGATCGCCGCCGGGCTGGCGTCGAGCGCGAGCACCGGGCAGCCGCGTTCGGCCGCCGCCAGCGCGAGGTTGCCCAGCCCGCAGCCGGCGTCGAGCACGTCGCCTCGCAGGTGCGGCAACGCCGCCCGCTCGAACGGGTTGAGCTCGAACTGACCCTGCGTCACCTGGCGCCGGAACTGCGCGTCGAAGTGGCGCACGCTGAAGGGCACGTCGGGGGTGGTGGCATCCATCGGCGCCGCCATTGTCGACCCGATGTGCCCGGGCGATAGGTCAGGCGTGCGTGCCCGCGGACACGCGCCGATGCGCCCATGCGCTCAGCGCGATCGCCGCGACCAGCCACGCCAGTCCGATCAAGTGGAGTCCGCCGTAGATTGCCGCACCGCGCTCGCCGGCGGTTTCGCGCGCGGCCACGAGCGCGCCGCCGCCGGCCGCACCGATCGCCTGGCCGAGGTAGATCGCCGAGGTGTTCAGCGCCAGCAACGCCGGCGCCAGCGCCGGGGCCGCGCCGCCCAGCCGCGCCTGCTGCGCCGAGTTCGACGCGAAACAGCCCAGCGCCCAGGGCACCAGCACCGCCGCCATCGCCACCGTGCCGCCGGCCAGCGGCCACAGCAGCAGCGACAGCGCGATGCACGCCAGCAGCCAGAACACCGCGCGCGCGGCGCCGACGCGGTCGATGTGTCGCGACAGCAGCACGTTGCCGAGCAGGCCGAAGGCGCCGAACCAGAAGAACAGCAGGCTGACCCCGGTGGGGTCGGCGCCGAGCACCTGCCGGTAGTACGGCGCGAAATACGAGAAGACCGTGAACTGCCCCGCGCCCGACATCGCCGTGACGACCACGACGGCCATCAGCGCCGGGTGCGTGAACACCTCGCGCCACGCGCGCAGCGACAGCGCCGGCGGTCGCACGCCCGCGGGCATCGCGCGCCACAGCCACCACGCCGCCGCGGCCGCGAGCAGCGCGACCAGCGCGAAGGCCCAGCGCCAGCCGAAGGCCTCGCCGACGTAGCTGTGCACGGGCATGCCGATCACCGAGGCGATCGACCAGCCGAGGAAGATGAACGTGATCTCGCGCCCGCGCGCCTCGGGCGGCGCCATCGCGCCGATCGCCGCGGCGGCCTGCGGCGTGAACACCGCCGCCGCGAGCACCGACACCGCGCGCAGTGGCAGCAGCGCCGCGTAGTCGGGCGCCAGTGCGCTGGCGGCGTGACCGACCGCGTACCACGCCAGCGCCGCCACCAGCAGCACGCGACGGTCCCACCCGCCGACCGCCGCGGCGAGCACCGGCGCGCCGACGGCCATCACCGCGGCGCCGACGGCGATCAGCTGCCCGCCCAGCGCGACGCTGACCTGCAGCGAGCGCACCAGGTCGTTGAGCGATCCGGCGGTGACCATCACGCCGCAGCCGATCGCGAAGTTGCCTGCCAGCAGCGCCCAGCGCGTGGCCGCCAGACGCGGCGGCGAGGTCACCGCAGCACCTTCAGCGCGTCCGGGTTGACGATGTTCGTCGGGCGGTTGGAGATGAAGTTGACGACGTTGTCGAACGCGGCGCCGAAGAACGTCTCGTAGGCGTCGGCCTCGACGTAGCCGATGTGCGGCGTGCACACCGCGTTCTCGAGCCGCAGCAGCGGGTGGCCCTGCAGGATCGGCTCGGTCTCGAACACGTCGACTGCGGCCAGCCCGGGGCGGCCCTTGTTCAGCGCCGACACCAGCGCGCCGTCGGCCACCAGCTCGGCGCGCGAGGTGTTGACGAACAGCGCGGTGGGCTTCATGCGCGCCAGGTCGTCGAGGCCGACGACGGCGCGGGTTGCGTCGACCAGCCGCAGGTGCAGCGACAGCACGTCGCTGGTCTCGAAGAGTGCCTCGCGCGTCGCGGCCGTCGCGTGGCCGTCGGCGGCCGCCTGCGCGCGCGACGCGTCGGCGCCCCACACCTGCACCTGCATGCCGAATGCGCGCCCGTAGCCGGCCACCAGCCTGCCGATCCTGCCGTAACCCCAGATGCCCAGCGTCTTGCCGCGCAGCACCTGGCCGAGGCCGAAGTTCGGTGGCATCGACGCCGCCTTCAACCCCGACTGCTGCCACGCGCCGTGCTTGAGGTTGCCGATGTACTGCGGCAGCCGGCGCATCGCGGCCATGATCAGCGCCCAGGTCAGCTCGGCCGGTGCCACCGGCGACCCCGCGCCCTCGGCCACCGCGATGCCCAGGCGAGTGCAGGCCTCGAGGTCGATGTGCGACCCCGCGCGCCCGGTCTGCGAGATCAGCTTGAGCTTGGGCAGCTTCTCGAGCAGCTGGCGCGGGAACTGCGTGCGTTCGCGGATCAGCACCAGCACGTCGGCGTCACGCAGGCGCACCGACAGCTGGCCGATGCCCTTGACGGTGTTGGTGAAGACCTTCGCGTTGTACGGCTCGAGCTTGGCAGCGCAACGCAGCTTGCGCACCGCGTCCTGATAGTCGTCGAGAATGATGATGTTCATGACCGCGGCGATTGTCGCCGCTGCGGGCGGGTCCGGTCCGCTGCCGCTATTGGTCGTCCACCTTCTTGCATCTGGTGCACTTCACAGGTTGACGCAGCAAAGCGGCGTGCGCCGGGGCGGCGGCGCTTCACCTCGGCGGTCGGCGCTGCGCGCCGACTG
>CAZUBF010000053.1:0-20129 GCA_964618555.1 uncultured Azohydromonas sp.
CCGGCAGCCACCTCGACCTGATCGGCAGCTTCACGCCGGCGATGCGCGAGGCCGACGACGACGCGTTCGCCGGCGCGGCGATCTACGTCGACACCGACGAGGCGCTGGCCAAGAGCGGCGAGCTGCTGGGGCCGATGTCGCGCGGCGTGTTCGCGCGCGACGCGGTGCGCGGCACGCTGGCCGCGCTGGCGCGCGGCGACGTGCCCGGGCGGCGCGATGCCGCCGAGCGCACGGTGTTCAAGTCGGTGGGCACGGCGCTCGAGGACCTGGCGGCGGCGACGCTGCTGTGGTCGACGCGGGCCGGATGATCGGGATGCGACGCGACGTCGACCTCGCGCACGCGAGCCGCCTCGTCAACCACGGGCCGACGGTGCTCGTCGGCAGCGCGCACGGCGGCCGGCGCAACCTGATGGCGGCGGCGTGGTCGATGCCGGTCGAGTTCACGCCGCCGCGCATCGCGGTGGTCATCGACAAGAGCACGTACACGCGCGAGCTGGTGCTCGCCTCGGGCGCCTTCTCGCTGAGCGTCCCGGGGCGCGCGCTGGCCGACCTGACCTACACGGTGGGCAGCGTGTCGGGGCGCGACGGCGACAAGTTCGCGCGCTGGGGCATCGACAGGTTCGACGGCCCGGCGCTGGGGCTGCCGCTGGTCGAGGGCTGCGTGGCCTGGCTCGAGTGCCGCCGCATCGCCGAGCCGCACAGCGAACAGGCCTACGACACCTTCTTCGGCGAGGTCGTCTCGGCGCAGGCCGACGCACGCGTGTTCGGCGACGGGCGCTGGTCGTTTCGCGACGACAACGCCGACCTGCACACGCTGCACCACCTCGGCGGCGGCGTGTTCGCGTGGCCGACGCAGACGGTGCGCGCACAGGTGCTGCCGCAGGTCGGGCGCAGGGGCTGACCCGCGGGTCGAATCCGCGCCGACGAACGGCCACGTCGATCGTCCGGGCGTGCGTCGGTGGCGACTGCGTTGCCGGCGTCGCGCGCGCCGAGGCCGGCACCCACCCTCCCGCTCCATGTCCCCCGGGCCGGGCTGCGCCCGACCCTCCGCCTTCACTTCCGCGCGAGGGTGAGCGCCGGCCTCGGCCTGCAGCCGCTACGGCATGCGACGGTCGAACCCCACGACGGCGGCCGGCCGAGGACAGTGGGTGCCCTGGCCCGGAAGTCAAGGAGGAGCCGCCGGCCACGGGCCGGTGGCGGGGGACAGGGAGGGCAGGTGCACCCGGTGGCGTCGGCTCCCGCGACCAGGGTCCGGCTCGGGTGAGCGACCGCGCGGCGCCGGGCAGATCGAGCAGCCGCGGCGGGTCCGGTGGCGCTGCGGCGTGGTTCTCAGATCTCCGGGCGCCGCCACAGCCACAGCGCGACGCAGGCCATGAAGGCCGGCACGCCGATCTGCAACCACAGCGGCAGCGGCGACAGCGCGAGCACGACGGCGCTGGCCACCATCATCAGCGACGCGCCCCACTTGGCGCGGCGCGGCACCGCGCCGTGGTCGCGCCAGCGGCGGATCGCCGGGCCGTGCTTCGGATGGTTGAGCAGCCAGTACTCGATCCACGGCCAGCCGCGGCCGCCGGCCCACGCGGCGACCAGCAGGAACGGCACCGTGGGCAGCCCCGGCAGCACGACGCCGAGCATGCCCAGCGCGACGCACAGCAGCGCGAGCGCGCGCCACAGCAGCTGGATCACCGGGCGCGGCAGCATCGCCGCATTCTGCCCGGCGTGCAGCATCACGCCGCCTTGACGAAGTCGATCACGACGCCACCCGGCTCGCGCTGGCGGTAGGTCACCGCCACCGTCTCGCCGTAGCGCCGGGCGAGCTGGTCGAGCAGCGGCAGCGGGTCGTGGTCGTTGACGAAGCGCATCGTCTCGCCTGGGTGGAGCGCGTCGAGCGCGCCGAAGATCGCGGCGTGGCGGAAACGCTTGGCGATGCCGCGCGCATCGAACGGATAGATCGCGTCGGGCGACAGGTGCAGGTGCACGGTGCTCATCGCCGCCGTCCTCAGCCGCCGCAGCTGCCGCAGCAGTCGCGCCCGGTCTTGCCGATGCGCACGCGCCAGGTGTCGGGGCCCTGCTCGAGGTAGTCCCAGCTGAACTGGCCGTGGCGCTCGGCGGCGAACTGGTAGTACAGCGGCTTGGGGTCGTGGTCGTTGACCAGCTCGAAGGCGTCGCCGGCCTTCAGGCCGTCGAAGGTCGTGAAGATCAGCGGGTGGCGCTCGCGCGGCACGATGGTGCGCACGTCGACGGTGTGGCTCATGCGGGGGCTCCTGGGTCGGGGGGTGGGACGACTTGAAGATCGATGTCGTATGTATCTATGCTAGGTCGCGCCGGCGCAGCGTCCTTGCACTGGGTCAAGAATTTTTCGGCGGAGGCGGCGGCCGGTCGGGGCGCGGGCGGATCATCCACGGCGTGAAGCGCCACAGGTACGCGGCGAACGCCGCGACCCAGGCCAGCGCCGACGCCTGCAGCAGCAACGGCGACGCCGCCGTCGGCCACAGCGCCGCGAGCCGCAGCACCACCGCAGCGATCACCAGCCAGTAGCTGGCGACCATGCTGCGGTCGAGCTCGAGGGCGCGCCCGAGGTGGCCCAGCGCCGTGCGCGTGACCATGCCGATGATCAGCACCGAGAAGCCGGCCATCGCGACCAGGTGCACCGGCCAGGCCGCGCGCATCGGCACGCCCGCGGCCTGCGCCGCCGCGGCGAGCAAGCCGACGCCCAGCCCCGTGTATCCGGCGTACAGGATCCACAGGATCGGCCGCGAGCGCACCGCGGCCGGGCGCCACGCGAGCACCTGCCACAGCGCCAGCGCGCCGGCGGTGCCCGCGCCGGCGGCGAGCAGCCACGGCCAGCCGGCGAGCAGCGCGAGCACGGCGACCACGCCGGCGACGAGCTGCGCGCGCGCGGTGGCGTCGTGCATCGGAATCTGCAGCCCGGCCACCGCACGCATCGCGAAGAACGGGATCACGCGGCGCGCCACCAGCAGCGCGATCAGCGCCATCACCAGCAGCCCGGCGTTGAAGGCGCGCAGCGTGGCCGTCCAGTCGTCGAGCGAGGCGAGGAACAGCGCGTCGGCGACCGCCAGAGCGAGCATCATCGGCGGCACGACGTAGTTGCGCCGGTTGCGCGTGCCCCAGACGACACGCGCCATCGCCACCGCGGCGGCGGTGAAGAACAGCAACTCGGCGGTCGCGGCGACATAGAACGCGGCGGTGGTGCCGACGAGGAAGCCCGCGCGCGCGAGCACCCACAGCGCCAGCAACACGCCCAGCGCCGTGCCCGCCAGCGGCACCCGTCCGGTCCAGTTGGCGCCGGCGGTGAGCAGGAAACCCACCGCGATCGTCGCGACGAAGCCCCACAGCATCTCGTGCGCGTGCCAGGCCACGCCGGCCAGCGGCCCCGCCGCCCAGTGCGGCGCGAACACCCAGATCGCGACGGCAATCAGCGCCCAGCCGGTGCCGGCCAGGTACAGCGGGCGAAAGCCCAGTTCGAGGAAGTCGCGCAGCGACGGCGCGCCGGGCCGGGCCGACGCCGGCTCGCGGATGGGGATCAGGCGTTGCATCGCGACACGGCTTTAGAAGCTATATGTGTAGTGTATCTTCTGGATCGGCCCGTCGTCGGCAGGGTCGTCGAAGGGACCGTCACGGGGTCAGCTCGACGCCGGGGCCGGCGCCGCGCCGTGCGACGGCACGAACGCGTCGGAGTAGCAGAAGTTCTCGTCGAGCCCCTGCGCGACGAAGGCCGGCACCGCGGCCTCGATCATGCGCACCGAACCGCAGGCGTACAACTCGTAGCCGGTCATGTCGGGGAAGTCCTCGAGCATCGCCTGGTGCACCAGGCCGCGCCGCCCGGGCCACGAATCGTCGGCGGGCACGTCGGACAGCACCGGCACGAAGTGGAAGTGGTCGTGCTCGCGCTGCCAGCGTTCGGCGAGCTCGGCCTGGTACAGGTCCTTGCGTTCGCGCACGCCCCAGTACAGCCACATCGGGCGGCGGATGCCGCGCGCGAAGGCGTCCTCGACGATGCTCTTGATCGGCGCGAACCCGGTGGCGCCGGCGATGAACAGGATCGGGCGCGGGCTGTCGCGCAGCGTGAAGCGCCCCACCGGGCCCTCGAACTCGATCGTGTCGCCCTCGCGCATGCGCTCGAACACGTGGGTCGTGAAGCGACCGCCCGGCACCAGCCGCACGTGCAGTTCGATGTGCGAGTCGTCCTGCGGCGCATTGGCGAACGAGAACGCGCGCTTGGCGCCATCGTCGAGCACGATGTTGATGTACTGGCCGGCGGCGAACGGCAGCCGTTCGCCTGGCGCCAGTTCCAGGCGCAGCTGCATGACGTCGTCGCTCAGGCGCTGCATGCGCACGACGCGTGCGCGGTGGCGCTGCGGCGCCTCGGCGGCGAGCAGCGACTCGGCCGCGACGTCGACCTCGACCTCGATGTCCTCCAGCGGGGTGGCGCAGCACATCAACGCCTGGCCGCGCGCGCGCATCGCCGCGGTCAGCGCCGCCTCCTGGTAGTTGCCGTGGTCGACGCGGCCGTTGAGCACCGTGCACACGCACACGCCGCAGCCGCCAGAGCGGCAGTCGTAGGGCAGCGCCAGCCCGGCGCGCAGTCCGGCCTCGAGGATGGTCTCTCCGCCGCGCGCGCTCACCGCCGCCGCGCCGGGGTGCATCGTCATGCGGTGCGGCTGCGCGGCGCCGCCGCGCCGCGGCGGCAGCCACGGCTGCAGCAGCAGCAGCGCGGTGGCGCCGAGCACCAGCGCCCACAGCGCGGCCGGCTGCCAGACGTAGACCAGCGGGTACAGCAGCAGCAGGAACCAGTCGAGTTCGAGCGCCGTCGGCGCCACCGCCATCTGCGCCGCGCCACCCTGGCTGACCACCGGCTGCACCGCCGAGAGCACCAGCAGCGTGACCACCGCGGCCAGCGCGATCGGCCGCGGCGGCTGCGTGCTCGCCTTCGGCACGCGCTGCACGTGCACCCACATCAGCAGCAGCGTCACCAGCGGCACGCCGATGTGGATGAACACCAGCAGCGAGAACAGGCGGTCGCTGACGTTGGCGTCGACGATGAAGTTGCGCACCAGCGTGCCGCCGAAGCCGGGCAGCCACTCGAGCCACTCGAAGCTGGCGACGGTGACGAACTGGGCCAGCTTGTCCCAGGGCAGCATGTAGCCGTTGGCGCCGGCGATGTACACCAGCCACAGCAGCGCGACGCCGGTGACCCACGAGAACCAGCGAAAACCGCGCAGCCGGTCGTAGGCCCAGTAGCGCGCCAGGTGCACGAGCATCGTCACGACCATCGCGTCGGACGCGTAGCGGTGCACGCTGCGCACCACGCCGCCGGCGTACCACTGCCCGTGCGTCAGCGCGTCGACCGAGCGGTACGCACCCTGCACGCTGGTGTCGAAGAACGCGTACAGGTACAGCCCGGTGCCGGCGATGATCCAGAACAGGAAGAAGGTCAGCGCGCCGAGGTGGTACAGCGGGTTGAGCTTGTCGCCGAAGGCGCGGTTGAACACCGCCTCGGCGCGCATGAACAGGTGGCGCGCGAGGCGCTTCGGTCCGAATGCCATCGTCAAGCCCCGGCGGCGGCGTTCAGCACCGTGCTGCGCGCATGGCGCGCAGCACGACGATGACGAACAGCAGCCCGCCGACGATCGCGATCAATCCGCCGGCGCCCATCAGCCCCATGCCGAACACTTCGGCCGGCGAGCGCAGCACCTGCTCGGCCCCGGCCACCTTGCGCTGCACGCCGTAGCCACCCGACCACACCAGGCCGACGATGTGCATCAGCTGCCCGGCGCCGTACAGGTACGGCTGCGCCACGGCCATGCGCCCCCGCGGCGTGGCCCAGCCCAGGCGCGGCAGCAGGTGGTAGACGAGTCCCATCAGCGCGAGCGTGACGCCGACGATGCAGCCGTGGTAGTGCGCCGGGATCTTCACGTTGCTGCCGTTGATCGTCATGCCGATCACGCCGCCAGCGGCGAACAGCAGCATCGACGACACCAGCGCCGCGCGCAACGGCCGGGCCTCGTCGGCGACGCCGCGCAGCCCGGCCAGCGCCAGCAGCACCGCCAACGCCAGCGGGAAGATCGCCACGCCGCCGCCGAAGCGCATCGCCCAGGTGTGCAGGTCGCGGTGCTCGACGCTGGTCACCGGGTGCGCAAGGTAGGCGTACGGCGTGACGAACACGCTGGCCAGCGCCAGCGTGAACAGCAGCAGCGCCACGCGCGGGCTCAGCGGCACGCGCGCGCCACATGCCTGCGCGAGCCACAGCCAGGCCACCAGCATCAGCAGCGTCCACGTGAACTGCAGCGCGTGGCCGCCGCCCCAGAACACGATCTCGTAGTAGGCCTTGCCGTCGAGCGTGGTCGGCACCACGGCGATCGACCAGACGAAGGCGATCAGCGCCACCGCCGCGGCCACCGCCGACGCGTTGAGCCCGAAGCGCAGCGCCCCGCCGCCGTCGGGCTGCGGGCCCACGCGCGGCGCCGCGGCCATCGTGCGCAGCACCAGCAGCGCGGCGCCGACGCCGAACACGACCAGCCCGGCCATGAACAGCGGCGACTCGAGCACCGGGATGTAGTTGGCCATGATCGGCGCGCCGGGGGCGACGAACGCGGCCAGCGACATCAGCGCGGTGCCGGCACCGGCGGCACCCAGCCCGGCCCAGCTCCACAGCTCGCCGCGCGGCGTCGACGCCACGCTCCACAGCATGCCGGCCACCGCGACGAACCACACCAGCACCGACAGGTCGACGTGCAGCACCAGCGCGACGCGGAAGAAGTCGACGCCGGGCAGCCAGGCGTTGACGCCCGGCGTGCGCGCAAGCACCAGCAGCACCGAGAACAGGCCCGAGGCGATCAGCGCCACCAGACCCAGCCACAGCCAGCCGCGCGCCAGCGCACGCTGCGAGGCCTGCACCGGCAGGCTGTAGTCGGCCGCGGTGGCCGGGCGCAGCGCGCGCGGCACCGGCAGTGCCGAGTCGGACGAGGTGTCGATGAGCGTGCTCATTGGAACGTGATGCCGCCTTTCCCGGCGTCGAAGTCGATCACCAGCACCTGCGCCGGAGCGAGCTTCACGATGGACTCGACCTCGTACTCGAAGCGTTCGATGCGTGCGTCGTCGCGCAGGCGCACGGCGACGCGGCGCTCGCCTGCGTTCACCGGCAGTCGCTGATAGAAGGCCGACGCGCCGTCGCGCGACAGCCCCGACGGCGGCGCCACCGCGCGCACCGCGGGCACGCCGTCGAGGTCGACCTCGACCGTCACCGGCGAGCGCTCGCGCGGGCACTTCATCGGCGCGCGCATGTTCGGCGGCAGCTTGGCGAGTTCGTCGGCGGTCAGCGGGCGGCAGTCGCCCACCGGCTTGCCGGCGTGCACGAAGCTGACCTTGATCAGCGCCTGTGCGTCGTCGAGGTGGTGGTACGTCGGCCAGCGCGAGAACACGCCGACCGCGAGCGCGAACAGCCCCCACAGCAGCACCTGCCCCGCCCAGGCACGCGCGCCGCGCGGCTGCGCCGCGACAGAAGATTCAGCCATGATGTATCTTCGGTGCTGGTCCGACGGGCATGTTGACATAGGGCAAACGTGCCCGCAATGACGACACCGCTGCGCGCAGCCGCGCCTCTTCGCCGGCGCCGGCGTCGACGAGCGACACGCGTTCGCGCGGCACCGAGTCGCGCAGGTGCGGCTCGCGCGCGCCGCGCAGGCGCTCGTCGGTCCAGCGCGCGCCCAGGCGGAACTCGCAGCCGCCGTCGCGGCAGGTCGCGACGACCACGCCGTCGGCACCGTCGCGCAGCGCGTACTCGACGAACGACGGCGGCAGCTGGCCGGCGCAGATCAGCTCGAACGCGGCGACGTCGGCATCGGCGCGCAGCGCGTCGACCCGCGCGCCGTGCGCGCAGCCGAACACGACGATGCGCTGCGGCGCCGCCAGGGCGTCGAGGCGGTGCTGCAGCTGCGTGCGCAGCGCGCCCACCGGCAGCTGCGGCATGTCGATGCCGGTGGCCAGCTCGGCGACGCTGCGAAACGGCGTCGACGACGGGCAGGCGCCGGCGCAGATGCCGCAGGCCGCGCACAGGTCGGGGTCGACCTGTGCGAGCTGCCGCCCGGGACGCCCGCTCGGGTGAGGCACCATCGTGATCGCCGCGTACGGGCAATCGGCAAAGCAGCGCCGGCAGCCGTTGCAGTTCGCCGGGTCGACCACCGCCACCGGCGCGCGCGCCGGCTGCGGCACGAACGGCAGCACCAGCAGCGCCAGCAGCGCCGCGGCCACCAGCGCCCAGACGAAGCCGGCCGAGGTGGCGTACATGAGCGGGTGCACGGCCAGCACCACCCAGTCCAGCGCCAGCGCCGGCGCCACCTGCGCCGCCTCGGCCGGCGCGTGGCTCATCACCGGCGCGGCCAGCGACAGCGCCAGCAGCGCGGCGCACGCGCCCAGCGCCAGCGCGCGCGGCGGGAACGCCTCGGCGCGCGTGATGCGCTGGATGTGGAACCACAGCGCGAACACCAGCAGCAGCGGAACGCCCAGGTGCACGAACACGAACAGCGAGAACAGGCGGTCGCTCACCGCCGCGGCGGAGAGGAAGTTGCGCGCCAGCGGTGCGCCGAGCAGCGGCAGCGCGTCGAGCCACTCGGCGGTGGCCACCGCCGAGAACTGGCCGAGCTGGTCCCAGTTCATCCAGAAGCCACCGATCGCCGCCGCCGCCATCAGCGGCAGCAGCGGCACGCCGGTGAGCCACGAGAACCGGCGGAACCCGCGGTAATGGCCGTGCAGCCACTCGCGCACGATGTGCAGCGCGGTGAACACCACGAAGGCATCGGCCGCGTAGCGGTGCACGCTGCGCAGCACGCCGCCGAGGTACCACTGCTCGCGCGACAGCCGGTCGATCGAGATCCAGGCGCCGCTGGCCGAGGTGTCGAGCACGACGTACAGGTAGATGCCGCTGACCGCGAGCAGCCAGAAGGCGAGAAACCCCAGTGCGCCGAGGTGGCGCAGCGGGTTCTGCGCGGGCCCGCTCAGCGCGTCGACGGCCAGCTCGACGCGTCGCCACAGCGCCAGCGCACGCGAGCCGGGCAGTTGAGACAGGGCCGTGGACGTCACCACGGGGCAGGCGCCGGCCGGGGCGCCGCGGCGTCAGCGCGGCGCGGTGGCCGCCGGCGCGCCCATCCCCGCGGGCGCCCGGCGACGCGATCGCCACTCGCGCGCAAAGTACACGCCGACCGTGAGGAAGAATCCCAGGCCGCCCGCGATCTCGAAGAACAGCGCGTAGTCGTAGCGGTACTTGCCGGTGTCGGGGTCGTAGATGGTGCACAGGATGCGCACCCGCTCGACCAGATCGGCCAGCGTCATCGACCCGCCGGCCGGCGGCGCCGACAGCAGCAGTTCGCGCAACGGTTGGCCCAGCGCCTCGGCGGTCATGCGCTCGCCGTAGACCTGGCTGTGGATGCGCCCCTGCGGGTCGATCACGGTGACGCCGACGACATGGTCGAACCCGGCCGGCGTGGCGACGTAGCTGAAGCCGAAGTCGCGCGTCATCGGGTCGACCACCGAACGGTGCGGGCTGAGGAACTCCCAGTTCGGGTACTGGATCCGGTGCTGCGCGGCGAACGAGCGCATCGCGGTGGGCGAGTCGAACGGCTGGTTGAACCCGACACTCACGACGTTGAACTGGTGCGGACCGAGCAGGCGGTCGAGGCCCTTGACCGCCTCGTGCAGCGTGCGCGTCTGCGTCGGGCACACCGTGAAGCA
Organism: uncultured Azohydromonas sp.; assembly: GCA_964618555.1. Lineage (GTDB taxonomy): Bacteria > Pseudomonadota > Gammaproteobacteria > Burkholderiales > Burkholderiaceae_C > Calidifontimicrobium. The sequence continues at coordinate 9,748 of CAZUBF010000053.1, forward strand.
GCCGGTGTAGATGAAGCTCACGAGCAACGGCTTGCCGCGGTAGCTCGACATGCGCACCGGGCGGCCCTCGCGGTCGAGCAGCGTGTAGTCGGGCGGCGTGGTGCCGACCACCGCCTGGCTGATGCGCAGCGCCTCGCGTTCGTCGAGCGTCGGCACGCCGCCCGCGCGCGCGGCTTCGGGTGCCGACGGCAGCGCCGGCGCGTCCGCAGCGGCCGCGGCCTGCAACGGCGCCGCGAGCATCGCGGCGAGCAGCGCCGCGGGGACGACTTCAGCGCAACGCCGCATCGACGGCCACCCCGACGATGAGCACGGCCAGTTGCACCATCGACGCGAAGAACGCCGACATCGCGTTGGCGCGCCCGGGGGCGCGCGCCAGCGCCCGCGTGCGGCGCAGGAAGTGCGCGCCACCGGCCAGCGCCGCGACGAGGTACGCCGGCCCGGCGCCGAACAGCGTCGGCAGCAGCGACGCCGCGACCAGCAGCATCGCGTTCAGGTGCACGATGCGAGCCGCCCGCTCGACGCCGACGACCACCGGCAGCATCGGCACGCCGGCGGCCGCGTAGTCGTCGCGGTTGGCGATAGCCAGGCTCCAGAAGTGCGGCGGCGTCCACAGGAACAGCACCAGCGCAAGCAGCATCGGGAGCGCGCCGATCGACGGATCGACCGCCGCGGCGCCGGTGAGCACCGCGAAGCTGCCGGCCAACCCGCCGAAGACGATGTTCGTCCAGGTGCGCCGCTTCAGCCACACCGTGTAGACGACCGCGTAGGTGAACGCGCCGAGGAACAGGAACGCCGCCGACGTGGGGTTGATCCACGTCCACGTGGCGGCCACCGCGGCGGCGAGCAGGCCGACGATCAGCGCCATCCACGCCGGCCCGGCATGCAGCGCCCCGCTGGCGAACGCGCGCTGGCGCGTGCGCCGCATCAGCCGGTCGCTGTCGGCCTCGACGAACTGGTTGAAGGCCCCGGCGCTGGCCGACGACACGAGCACCGCCAGCGCCATCAGCAGCACCTGCCAGAGCGGCGGCGCCTCGCCGGGGGCGATCGCGACGCCGGCCAGCGCGGTGAGCATGATCAGCACGCCGATGCGCAGCTTGAACACCCCGAGCACCACGCGCCAGCGCGGCGGGTGGGCTACGGTGCGGGTCAGGGCGGTGGTGTTCATCGCAGGCTCCTCGTCGGCGCGCCGGCGCGGCTCAGCTCAGGCCCCACAGCGTCGACAGGTACTTCCAGTTGATGAAGTAGTAGAGCACGAAGGCCACCAGGAACACCATCGCCAGCACGAAGGTGCCGGGAGCGGCGAAGCCCATCGAGCCGTAGCTCTGCGCCGCCATGCTCGGCGCCGCGCGCGACACCGGCGTGAACTTGCTGCTCACGTTGCCGGTGTCGAGCTTCTTGCCCCACAGCAACGAGCCGACGGTGATGTAGACGAACATGATGCCGCCGACGATCGCCGCCATACCGGTGATGCCGACCAGGCCCATCATCAGGTACGCCGCACCCGGCCACTCGTAGGCCAGCGCTGCGCCCTCGAACGCCATGTCCCAGTGCCGGCGCGACACGCCGAGCGTGCCCGCGCCCATCATCACCAGCGTGAAGGCGTACATCGACAGGCCGAACACGTAGGGCTGCCACCGGGCCATCGTCGGCGCGATCATCTCGCGCCTGAACAGCACCGGAATCAGGTAGTAGGTCAGCGCCATGAAGGTCAGCGTGGTGCCGATCACCACGGTGGCGTGGAAGTGCCCCGGCACGTAGATCGTGTTGTGGATGATCAGGTTCAGCTGCTCGGTGCCCATCATCACGCCGGTGATGCCGCCGAGGAAGCCGAAACCGACGATCGAGATGAACACGCCGCTGAACGTCGGGTTGCTCCATGGCGCCTTGCGCAGCCACTCGAACAGGCCCTTGGTGTAACCCTTCTCGCGCTGCGCGACTTCCATCGCGCCGGGGATCGTCAGGCCGTGCAGCATCGACGCCAGCACCGCGAAGTACATGAAGTAGCTGGTGTTGACCACCTTCCAGGCAGTGGACACGCCTGGGTCGGCAAGCAGGTGGTGCGCGCTGGCCAGTTGCAGGAACAGGATGTAGAGCAGGAACGCGGTGCGGCTGACGCGCTCGCTCATCGGCTTGGCGCCGAAGACGACGGCCGCCACAAGGTACCAGATCGAGATGTGCGCCGCGACGTTGATCTGCTGCGAGCTGTGGCCCAGTGCCCACCAGACCGTGCGGTAGATCAGCGGGTCGACGTTCATCAGGCCCAGCGACATCAGCCAGGCGGGGACGATGATCAGCGCGCCCGACACCAGAGTGAACACCGCGATGATCGCGGCGGTCAGCGCACCGAAGGTCACCAGCGGGATCGAGCCCTCGTAGGTCCTCTCGCGCTTGGCGACCACCAGCGTGCCGAAGAACACGAAACACGCGATCAGTGCACCGACCGCGAACAGGATGATGCCGAGGTAGAAGTTCGGCTCGGCCATCATCGGCACGTACGAGGTCATCATCACGCTCGACGCGCCGCGGAACACCGCGACGTTGTTCAGCACCGAGCCGATGACCATCAGCAAGAACGCCAGCCAGGCGATCTTCGGCGTCGCGATGCGGCAGCGCAGCAGCGTCGACGACGCGAAGTACAGCACCGCGATCTCGAAGAAGATGATCCAGAAGATCAGCATGTCGATGCCGTGGGCCGTCAGCACCATGTAGAAGGTGTCGGCCGGCAGCCAGTGGATGGCCGGCCAGCGGGTCAGCACGACGCCGATGGCCAGCAGGCCGCCGATCAGCAGCCAGACCACGCCGACGAAGGCGTTGGCCTTCATCAGCCACTCGGCCTGGTTCTCGAACTGCAGCCCCGATCGGGGGCAGGTCCGGTAGGTGGTCGTCACGCTCATCGCCTCCCCCTCACTTGACGTACAGGCGGCCGACCATCTGGTGGTGGCCGATGCCGCAGAACTCGTTGCACACGATGGAGTACTGACCCGATTGGTTCGGCGTCACCGTGACCACGTGCTCGAAGCCCGGCACCATCTGGATGTTGATGTTGGCCGGCTGCAACGAGAAGCCGTGGTTGTAGTCGAGCGCCGTCAGGTGCAGCCGGTAGGTCTTGCCCTTCTCCAGCTCGAGGATCGGCCAGAAGTTCCACAGCCGCCCCAGCAGGTAGACGTCACTGCCCGGCGGCGGCGCGACCACCGGGATCTTCTGATCGGTCTCGGTGCGCACCGTGTACTTGTCGACCATCGCCTGCGTCTTCTCGGTGAAGCGCTCGGGCGTGGTGCGGTAGGTCTCGGTGGACAGGTTCTGGTCGCCCCAGATGTGCCAGCCGACCATCATGAAGAACAGGATCATGCACCAGGTCAGCGCGATCGCGATCCACGTGCCCTCGACGCGGTCGATCGGATGCTTGATCCACAGGCGGTCCGACGGGGGAAGGATGGCGCTCATCGTGCGGTTCCTTGTCGTGTTGTCACTTGGTCGGCGCTCAGTTGGTCATCGGGATCAGCAGGATCTCGACGACGCCCCACAGGTTGTAGACCACCATCGGAATCAGCACACCCAGGAACAGCAGCATGAACGGGTTGTCGAGCAGCTTCTGCATGAAGGGCACCGGCTCGTTCTCGTCGTCGTGATGGTGTGGGCTCATGGCATCTCTCCTTGTGCACGGACGCGGGTCGAGCAGGGTCGGCCCAACGGGTGCGGTGGATTGTGGAAATGGGGGACGGTGCCCGAATTGATGCAATTCAAGAATGTCAGATATTTCTTTATGTGCCGCCTGGGGTCAAATACCGATGCCACGACGGCGCGCGAGGCTGCAGCATCGCGACATCCGCGGGCTGCGTCCGCGCGCCGTGCGCCCGTCCTTGCCTGCCCACGCTCATGTCGACCTCCCCGCACGGCGCGCGGCACGCGCCGGCGCGCTGGCGCGCACCTGCGTGCTGCTGCTGTTCGCGGTGGCCGCGCTCAGCGCGACGCTGCGGTTGTCGCACGCGCCGCAGGCCACGCCGCTGCTGTCGGAGGCGGTCGTCGGTGTCGTGCGCGGCGCGCACCGGTTGACCGCCAGCGCCGCGCTGCTGGTGATCGCCGCATTGCTGTGGTCGGCGCTGCGCCGGCAGGCGCAGCGTGCCCGGGCGGCCGCGCTGCCGGCAGCGCTGCTCGCGCTGGCGCTGGCGCTGGCCGTGCTCGGCGTGGCCACGCCCGGCGCCAAGCTGCCGGCCGTCACGCTGGGCAACCTGCTGGGCGGCTGGCTGATGCTGGCGCTGGCCTGGCGGCTGGCCGGGCCGGATCGCGCACGCGGCGTGGGCGCGCTGGCCGCGGCCGCGGCGGCGATGGCGCTGGCGCAGGCCGCGTTGGGCGCGTCGGGGGGCGCCTCGGTCGCCGGCGCCGGATGCGGCGCGCTGGGCGAGTGCCTGCAGCGCGCCGCCGCGGCAGGCTGGCCGCTGTCGACGCTCGACCCGTGGCGCGAGCCCAACGGCGCGGTCGCCGCGGCGACCGCGCGCTTGCTGCACGTGGGCACCGCGGTGCTGCTGCTGCCGCTGGCCGCCGGCGTCGCCATCGCCGCGTCGCGACTCGGTCGCCGCGACGAGGCGACGCGGCTGCTGGCGTTGCTGGCGGCGCTGGCGGTGCTGGGCGTCGGGGTGGCCGCGCTCGGCTGGCCTTGGCCGGCGGCGCTGCTGCACAGCCTGGCCGGCGCACTGTTGCTGGCCCACCTCGTCGCGCTCGTGTGAACCGGTGGCGCCCGCACGATCGACCACCGCCGGCACGGCCGCCGGCTTGACGGATGTCAACGAAACGGGTGCCACCCGGGCCACAATCGCCCCGTCGCTGTCCTGGAGCCAAGCATGGAGTCCCGCCCGTTCGACGTGCCGCGGTACCTGTCGGTGCTGCCGCTGTTCAACGAGCTCAGTCCCGCCGAACTGACGAAGGTCGCCGAAGGATGCCAGCTGCGCCGGCTGGCGCGCGGCGACATGGTGTTCCGCGTCGGCGACGCGTGCGATGAGTTCCACGTCGTGGTCACGGGGCAGGTCAAGCTGTTCGTGCTGTCGCCCGGCGGCAACGAGAAGGTCGTCGAGTTGATCGGCCCGGGCCACAGCTTCGGCGAGGCGATCATGTTCACCGACCGCCCGTACATCCTCAGCGCGCAGACGCTCGCCGACACGCTGCTGCTGACCGTGGGCAAGCCGGCGGTGATCGACGAGATCAAGCGTGACCACCGCTTCGCGCTGCGTCTGCTGGCCGGCATGTCACGCCGCCTGCACGGGCTGATCCACGACGTCGAGGCCTACGCGCTGCACTCGGGTCTGCAGCGCGTCATCGGCTACCTGCTGCGCGACCAGAGCGTGGACGGGTGCGACCCGGCGGCGGTGCAGACGGTGACGCTGCCGGTGAGCAAGGCGGTGATCGCGTCGCGGCTGTCGCTGACGCCCGAGTACTTCTCGCGTGTGCTGCACGAGCTCGAGTCCAAGGGGCTGATCGAGATCGACCGTCGCGAGATCCGCATCCTCGGCGCGAAGCGGCTGGCCGAGTACCGCGTGCAGGCGTGAGCACCGCGCGGCGCCCGTGGCGCCCGGACACTCACCCCGCACCCCGCGCGCCGGCGGGGCCGGTGTGCCTGGCGCGGCGTCGCGTGCCGGGCACGGCGCGGTCCGCGCGCGGCACCGGCTAGAGGCAGTCCCCGGCGCCCGACGGCGTGTCGTCGAGCGCGACGCGCCCGTGCAGCGCACCGCGGGCGACGTCCCACACGACGAGCTGCGGCGCCGGCGTGCACAACGCCAGCGCGGCGAACGATCCCGTCGCGTCGAAGCGCAGGCCGCCGAGCGCGACGCCGTCGAACGCGTCGCTGCCTGCCGGCTCGAAGCGCTGCGCGTCGACGCGGTGCACCACGACGCGGCGCTCGCCGTCGGCTGCGACGCACCAGATCCACGGCGAGCGCGGCGCGGCGTGCAGCGTGCCGTCGCGCACCGGTGCCGGCACGCTGCCGCGCAGGTCGCCGCGCCGCAGGCCCACCAGGCTCCAGCGCGCCGCGTCGCGGTGCGGCAGCAGCAGCGCGCGTTCGCCGCCGTGCGTCACCACCGCACCCGCGCCCGGGCGCGGCGCGTCGGCCAGCGCGACCTCCGCGATCGCTCGGCGGATGTCGAGGTTGTGCGTCAGCACCAGGTCTGCGCCGTCGGCGCCGCGCGTGCGCGCCAGCACCTGCGGGTGCAGCGGGTCGACGAACGGGTCGGACAGCGGCGCGACCAGCGGCGAGCGGCGCGCCCCGAGGAATCCGGCGGTGGCGATCGCCTCGCCCATGCGGAAGTCGTGCACCAACCCGTCGTAGATCGGCTCGGCCCGCGGGTCGAGCGACAGCTCCCACAGTTCGGGCAGATCGCGCAGCGCGACGACGAAGCTGTGCCGCACCGGGTGCGCCGCCACCGCAGCCACGCGCGACGGCCTGCGCCGCGCGAGGTCGGCCACCGCGTAGCGGCGCAGCAACTGCAGCCGGGCGTCGACGATCGTCATCGCCGGCGCCTCGGCGTCGGCGGCGATCAGGTGCTGCGCGTCGCCCGACCACGCCAGCGCGCCGACGCGCCCAGGCACCGTCGTGCGTGCCAACCAACGGCCGCCGCACAGGTCGAGCAGCGCCAACGAGCCATCGTCGCCAGCGACAGCGATGCGCGTGCCGGTCGGGTCGATCGCGCTGGCCGTGACCGCCGACACCGGCACGCGGTGGTCCAGCCGCAGCGCACGCGCATCGACGATCCACGCGGACGTCGCGTCGGCGACGGCGATGCGCATCGCCGCACGCGCCCCCGAAGCCCCCGGTGCGACCACCGCCGTGGCCCAACCGGAGCGGCCGGCGCCCAGCGCGCCGGCGAACGCCGCCCCGGCGAACCGGCGGCGCGACCAGCCGCGCGCCGGGGCGGCGTTCACTGCGTGCGCTCGAACACCCGTTCGCGATGCAGCACTTCGTGCCCGTGGCACGCGTCGGCCAGCAGGCACAGGATCTGCAGCACGCCGCGGTCGATTTCGGCCACGTCGCGGCCGTGCAGCACCGCGAACAGGTTGTAAGGCCAGTCGGGCGCGCGGCGCGGGCGGCGGCAGCAGCGCAGCACGAAGCCGAAGGCGGCGACCTTGTCGCCGAGTTCGTCGACGCGGCGGTCGTCGACGTCCCACACGCTCAGCGCATGCCGGCCCAGCCCGACGTGCTGCGCGTCGGGCAGCACGCCGATGCGCAGCAGCGCGCCGTCGCGCAGCAGCGCATCGAGCCGCGCGCGCACCTGCGCACCGCTGGCGCCGAGCCGCCGGGCGATTTCGTCGTAGGGGCGCGGCACCAGCGGCAGCCCGTGCCGCGTGGCCTCGAGCAGCCGGCGGTCGAACTCGGCCAGCGCCGCGCCGCCGTGCGGGCGGGTCACAGCAGCCACAGCAGCGTCCCCGCGTAGCTGATCTCGTTGGGCAGCACCAGCAGCGGCGCGCCGATGCGCGCCGCGGCCTGCGCGCACGCCGCGTCGAGCGCCAGCGCCGACTCGGCGACCAGCGCGAACCAGAGGTTGTAGCGGTGGTGGCGCTGTTCGGCGTGGACCACCGAGGGCAGCGCGCACACGCGCGCCGCGACCGCATCGACCTCGTCGCCCGGCACCTGCGCGCCGATCAGCGCCGAGCGCTGCGGCACGCCCGCCTCGCGCGGCATCTGCGGCACCGGTGCGCCGATCACGCCGGCGTCGTGCAGCCGGCGCAGCCGCGCCAGCACCTGCTCCTCGTCGAGGCCCAGCTCGGCGGCGACGTCGGCGTACGGCGTGGCCGACAGCGGGAAGCCGATGGCCAGCCGCGCGATGAGTTGCGCGTCGGTCGCGTCGAGCGCAGGCATCGTCGTGCGCCCCCCACAGAGATCAACCGCGCCGCTCAGTGGGTCGACACGATGAACTGGAGGCCGGCCTTGAGCGCGTCGTCGCCGATCTTGTCGGGCCCGGTGGGCGGCATCGGCACGGGGCCCCAGACGCCCTTGCCACCGGCGCGCACCTTGGCCGCCAGGTCGGCGACCACGTCCTTGCCCTTGTACTTCGCGGCGATGTCCTTGAACGACGGGCCGACCAGCTTCTTGTCCTTCGCGTGGCAGGCCATGCAGCCGGCCTTGGTCAGGTCGGCCTGCGCGTCGGCGTGCGCGGGCAGCGCGCTGGCCGCGGCCAGCAGCGCGGCGGCGAACAGCGGGGCGGGGATCTTGCTCATCGGCCAGTCTCCAGGCAAAACGAAGACGCCGCGCCCCTCGGGCGCGCAGCGCGTCGCTGGACGCGTCAGTAGACGTCGTGCTGCGTGTTGTTGACGTTGAAGTGGCCGGTGGGCGTGATCAGCTTCGGGTCCTTGATCACGGCCTTGAGCTTCAGCGTCTTGTCGTCGACGACGACGAGTGCGCTCTCCTTGTTCTTCGCCGACCACACGGCGAACCACACTTCGTCACCGGCCTTGTTGTACTCGGGCTGCACGACGCGCTTGGCGCCGTCGTCCTTCAGGTCGGCCCACTCGGCGATCGGCAGCACGGTGTAGCCCTTGTCGAGGTTGGTGGTGTCGAACACCGCCACCGACTGCGAGATCGCCGGATCGGGGTTCAGCGGCGTGTCGACGTACAGATGCTTGGACTTCGGGTGCGTCTTGATGAACAGCGAACCGCCGCCCTGCCCCTTGAGCATCTGCACGACCTTGAAGCCGTCCTTGCGCTTCGGATCGGTGCTGATCAGCGCGATCTGCTCGTCGCCGAGGTGGCTGGTGGCCCACACCGGTCCGAACTTCGGATGCTTGAAGTTCGCGCCGCGGCCGGGATGCGGGATCTTGCCGACCTCGACCAGCGCCTGCAGCTTGCCATCCTTGGCGTCGATCGCGGCGATCTTGTTGCTGTTGTTTGCCGCCACCATGAAGTAGCGCTTGCTGGCGTCCCAGCCGCCGTCGTGCAGGAAGCGCGCCGAGCCGATCTCGGTGATCTTCAGCGCGTCGAGGTTCGAGTAGTCGACCATCAGCGACTTGCCCGTCTCCTTGACGTTGACGATGAACTCGGGCTTGAAGTGGCTGGCGACGATGGCGGCCACGCGCGGCTCGGGGTGGTACTCCTGCGTGTCGACCGTCATGCCGCGGGTGCTGACGATCCGCTTCGGCTCGAGCGTGTCGCCGTCCATGATGACGAACTGCGGCGGCCAGTAGGTGCCCGCGATCGCCAGCTTGTCCTCGTAGCCCTTGAACTTGCTGGTGTCGACCGAGCGCGCCTCGAGGCCGACGCGGATCTCGGCCACGTTGTCGGGCTTGGCCATCCACAGGTCGATCATGTTGATCTTCGCGTCGCGCCCGATCACGAACAGGTAGCGGCCCGACGCCGACATGCGCGAGATGTGCACCGCGTAGCCCGTCTTGATGACGCTGATGATCTTCTTCGAGTCGCCGTCGATCAGCGCGATCTCGCCGGTGTCGCGCAGCGTCGTCGAGAAGATGTTGGAGATGTTGTAGCTGTTCTCCTTCTTCGTCGGACGCTTCGCGGGCGGGACGATGACCTTCCAGGTGGCCTTCATCTCGGGCAGGCCGTATTCCGGAGGCATCGGCGGGTCGTGCTGGATGTACCGCGCCATCAGGTCGACTTCGGCCTCGGTCATCTCGCCCGAGGTCTGCCAGTTCGGCATGCCGGCCGGCGAGCCGTAGGCGATGAACACCTTCAGGTAGTCGGTGCCCTTGTCCAGCGTGAGGTCGGGGGTCAGCGGCTTGCCGGTGGCGCCCTTGCGCAGCACCCCGTGGCAGCCGGCGCAGCGTTCGAAGTAGATCTTGCGCGCGGTCTCGAACTCGGACTGCTTCATCGGCGGCGCCTTCGGGTTCGTCGCCTGGTACATCTGCTCGCCGGCCAGCGGCGAGCCGCCGGCCTGGTACTTCAGTTCGGTTTCGGTGACCGGCTTGTCGGCAGCGAAGGCACCCAGTGCGAGGGCCAGCGACGCTGCAACAGACAAGCGCAGGAACGAGCGAATCGGCATCGGAATCTCCAGCAGGCAACTTGCACCGAGGCGACGCCTCGGTGCCATGAATCACTTTATATATGCTCGCCGCTTCGGGTGGCGGATTCCTTATGTCAGTTCAAGGAGACGCGAACCGGCGACGCCGGCAGTGACCCGCCGTCGCAGACGGGCCACTGCGGCAAGACGCGTGCAATGAACCGGGCCGCCCCGGGTCGGCCCCACCCTGCCCCCGCGGGAGGCGGGTCGGGCACGGCCCCCGGCCCTGGGGCGCTCAGTAGACGCCCTGTGCGAGCATCGCGTCGGCGACCTTGACGAAGCCGGCGATGTTGGCGCCGTCGACGTAGTTGACGCTGCCGTCGGCGCGCTTGCCGTGGCGCACGCAGTTCTCGTGGATGCCCTTCATGATCGCGTGCAGCCGCTCGT
>CAZUBF010000054.1:0-19520 GCA_964618555.1 uncultured Azohydromonas sp.
GCGAGCTGGCGGTGGCCGCCGGCGAGCACGGCACGCGCTACGTGCTGGTCACCGGGGTCATGCTGTCGTCCAAGGGCAGCGAGCAGTGGGTCGACAACGTGCTCGCGTCGCCGCAGGGCGCGCTCACCGGCGAGAAGTTCGAGCTGTTCGAAGCCTCGTTCGTCGGTGCCGGCGACACGCTGTCGGCGGCGCTGGCGGCGCTGCTGGCCTCGGGTGCCGAACTGCACGCCGCCGTCGGCGAGGCGCTGTCGTTCCTCGACCAGAGCCTGGACGCGGGGTTCCGTCCGGGCATGGGCAACGTCGTGCCGGACCGCTTCTTCTGGGCGCTGCCCGGATCCGAAGAGGAGGGCGACGGTTCGTCGGCTGCCGAGCCGGCGCCCGACGAGCCGAAAGGCGCCTCGCGGCGGATCCACTGATGACCCCGCCGAAACGACGTCGGCCCGGCGTGCCGGCCTGCATGCCGACGGGCCGGCGCGCAGGACGAACCGTCGGCAGGGACGGCCCCGCGTCGCCGCTCGGCCGCGCTGGGAGAGCCGCAAGCGCCGCGGCAAGCCGCCCGCCCGTCGGCGAAAGCCCATGTCGCGCCAACGACGGGATGCCGCAGCCAAACCCCGATGCGCGGCCGCCGCCGGCCGGACGCGGGTTCGTGCGTCGCAGGTGGCGCGACGAGCGGTGGAGCCATTGAATTGAACAACGCCGAACTCTTCGAGCGCGCGCAGCGCGTGATCCCCGGTGGCGTCAACTCGCCGGTGCGCGCGTTCCGCGCCGTCGGCGGCACGCCGCGCTTCATCGCCCGTGCGCAGGGCCCGCATCTGTGGGACGCCGAGGGCCGGCGCTACGTCGACTACATCGGCTCCTGGGGGCCGATGATCCTCGGCCACGGTCACCCGGCGGTGCTCGACGCGGTGCAGCGCGCCGCCGCCGACGGCTTCAGCTTCGGCGCGCCGACCGAACGCGAGATCGAGCTGGCCGAGGCGATCATCGCGCAGGTGCCCAGCGTCGAGCAGGTGCGGCTGGTGTCCAGCGGCACCGAGGCCGCGATGAGCGCGCTGCGGCTGGCGCGCGGCGCCACCGGACGGGCGCTGATCGTCAAGTTCGAGGGCTGCTATCACGGCCACGCGGACGCGCTGCTCGTCAAGGGCGGTTCGGGGATGGCCACCTTCGGCCATCCGACGAGCGCCGGCGTGCCGGCCGAGGTGGTGCAGCACACGCTGGTGCTCCAGTACAACGACGTCGGGCAACTCGACGCGGCGTTCGCCGCGCACGGCGAGCGCATCGCCTGCGTGATGGTCGAGCCGATCGCGGGCAACATGAACTTCGTCCGCGCCAGCGTGCCGTTCATGACGCGGCTGCGCGAGCTGTGCACCCGGCACGGCGCGCTGCTGGTGTTCGACGAGGTGATGACGGGCTTCCGCGTCGCGCTCGGCGGCGCGCAGAGCGTGTACGCCGGGCTGATCCCGGGCTTCGCACCCGACCTGACCGTGTTCGGCAAGGTCATCGGCGGCGGCATGCCGCTGGCCGCCTTCGGCGGGCCGCGCCGCATCATGGAGCAGCTCGCGCCGCTGGGCCCGGTCTACCAGGCCGGCACGCTCAGCGGCAACCCGGTGGCCACCGCGTGCGGACTGGCCACGCTGCGCGAGATCTCGAAGCCCGGCTTCTTCGAGACGCTGGCCGCGAAGACGAAGTCGCTCGTCGACGGCCTGCTCGCCGCCGCGCGCGGCGCCGGCGTGCCGATGTGCGGCGACAGCGAAGGCGGCATGTTCGGCTTCTTCTTCGCGCCCGAGTTGCCGCAGCACTACGGCGCCGTGATGGCCACCGACAAGGAGCGTTTCAACCGCTTCTTCCATGCCATGCTCGAGCGCGGCGTGTACCTGGCGCCGGCGCTGTACGAAGCCGGCTTCGTCAGCGCCGCGCACGGCGACGCCGAGATCGCCGAGACGGTGGCCGCGGCGCGCGAGGCGCTGCGCGGCTGATCGCCGGGCAGCGTTTCGCAACGCGGCGAGCCCGCCCGCATCGGCGGCCTGCGCGCAAGTCGACTCCGGACAACCGCGAACGCCGCGACGAGGGAACCTTTGCCGCCCTCGTTCGTTGAAACCGGTGTCGAGGCAGCGCGTGGCAGCAGGAGGCGGAATTGACGGCGCCGGACGACGGCGAACTGGCCGCGCTCGCCCGGCACGGCGACCGACGGGCATTCGCGGCGCTGGTGCGGCGGCACCAGGATCGCGTCTTCCGGTTCCTGCAACGCATGCTGGGCTCGCGCGACGAAGCGGTGGAGCTGACGCAGGACACGTTCATGAGGGCCTACGAGGCGTTGCCGGGCTGGCGGCCGCAGGCGCAGTTCGGCACCTGGCTGCTGCAGATCGCCCGCAACGCGGCGCTGGACCTGCTGCGCCGCCGCCGGCTGGTCGAGTTCGTTCCCGTCGACGAGGCACTGGTGCTGCCCGACACCGCGCCGACCCCCGAGCAGCAGCTCGCCACCGCACAGCGCCTCGGCCTGCTGGACGCGGCGCTCGCCCGGCTGCCGGCCGAGCATCGCGAAGTGCTGCTGCTGCGCGAAGTCGAGGACCTGTCGTACACCGAAATCGCGGCGGTGCTCGACGTCGCCGAGGGCACGGTGAAGTCGCGCATCGCCCGCGCCCGCGCCGCGCTGATCGCCGCGCATCGCCGCCTGACCGGAGAGCCTGGAGATGAATGAGACCTGCCCTCGCATCGTCGAACTGTCGGCCTGGATCGACGAGGCGCTCGCCGCCGGCGAGCGCCGCGCGATCGAGTCGCACGTCGCCGCCTGCCCGGTGTGCGCCGCGACGCACGCCGAACTGCGCGCCCTGCGCGCCGGCCTGCAGTCGCTGCCCGCCGAGCCGCTCGGCTTCGATCTGGCCGGCGTCATCGAGGGGCGGCTGGCGCAGCGGCCGGCCGCGGTGCGCGCGCCGCGTCGCGGCCGCCCGGCGCTCGCCTGGCTGCCGCTGGGCGCGGGGATGGTGGCCGCCGCGTCGCTGGGGATGACTCTCGGCGCGATGCTGACCACCGGCGGCGGCGCGACGCTGGCGCCGCGCATCGCCGCGATGGCGGTGTTCGACCCGATCGCGCCCGGAGGCCTGTGCATCGGCGTCGACGCCTGCACCCGCCAAGGAGCCGGGCGATGAAACCGTCGACCTTGCGCGTGGCGCTGGCGCTGTCGTTGATGCTCAACGTCGGCGTGCTCGGCGCGGTCGCCTGGCGCGCGGCGGGACCGGGCGGGCTGGCGCCGTGGCTCGGCGAGCCACCGTCGCTGCCGCAGCAGCTGGCGCTCGACGACGCGCAGCTGCGGCACTGGCGCGAGGCGGAGCGGGCATTCCTCGCCTCGCTGTCTGCCGGGGCGGCCGAGATCCGCACGCGTCGCGAACGGCTCATCCGCGAGATCTTCGCCCCGGTGCCGGACGCGGCCGCGATCGAGACCGAGCGCGCCGGCATCGCCCGGCTGCAGGACGAGCAGCAGCGGCTGGTCATCGGCCAGCTGCTGCGCGAGCGCGAGATGCTCGACGCCGGACAGCGCGAGCGGCTCGCGCAGATCCTGCTCGCCCAGCCCGCGGGCGCCGCGGGGTTCGAGCGGCTGCATCGCGAGGGACCGTGAACCGGTCGCGTCCGCGCGGAAGGAACATTTCGCGCACCGCTTCGTTTCATCGGACAGGGGCGGGTGCCGCGACGCGCACAGGGCGGGTCGCCCCCCGAACCCGAGTCCACCACCGATGGAGCTGAAGCCATGACACGCACGACCTTCCTGACGACCTTGGGCGCGAGCCTGCTCACCGCCGCCGCGCTGACGCTGGCCGGCACCGCTCACGCGGCGCAGGGACAAGCCCACGAACACGCGCACGGCGCCCAGGCGCCGGTGCTCAAGCTCAACGCCGGCAAGAAGTGGGCCGGCGACGAGCCGCTGCGCCAGAGCATGGTGCGCATCCGCGACGCGGTCGAAGCGCGCCTGCCGGCGGTGCACCGCGGCCAGCTCGCCGCCGCGCAGTACGCCGCACTCGGCGGCGAGATCGACGCGCAGATCACGAACATCGTGAACAACTGCAAGCTCGAACCCGCGGCCGACGAGGTGCTGCACGTGATCCTCGCCGAAATGATCGAGGGCAACGAGTCGCTGCAGGGCAAGAACGCGAAGGCCAAGCGCAGCGCCGGCGTCGTCAAGGTCGTGCACGCGCTCGAGCAGTACGGCAAGCACTTCGAGCACCCCGGCTGGAAGGCGCCCAGTCTCGACCATTGACGTCCGCGCGCCGCGCTGCGCGCGCAGGTCGACGGCGCTGGGCGGGCGCTACGCCTCGCCCAGCGACACGCCGATCTGCCGCGCGCAGGTCAGCAGCGGGTGGTCGAGCGGCACGCGCCGGTTGTGGCCGGCCACGTCGGCCAGCGGCACGCTGCTCATCTCGCCGCCGGCCAGCGTAACCATGCGGTCGAACCCGCCGCGCTGCACCAGGTGCGCCGCCTCGTTACCGAAGCGCGTGGCCAACACGCGGTCGAACGGCGTCGGGCTGCCGCCACGCTGCACGTGGCCGAGCACGGTGGCGCGCACCTCGCTGCCCACCCGCGGCTGCAGCTGCGCGCGCAGCACGTGCGCGACGCCGCCGAGGCGGATCGGGTCGGGGCTCGACTCGATGCGCTGCTCGACGGTCATCGCGCCGCCCAACGCCTTCGCCCCCTCGGCGATGCAGATCACGGTGTAGCGCTGTCGCTGCTCGCGTTCGCGGCACAGCGCGGCGACGGTGTCGACGTCGTGGTCGATCTCGGGCAGCAGGATCGCGTCGGCGGCGCCGGCGATGCCGGCTTCCAGCGCGATCCAGCCGGCGTAGCGGCCCATCGTCTCGACGATCATCACGCGGCCGTGGCTCTGCCCGGTGGTCTGCACCCGCTCGAGCGCCTCGGTGACGATGGCCACCGCGGTGTCGAAGCCGAAGCTGCGCTCGCAGCCTTCGATGTCGTTGTCGATCGTCTTGGGCACGCCGACCATGCGCAGCCCGTGCGTCGACATGCCGTGCGCGATGGCCATCGTGCCGTCGCCGCCGATGGCGACCACGGCGTCGAGCCGCCAGTCGCGCGCGTGGTGCAGCGCCGCGGCGAGCGCCTCGTCGCTGCCCAGCGGGTTGGCGCGGTTGCTGGTGCCCAGGATGGTACCGCCGGAGGCCAGGATGCCGCTGACCGCGCGCCAGTCGAGCGCGCGCGCGCGCCCCTCGACCAGCCCCTGGAAGCCGTCCTCGATGCCGATCACCTCGGCGCCGCACTGGCGGATCAGCGACTTCGTCACCGCGCGGATCACCGCGTTCAGCCCGGGGCAGTCGCCGCCCCCGGTGAGCACCCCGACGCGCATCCCGGCTCCCCGTCGTCCCAACCGGCTGCAGTCTACGTGCGCGCTCAGGCGGGCGACGAGCGCAGGCCGTACGCCTTGCCGCCGGCCCACACGTACTCGGCGCGCAGCACCGCGTCGCCGCGCTCGGCGGCGAACGTGAAGCCGAGCAGCTCGACCGCGTCGCCGACCTTCAGCTCGGGCATGCCCCACGCGTTCATGCGGAACAGCGGCGCGAGCTCGACGTGCCACCGGCGGTCGCGACGCGTCGGCAGCTGCGCCGCCTTCAGCAGCGCGGGGCCGTCGACCGGCGCCGACTGCGCCGGCACCGCGCGCGATGTGAGGTCGGCAGGCAGCTTCAGGTCGGCGTCGAGTTCGAGCTCGAACTCGACGTGCGGGTTGCGCCACGACACGGCCGCGGCGCGACCCGACAGGAAGATCGGGCGGTTCTGATCGAAGCTGCTCCAGCCGTGGTGCGCGAAGGCGCGTGGCGCCAGCAGCAGCGCGCCGGCGGCGGCAAGGACGGTGCGGCGGTTCGGGTTCGTCGGGCTCATCACGGGGCTCCTCGGGCGGGGTCAGGCGTAGGCGATCCAGCGGCCGGCGGCGATCACCGCCAGCCACAACAGCAGCGACACCGCGGTCTGCGCGCGCGCCACCGCGTCGGCCCTGTCCAGGCTGCCGCGCGTGTGGAACGCGGCGGCGTTGAGCCCGGCGCAGGCCAGCAGCGTCATCTTCACCACGAACGTGTTGCTGGCCAGAAGTTCCGCGGCGCTGCTGGCGAACATCAGCAGCCCGCTGCCTGCGGCGAGTGCGAAACCGCCCAGCGCCACCGGCAGCACCAGGCGCGCCAGCGGCCGCAGCGGCAGTGCGGCGCCCATGCCCCAGACGCGCAGCTCGAACACCAGCAGGCTGCCCACCAGCACGGCGATGCCGACGATGTGCACCGCCTCGAGCATCGGGTAGGCGAACGGGTGCTCGGCGATCCAGGCCAGCGGCGCTGCGACGGGCTGCATCGGCGCAACCTTAGCGCAGCGCGGGTGGCCCTGCGCGGCCCCGGGTGTCAAGGGGGCGACTCCTAGAATGCCGCGCATGCACATCCACATCCTCGGCATCTGCGGCACCTTCATGGGCGGCGTCGCGGCGCTGGCGCGCGAAGCCGGGCACCGCGTGACCGGCTGCGACGCCAACGTCTATCCGCCGATGAGCGACCAGCTGCGCGCGCTGGACATCGGGCTGATCGAGGGCTGGGGCGCCGACCAGCTGGCGCTGGCGCCCGACGTGTTCGTCGTCGGCAACGTGGTCAGCCGCGGCAATCCGCTGATGGAGGCGATCCTCGACGCCGGCGCGCGCTACACCAGCGGCCCGCAGTGGCTCGCCGAGCACGTGCTGCCCGGCCGCCACGTGCTGGCGGTGGCCGGCACGCACGGCAAGACCACGACCACGTCGATGCTGGCGTGGATCCTCGACGACGCCGGGCTGCGGCCGGGTTTCCTGGTCGGCGGCGTGCCGCTGAACTTCGGCGTCTCGGCGCGGCTCGGACGCCCCGACGCCGGCAGCGCGTTCGTCATCGAGGCCGACGAGTACGACACCGCGTTCTTCGACAAGCGCAGCAAGTTCGTGCACTACCGTCCGCGCACCGCGGTGCTCAACAACCTCGAGTACGACCACGCCGACATCTTTCCCGACCTGGCGGCGATCGAAACGCAGTTCCACCACCTGGTGCGCACGGTGCCCGCCAGCGGCCGGCTGGTGATCAACGCGCGCGACGAGGCGCTGCAGCGCGTGCTCGGGCGGGGCTGCTGGAGCACGGTCGAGCGCTTCGGCGCCGCGCGCGAGGAGCCCGGCGCGTGGCGCGCGCGCGGCGAGCCGCACGCCTTCGACGTGCTGCGCGGCAGCCTGAAGGTCGGCCGCGTCGACTGGGCGCTGCTGGGCGAGCACAACCAGCTCAACGCGCTGGCGGCGATCGCCGCCGCCGAGCACGTCGGCGTCCCCGCCGAGGCGGCGGCAGCGTCGCTGGCACGCTTCGAGAACGTGCGCCGGCGCCTGGAGCTGCGTGGCGAAGCCGGCGGGGTGCGGGTCTACGACGACTTCGCGCACCACCCCACGGCGATGCGCACCACGCTCGACGGGCTGCGACGCAAGGTCGGCGTCGACGCGCGCATCGTCGCGGTGTTCGAGCCGCGATCGAACACGATGAAGCTCGGCACGATGAAGGCGCTGCTGCCCTGGGCGCTGGAGGAGGCCGACCGCGTGTTCTGCCACGCCGGCGGCCTGGGCTGGGACCCGCGCGAGGCGCTGGCGCCGCTCGAGCCACCGGCGGTGGTCGCCGAGAGCGTCGACACCCTGGTCGCCGAGGTCACCCGCGCGGTGCGCCCCGGCGACCACGTGCTGGTGATGAGCAACGGCGGCTTCGGCGGCATCCACGACAAGCTGCTCGCGGCGCTGGCCGCCCCCGCCCCCCTGCGCTGAGCCGGCATTTCGCACGGCCCTGCGCCGCGGCGGCGCGCCCGTGTGCGCTATGGTCGCGCAAGCCGCTCCCCGCCCTCCGTCCATGCCCGCACACCACCTGCTGCTTCGCCGGCCCCTCGCCTTCCTGACCGTGGCCGCCTGGCTGCTCGGCGGTTGCGCCGCCCTGCCGGCGAAGCCACCCACGCCGGCCGCGGCCGCGTCGGCACCCGCCACCGCAGCCTCGGCGCCGGCCGCCACAACGTCGGCTGCGGTGGTGACGCCACCGCGCCCGGCCCCCGGCAGCCCGCCCGCGTTCGTCGAGGTCGTCAAGGACGCCAAGCGCAGCGACGGTTTCCTGGCGGTGTGGACGCAGGACGAGAAGGTCTGGCTGGAGGTCCCGGCAGAGCGACTCGACAAGCCGTTCTTCCTCGGCAGTTCGTACGTCTCCGGGCTCGGCGAACGTTTCTTCCTGCCCGGGCTGATGGGGCGCGAGCAGGTCGTCGTGCTGCGCCGGGTGGGGCGCTCGGTGCAGCTGGTGGCGCGCAATCTGGGCGTGCGCGCGCCCGAGGGCACGCCGCTGGCGCGCGCCGTGCGCGAGAGTTACTCCGACAGCCTGCTCGCCTCGGCGCCGTTGGCCGCCGCGCCGCACCCGCAGCGCCAGTCGCTGCTGGTCGACGCGCACCAGCTGCTCGGCGGCGACCTGGGTGGCCTGCAGACGCGGCTGGAAGCGGCGTTCCGCCTGCCGTACGCACTCGACCGCGGCAACAGCTCGATCGAGCGCACGCGCACCGGCGATCAGGGCACGACGCTGACCCTGCGCTCGCACTTCGCCGTGCCCAAGCTGCCGGCGCCACCCGCGGCGGCGCCGGGCGCGCCGCCGCCGAACCCGGCCGCGCAGCCCAACCCGCCGCGCGCCGTGCCCGACGCGCGCAGCTTCTTCCTGTCGGTGAGCTACACGCTGGCGCCGCTGCCGGCCACGCCAATGCGCCCGCGCCCGGCGGACCCGCGCGTGGGTTTCTTCACCGACAGCTTCGTCGACTACGCCACGGACGACGGTTCACCCGACCGCCGCCGGCACGTCATCAACCGCTGGCGGCTCGAGAAGCTCGACCCCGCCGCCGAGCCCAGCGCGCCGAAGGAGCCGATCCGCGTCGTGCTCGACCGCAACATCCCCGAGCGCTGGCGCGCCGCGGTGCGCGCCGGGGTGCTCGAGTGGAACAAGGCCTTCGAGCGCGCCGGGTTCCGCGACGCGCTCGCGGTCGAGCAGCAGGGCGACGACGCCGACTGGGAGAGCACCGAGGGCACACGGCTGCTGGCGGTGCGCTGGTTCGCGATGCAGGGGCCGGGGGCGGCGGCGGTCGGCCCGAGCCAGACCGACCCGCGCACCGGGGAGATCCTGCGCGCCGCGGCGATCATCCCCGAGAACTGGGCGCGGCTGCACCGCAGCCGCGTCGCCGACACGCAGCCGCGCCTGCGCGCCGATGCCTCTGCCGAGAGCGGCGACCTCGCCCACGAAGCGCAGTGGTGCGAGCACGCCGCCTCGGCGATGGAGCAGAGCGCTTTCGGCCTGGCGCTGCTGGTCGAACGCGGCGAGATCGACCCCGACGGCCCCGAGGCCGAGCGTTTCGTCGCCGACGCGCTGAAGGACGTGGTGATGCACGAGGTCGGCCACGCGCTGGGGCTGCGCCACAACTTCAGGGCGTCGGCCGGCGTCACGCGCGAGCAGTTGCGCGACGCGCGCTTCACCGCAGAGCGCGGCATCGCGAACTCGGTGATGGACTACCAGGCGCTGAACATCCCGCTCGACGGCGAGCCGGTCGCCGACTACCACATGGTCACGCTCGGCGCCTACGACCACTGGGCCATCGAGTACGGCTACCGCGAGCTGCCGGCCGATCGCGAGGCCGAGCTGCTGGCCGAGATCGCCGCCCGTGCGGCGACCGACCCGGCACTGGCCTACGCCACCGACGAGGACCTCACCAACGGCGACCCGGCGATCCACCAGCGCGACCTCGGCGACGACCCGCTGGCCTTCGCGCAGCGCCAGCTGCGGCTGTCGCGCGAGCTGTGGGACCGCACCCAGGCGCGCCGGCTGCCCCCCGACGACGACCTGACGCTGTACCGGCGCAACCTCGAGCGCGGGCTGGCCGGCGTGTCGGCGTCGGTGCCGCTGCTCACGAAACACGTCGGCGGGTTGCACACGCGGCGCGCGCTGGCCGGCAGCGGGTTGCCTCTGGTGACGCCGGTGCCGGCGGCCGAACAGCGTCGCGCGCTCGACGTGCTGCTCGGCGAAGTCTTCTCGAGCCGCAGCTTCAGCTTCGACCCGGCGTTCCTCAGCCGCCTGGGCATCGATCACCACGAGCGCGCGGGCCCGGCGCGCCAAACCGGGCAGGACTTCAGCTTGGCCAGCGCGGTGCTCGGCATCCAGCGCGGTGCGCTCGACGCCCTGATGGCCGACGCCACCGCCGCCCGGCTCGCCGACGCCGAGGCCAAGGTCGCCGACCCGCGCGACCTGCCGACCTACGCCGAGGTGCAGGACCGCCTGGCCTCGGCCGTCTGGTCCGAGCTCGCCGCGCGCGGCGACCCGCGCGCGATCGACAGCCTGCGCCGCAACCTGCAGCGCGAACACGTGAAGCGGCTTGCCGCCGGACTGCTGCGTCCGGCGTCGGCGGTGGCCGCCGACGTGCGCGCGGTGCATCGCCAGGTCGCGGTGCGCCTCGAGGCCGACCTGCGCCAGGCGCTCGCGCGACCGGGCTGGAGCGGCATCGCCCGCGCACACCTGGCCGACAGCCACGCGGTGCTGGCCGAGGCGCTGCGTGCACCGCTGGTGCGGCAGGGCGTGTGACTGCCCCGACGCCCGCTGCGACGATGACGCCACCGCCGCCGACCCACCTGCTGTACCTGCACGGCTTCCGCTCGTCGCCGAAGTCGTTCAAGGCGCAGCGCCTGCACGCCTGGCTGCAGCGGCACCGGCCGGATCTCGTCTGGTGGTGCCCGCAGCTGCCGCCGTCGCCGCGCGAGGCGATGAAGCTCGTCGCCGACGGCATCGCCGGCTGGCCGACGGCGCGCATGGCGGTGCTCGGCAGCTCGCTGGGCGGGTACTACGCGACCTGGGTCGCCGAGCGCGTCGGCTGCCCGGCCGTGCTGCTCAACCCCGCGGTGCACCCGGCGCGCGACCTGGCGCAGCACATCGGCGAGCAGACCGGCTTCCACGACCCCGACGCGCACTTCTACTTCCGCGTCGAGTACAACGACGAGCTGCAGCAGCTCGCGCTCGAGCCGACCCGGCTCGAGCGCTACTTCGCGGTCATCGCCAAGGGCGACGAAGTGCTCGACTGGCGCGAGATGGTCGCGCGCTACCGCGGCGCGCACGTCAAGCTGCTCGACGGCGGCGACCATGCGCTGTCGGACTTCGACGCGCACCTGGACGACATCGTGGGCTTCCTGCGCCTGGCGCCGGGCGCCGCGGCCGACTGAGCGGCGCGACCGGCGCAGGCCCGGCGGCGCGGTGCCGCGCCCACGCGCAGGGCATGGGCGAAGGCGCTGCGGCGGATCCGAGTCAGCCCGATAGCCCGTGCCGACGATGCCAGTCGGCGAGCGATTCGTCGGGGTAGCCGTCGAACACGTTATCGCCGGCGTGGCGCGACACCTCGACCCACGCCGGCCGGCCGTCGAGCATGATGTGCGTCAGCGACGGCGGCACCGGCAGCGGCGTGTCGACCGCACCGGCGTGCGGATGCACCAGCTCCGGCCAGCGCGGGTCCCACACCCACAGCGCGGTGCCGCACTGCTTGCAGAAGTGGCGCTGCGCGGGGCTCGGCCGACCGTCGATCAGCGCCC
Organism: uncultured Azohydromonas sp.; assembly: GCA_964618555.1. Taxonomy (GTDB): domain Bacteria; phylum Pseudomonadota; class Gammaproteobacteria; order Burkholderiales; family Burkholderiaceae_C; genus Calidifontimicrobium. Next base: position 11,609 of record CAZUBF010000054.1, read on the forward strand.
GGTACACCCCCAGGTGCTCGGCGCCCTGCACCTGCAGGCTGCGGTGGTCGGCGCCGAGGTTGACCGCGAACCCGCCGCTGCCGGCGGTCTTGCGGCACGCCGAGCAGTAGCAGCGCATGTACGGCACCGGCTCCTGGGACTCGACCGTGTAGCGCACGGCACCGCAGTGGCAGGAACCCGTCAGCTGCATCGCTCGCTCCCCGTGGGCGCCCCAGGAGCGTACCGCTGCATTTCGCACGGCGCGCACGCCCTCGGGGGCGTCATCGTAGCGCTTCACCGGCTCCCAGGCGCGCAGGCCGCCGCAGCGAGGCGCCCCGGGAGCCCCCCCCGGGCGCCCCGGGCGACAATCGCACCCATGTATGCCCTGTTCGACGACGCCGGGAAGTTCCATGCCGGCCGCGTGATGTCCGAGTCCGACGCGTCGCTGCAAGTCGAGCTCGACTCGGGCAAGCGCGTCAAGGTCAAGGCGGCGAACGTGCTGCTGCGCTTCGAGCAGCCGGCGCCGGCCGCGCTGTTCGCCGCCGCGCAGCGGCTGGCCGGCGACATCGACCTCGACCTGGCGTGGGAGTTCGCCCCCGACGGCGACTTCGACTTCGCCGAGCTGGCGCGCGAGTACTTCGACGCCGGCGCCGGCGTCGAACAGCAGGCCGCCGCACTGCTGCGGCTGTTCGACGCGCCGCACTACTTCCGCCGCGTCGGCAAGGGGCTGTTCCGCAAGGCCCCGGCCGAGACGGTGCAGGCCGCCCTGGCGGCGATCGAGAAGAAGCGCCAGGTCGCGGCGCAGATCGAGGCCTGGGCCGAGGAACTGGTCGCCGGGCGCTGCCCGCCGCCGGTGCGCGAGCAGCTGTACAAGATCCTGTTCAGGCCCGACAAGAACGCACCCGAGTACAGGGCCGTCGTCGAGGCGGCGCGGCGCGGCCAGCGCGCGCCGCTGGATCTGCTCAAGGCCGCCGGAGCGATCGACAGCGCCTACCAGTTCCACTGGCGCCGCTTCCTGTTCGAGCAGTTCCCGCGCGGCACCGGGTTCCCCGCGCTCGAGGTGCCCGCCGCACCGGCCGACCTGCCGCTCGCGCCGGTGCGCGCGTTTTCGATCGACGACTCGGCGACCACCGAGATCGACGATGCACTGTCGGTGACCGGGCTGGGCAGCGGCACCGTCGTGCTGGGCATCCACATCGCCGCGCCGGCGCTGGCGATCGCGCCGGGCTCGCCGCTGGACAAGGTGGCGCGCGAGCGGCTGTCCACCGTGTACCTGCCGGGCTGGAAGATCACGATGCTGCCGGTCGGGGTGATCGAGGCGTACACGCTCGACGAGGGCCGCGACTGCCCGGCGGTGAGCCTGTACGTCACGCTCGACGAGGCCACGTTCGAGGTGCGCGAGCACGCCACCCGCGTCGAGCGCGTGCCGATCGCGGCCAACCTGCGCCACGACGAGCTCGACGAGGTGATCACCGAGGCCACGCTCGGCGGCGAGGCGGTGGCCGAGTACCCGTTCTCGGCCGAGCTCGCGTTCGCCTGGCGCTTCGCGCTGCACCTGAAGGCGCGGCGTGAGCGCGTGCGCGGCAAGCCCGAGACCTTCACCCGCCCCGACTACGGTTTCCGCCTCGACACCGACGGCGACCACGAGCCCGACGGCAGCGAGTCGGTCGAGATCACCGAGCGGCGGCGCGGCGCGCCGCTGGACCTGATCGTCTCCGAGGCGATGATCCTGGCCAACAGCACCTGGGGCGGCTGGCTGGCCGAGCTCGGCGTGCCCGGCATCTACCGCAGCCAGGCGGCGCTGGCGCCGGGCATCAAGGTGCGCATGGGCACCAAGCCGCTGCCGCACGCCGGCATGGGCGTGGCGCAGTACACCTGGGCGACGTCGCCGCTGCGCCGCTACGTCGACCTCGTCAACCAGTGGCAGATCGTCGCCTGCGCGCGCCACGGCCGCACCGCGGCGCTGGCGGCGCCGTTCAAGCCCAAGGATGCGGCGCTTTTCTCGGTCATCTCGGCGTTCGACGCCGCTTACAGTGCCTACAACGACTTCCAGCACGGCATCGAGCGCTACTGGACGCTGCGCTGGCTGGAGCAGCACGGGGTGAACGAAGTCGAGGCCACGGTGATGAAGGAAGGGCTGGTGCGCGCCGACAGGCTGCCGCTGGTGTTGCGCGTCGGCGGCTGCGAGAGCCTGGCGCGCGGCGTGCGCGTGCGCGCACGCATCACCGGCATCGACCTGCTGACGCTGGACGTGCACGCCAGCCTGCTCGAACGCATCGATGCCGCCGCGCCGCCGGCCGAGGCACCGGCCGACGCCGAGCCCGACGAGGAGGACGACGTCGCCGGCGCCACGCTGACGCTGGCGATCGACCTCGGCGACGCCGGCGACGGCGCCGCCACCAACGCGCCGGCGGGCTGAGTCGCGGCGATCGGCATGCGCGGCTGGCTGGCGTCGCTGCATCTGAACACGCTGCACTGGGCGCTCGGCGTGTCGCTGGCGCTGCACGGCGGCCTGCTGACGGTGCGTTTCGTCGACCCCGAGGGTTTCGAGCGCGTGTTCCGCGACACCGCGCTCGAGGTGATCCTGGTCAACGCGCGATCGCGCGAGGCGCCGCCGCAGGCGCGCGCGGTGGCGCAGGCCCACCTCGCCGGCGGCGGCGACGCCGAGCGTGGCCGCGCCACCTCGCCGCTGCCGCCGTCGGCGCTGGTCGAGGTCGGCGACGCGCCGGAGCAGGCGCGCCGGCGCGTCGAGCAGCTGCAACAGCAGCAGGAGCAGTTGCTGGCACAGATCCGCCGCGAAGTGGCGCTGCTGCCCGCGCCCGACCCGCGGCGCGACAGCGGCGACACGCAGGCCGCCGAGCGCGAGGAGCGCCGCCGCCAGCTGCTTCGGCTGCTCGCCGAGATCGAGCGCCGCATCAACGAGGAGAATGCGCGCCCGAAGAAGCGCTACATCAGCCCGGCGGCGCGCGAGGAGGTGTACGCGCTGTATTACGACAAGCTGCGCCGGCGCATCGAGCAGCGCGGCACGCGCGATTTTCCCGAGTACCAGGGGCGCAAGCTGTACGGCGAACTCATCATGAATGTCACCGTCGACGCCAAGGGGCGCGTGGTCGAGGCCGAGGTGGTGCGGCCGTCGGCGTCCAAGGTGCTCGACCGGCGCGCGGTGGCCATCGTGCACGCGGCCTCGCCGTTCGGCGGCTTCTCGCCGGCGATGCGTCGCGAGGCCGACCAGATCGTCGTCACGTCGCGCTTCCGCTTCACCCGCGACGACGCGATGCAGGCGACGATGCTCGAGGCGCCGCGATGAGGGGCCGGCGTTGACTTCGCCTGCCGACGCGCCCGACCTGTACGCCGTGCTCGGCAACCCGGTCGCGCACAGCCAGTCGCCGTTCATCCACGGCGAGTTTGCACGCCAGACCGGCGAGCGCATCGACTACGTGCGGGTGTGCTGCCCCCTCGACGGCTTCACGACGTCGCTGCGCCGCTTTGCCGCGGAAGGTGACGGGGTGCACCGCGGCCGCCCGCGCGGCTGCAACGTCACGGTGCCGTTCAAGTTCGAGGTGCCCCGGCTGGCGACGCGACTGAGCGAGCGCGCCGCGCTGGCGCAGGCGGCCAACACGCTGCGCTTCGACGCCGACGGCTGGTTCGCCGACAACACCGACGGCGTCGGCCTGCGGCGCGACATCGAACACAACGCCGGGTGGCCCCTGGCCGGCCGGCGCGTGCTGCTGATCGGTGCCGGAGGCGCCGCCGCCGGCGTGCTCGGGCCGCTGATGGCCGCCGCGCCGGCGGAGGTCACGGTGGCCAACCGCACCCCGGACAAGGCGCTCGCGCTGGTGCGCCGCCACGCCGGGTGGGCGCACCGGCACGGCACCACCCTGGCCGCCGCGCCGCTGGAGGCGCCCGGCAAGGGTTTCGACGTGGTCGTCAACGCCAGCGCGAGCAGCCTGAGCGGCCAGGCCGTGCCGGTGCCGGCCGACGTGCTGCGCGCCGGCACGCTGGCCGTGGACCTGATGTACGGGCCGGCGGCCGCCGCGTTCACGGGCTGGGCGCAGGCACACGGCGCAGTCGGCCGTGACGGACTGGGCATGCTCGTCGAGCAGGCCGCCGAGTCCTTCGTGCTGTGGCGCGGGGTGCGGCCTGCCACGGCGCCGGTGCTCGACGCACTGCGCGCCCGGCTGGCCGCCAAGGGCTGACCGGTGGCGCTGTCGTCGCGCTGGCGCCGCGTGCTGCAGCCGCTGTGGCGCCTCGTCGCGTTGGCGGTGGTCGCCTTCGTGGCGCTGCAGTTGTACTTTTTCGGGCGCGTGGCGCTGATGACCGCCGTCGACCCGGCGTCGACGACGTTCCAGCGCAGCGAGGCATGGCGGCTGCTGCGCACGCACGGCCGCATCGACTGGAGCCAGACCTGGGTCGACGAAAGCCGCATCTCGGCGCAGCTCAAGCGCGCGGTGATCGCCAGCGAGGACGCCGGCTTCGTCGAGCACAGCGGCATCGAGTGGGACGCGATCGAACGCGCGTGGGAACGCAACCTGCGTGAGCAGACGCGCAGCGAACAGCGCCCCGCCGCGCGGCCGCCGCGCATCGTGGGCGGCTCGACGATCACGCAGCAGCTGGCCAAGAACCTATTCCTTGACAGTGAGCGCACGCTAGCGCGCAAGGGACAGGAGTTCGTGATCACCCACTGGCTCGAGCTGGTGCTGGACAAGCGGCGCATCCTGGAGATCTACCTCAACCACGTCGAGTGGGGCGAGGGCGTGTTCGGTGCCCAGGCCGCGGCACGCCACTACTTCCGCGTCGACGCGGCACAGCTCGGCGCCATGCCGGCGGCGCGGCTGGCGGTGATGCTGCCGGCACCCAAGCGCTTCGAGAAACGACCCGATTCGGCCTACGTGCGCGGGCGCGCGGCCACCGTGGCGGCGCGCATGCCGGCCGTCGAACTGCCCTGACCCGGGCGCGGATCGCGACGCCCGGCACAATGCCGCAGTGATGGAACGCAGCCTCAGCACCGAGATCGCCGCCGCCGCCGCACGACTGGTGGTCGACGAAGGCATGGAGTACGGTCCGGCCAAGCGCAAGGCGGCGCGCACGCTGCAGCGCGCGGCCGTGCGCCACGCCGACCTGCCGAGCAACGCCGCCGTCGAGGACGAGGTGCGCGACTACCTGCACCTGTTCCACGCCGACACCCAGCCGGGCGAGCTGGCCGCGCTGCGCCGCCACGCGCTGCCGTGGATGCAGCGGCTGGCACCGCTGCGCCCGCACCTGGCGGGCGCCGTCTGGCGCGGCACGGCCACGCGGCTGTCGAGCCTGCACCTGGACCTGTACTGCGACGACCCGAAGGCCGCCGAGATCATGTTGATCAACCTGGGCCTGGACTACGACGTGCAGGCCGCGCCGGGCGGCGCGCGCGGCGAGCCGCAGGCGGTGCTGACGCTGGCCAGCCGCTGCGCCGAACTCGGCGAGACCGTGACCGTGCATCTGCACGTGCGCGATCTCGACGAGTTGCGCGGCGCGCTCAAGCCCGATGCCGGCGGGCGCACGCTGCGTGGCGACACGGGCGCCGTGCAGCGGCTGCTCGCCGCCGAAGCGCCGGCTGCGCGATGAACCGGCGCGGCATCGTCACCGCAGGCGTCGCTGCCGCCGCCACGGCGACCGGCATCGGCTGGGCCCTGAGGCGACAGCGCCAGCAGGCAGCGCACGACGACGGGCTGTGGACGCTTCGCTTCGAGCGCCCCGAGGGCGGCGAACTGGCGATGGCCGATCTGCGCGGTCGGCCGCTGTTGCTGAACTTCTGGGCCACTTGGTGCCCGCCATGCATCAAGGAGATGCCCGAGCTCGACCGCTTCCACCGCGAGTTCTCGCCGCAGGGCTGGCAGGTGGTCGGTCTGGCCATCGACGCACCGACGCCGGTGCGCGATTTCCTGCGCAGGGTGCCGGTGGGATTCCCGATCGGACTGGCCGGGCTCGGCGGTACCGATCTCGTGCGCCGACTCGGCAACGCTGCCGGCGGGCTGCCGTTCAGCGTGATCTTCGGGCGCGACGCCCAAGTCCTGCACCGCAAGATGGGGGAAACGCATTTCGACGAGCTCGCCGGTTGGGCGCGCAACATCCGGTGAGTCGCCCCTACGAACTGAACGTGCGTGAAAGCTGCACGAACGTCGGACAAAAGGCGTAAAGTTCGACGCCTGCGCCCGAACCAGTCGGCGTCGGACCTCGGGCGGGGACCCCGTCGGGGAGCATGCACATCACGCTCGCAGCGACACGAATCGCCGAGATTCGCCGCAGTTCGCGAGCGTAGACGGCAAGAACATCAATCCTGACCGCTGGCCGCGCCGCCGGCGGTCGCGCGTTGGAGAGGGCCCGGCATGGACCTGCGCAAGCTCAAGACCCTGATCGACCTCGTGTCGGAATCGAACATCTCGGAGCTCGAGATCACCGAGGCCGACGGCAAGGTCCGCATCGTGAAGTCGGACCCGCGCGGGGCGGCCGTCGGCGCCCCGGGCCAAGTCGCGCTGCCGGTCGTGGGAGCGCCGCTGCCCGCCGCGGCGCCGGCTCCCGCGCCGGCACCGGCGCCCGAGCCGGCCGGCCACGTCGTCAAGGCGCCGATGGTCGGCACCTTCTACCGCGCGTCGACCCCGGGTGGCAAGCCGCTGGTGGAAGTCGGCGACGAGGTCAAGGAAGGCCAGCCGCTGTGCATCATCGAAGCGATGAAGATCATGAACGAGATCGAGGCCGACAAGTCCGGCACGGTCAAGCGGGTGATGGCCGACAACGGACAGGCGGTCGAGTTCGGCCAGCCGCTGTTCGTGATCGAGTGACGATGCGGTGCACGTCCGTGACTGACGACCGCGCCGCGGGCGCAGCCCGCTAGGGCGATCGAGCCGAGGCACCATGTTCAAGAAAATCCTCATTGCCAATCGAGGCGAGATCGCCCTGCGCGTGCAGCGCGCCTGCCGCGAGATGGGCATCAAGTCGGTCGTCGTCTACTCCGAGGCCGACCGCGACGCGAAGTACGTGAAGCTCGCCGACGAGGCGGTGTGCATCGGCCCGCCGCCGTCGTCACACAGCTACCTCAACATGCCGGCGATCATCTCGACCGCCGAGGTCACCGACGCCGAGGCGATCCACCCCGGCTACGGCTTCCTCAGCGAAAACGCCGACTTCGCCGAGCGCGTCGAGCAGAGCGGCTTCACCTTCATCGGGCCGCCCTCGGCGGCGATCCGTGTGATGGGCGACAAGGTCTCGGCCAAGCAGGCGATGATCCGCGCCGGCGTGCCCTGCGTGCCGGGGTCCGAGGGTGCGCTGCCCGACGACCCGAAGGAGATCGTGCGCATCGCGCGCTCGATCGGCTACCCGGTGATCATCAAGGCCGCCGGCGGTGGCGGCGGGCGCGGCATGCGCGTGGTGCACACCGAGGCCGCACTGCTCAACGCGGTGCAGATGACGCGCAGCGAGGCCGGCGCGGCGTTCGGCAACCCGCAGGTCTACATGGAGAAGTTCCTGCAGAACCCGCGGCACATCGAGATCCAGGTGCTCGCCGACGCGCACCGCAACGCGGTGTGGCTCGGCGAGCGCGACTGCTCGATGCAGCGGCGGCACCAGAAGATCATCGAGGAAGCTCCGGCGCCCGGCATCGCCGCCAGGCTCGTCGCGCGCATCGGCGATCGCTGCGCCGAGGCCTGCCGCAAGATCGGGTACCGCGGCGCGGGCACGTTCGAGTTCCTGTTCCAGGACGACGAGTTCTTCTTCATCGAGATGAACACGCGGGTGCAGGTCGAGCACCCGGTGACCGAGGCGACCACGGGCATCGACATCGTGCAGCAGCAGATCCGCATCGCGGCCGGCCACAAGCTGCCGTTCCGCCAGCGGGACATCGTCAAGCGCGGGCACGCGATCGAGTGCCGCATCAACGCCGAGGACCCGTTCACCTTCGTCC
>CAZUBF010000055.1:0-19483 GCA_964618555.1 uncultured Azohydromonas sp.
CTCAACGGCGAGGTGATCCGCCTCGACGGGGCGATCCGGCTGGCGCCGAAGTGACCACGGTGCGGCGCGGTGGCTGAGGTCGGCGCACCGGCGACCGACGCCCAGACGGCGAGCGAGCGCGGCGCAGTCTGGTCGCGCTACTGGGCGCAGGGTGCGCTGCACTCGTGCGCCACCAGCTACGCCGGCAACTACGGCGGTGCGCTGGCCACCTTCTGGCGCGGCGTGTTCGACGCGCTGCCCTCCAGCGCGCGGGTGCTCGACATCGCCACCGGCAACGGCGCGCTGCCGCAGCTGCTGCTGCAGTGCCGGCCGCACGACGCCCTGCGCATCGACGCGGTCGACCTGGCGGCGATCGACCCGCCCTGGCTGCGCGCGCTGCCGGCGGCGCAGCGCGCGCGGCTGCACCTGCACCCGGGCGTCGCCGCCGAACACCTGCCCTTCGACGACGCCACCTTCGACCTGGTCGTCAGCCAGTACGGTTTCGAATACGCCGACGCGGGCCGTGCCGCGGCCGAACTGCGCCGCGTCCTGCGACCCGACGGACGCGTCGTGATGGTGCTGCACCACGCGGCGTCGCGCCCGGCGACGCTGGCCGCCGACGAGATCGCGCACATCGACTGGCTGTGCCGGCCCGACGGCCTGCTCGCCGCCGGCGCGCGCCTGCTCGGCCCGATGGCGCGTGCGGCCACCGAAGCCGGGCGGCGTGCGCTGGCCGCCGACCACGGCGCACTCGCCGACCGCGAGCGCTTCAATGCACTGCAGCGCGAGCTGTCGCAGCGGCTGCAGGAAGCCACCTGCCCCGACGTGCTGCACGAGACGCGCGAAGCGCTGGCGCGCCTGTTCGAGTTCGCCGCGCGCCGCGGGGAAGCCGCGGCGACGGCGCAGTGGCATGCGCTGGCCACGCACCTGGCCGACTCCCGCTTGCGCCTGGCCGAGCTGCGTGCCTGCGCCCTCGACGAGGCCGCGCTGCGGTCGCTGGCCGCATGCATCCGGCCCGGCGCGACGGCGGTGTTCGAACCGTTGCGCGAGGCGGACTGGCTCATGGGCTGGTCGATGCGCATCGACCCGGTCTGAACGCGCGCCATCCCGGCGCTCGCGGCGGCACCTCGTCGCGCACCGTCGTCGACAACCGGCAGTGCCCATGAAAAAGGCCCCCGAAGGGGCCTCGTGAGCACAGCCGCCGTGTCCGGCGGCAGCCGGGGTTCAGAACTGCTGCGTGTAGCGCACGTACGGCGTGCGGCCGTACGCGTCGTACAGGTTGAAGTTGAACTCGCGACCCTCGTAGTTGATCCGCGTGGGCAGCTTGTCACCGAGGTTGACGACGCCGACCGCCAGCGAGCCGCCCTTGATCGGGGTCTGCCATGTGAACTGCACGTCGTGCGTCACGTACGAGCCGACCGAGCGCGTGTCGTTGCTGTTCGGCTGGAACTCGTTGCGGCCGATGTAGTTGACGTTCCACGAGAAGCCGAACGGGCCCATCGCCCAGTTGTTGACCCACATGCCGCGCAGCTTCGGCTGGCCGATCGACCCGTTGAAGTCGAAGCCGCCCTCCTCCCAGCTGAGGAAGCGCGTCATGCGCAACTCGCTGCGCAGGCGCCCGGCGTTGCCCAGGCCGAAGTTGCCGGCGATGCTGAAGTCGATGCCGTCGGTGTCGATCTCGCCTTCGTTGGCGTAGCCGGCGTCGATGCGGGTGATCACCCCCGCCGCATTGCGCGTCACGCCCAGGCCTGCCGGGATCGGGCGCGGGTCGGTGCCGTTGTCGCGGTCGGCCAGGTCCTGCGCGGTGATCTCCTTGATCTGGTCGGTGACCTTGATGCGGAAGTAGTCGGCCTTGATGCTGAACGCGTCGGTGACGTCCCAGATCGCACCGACGACGAACTGCTTCGACTTCTCCGAGTCGAGCGCCGAGTTCGCCTGGATGTAGGTGTTGACCTGGCAGTCGTCCTCGCCCGGGTTGAGCACCGCACAAGACGTGTCGTCGACGATGCTCTCGGCCGAGAACGTGGTCTTCTGCGTCAGGATCGGCAGGCTGGGTGCGCGGAAGCCCTTGCCGTACGACGCGCGCAGCGCGAGGTTGGGCATCGGCTTCCACTTCAGGCCGACCTTCGGCGAGAAGTCGCTGCCGTAGTCGGAGTAGCGCTCGTAACGTGCCGCCACCGTGGCCTCGAGGGTGTTGCTGATCGGCAGCAGCACTTCACCGAACAGCGCCTTGATGTTGCGGTCGCCGCCCGACGAGTTGCCGGCCGAGCCTTCGATCACGCCGGCTTCCGACAGCGAGTCGTACAGGTCGTGGAAGGTCTCCTTGCGGTACTCGCCGCCGACGTTGACCATCGCCGACCCGCCGCCCATCTTGAACAGCTCGAACGTCGCGTTGGCGTACAGCTCCTCGTCGAGGAAACGCGCGTCGCGGGTGATCGTCGCCTTGATCGCATTCAGCACGTCGGCCGGGTTGCCGCTCGGGTTGAACACGTTGTAGGTGCCGTCGTTGAAGTACTGCTGCGCCAGCGGCCGCACGATGTAGTTGCGGCCCAGCTCGTAGTACTGGCTGTCGCTGCGGCGGATGCCGAAGTCGACGTCGACGCCGCCGATCACCCCCTGCAGGCCGAGGTTGACGTTGTAGTAGTTGTTCTCGGTGTTGTTGTCGCGCGGGCCGGCCGCCGCGAAGCGGTGGTACAGGTTGACCGGTTCCTGGCCGCGCAGCGGGTTGTTCGGGCTGTCGATGTCGATCGGGATGAAACCCGGCACCGGCGCGTAGCGGCCGAAGCTCTCGACGCGGCTGACCGACGCGCCCATGTAGCCGGTCCAGTTGTCGCTGATCTGGTAGTCGCCGCGCATGAACACGGCCATGTTCTTGGCCGAGGCCTCGTCCGCGGCGACCTGCGTGAAGTCGAAGCGGCAGCTGTTGCCCAGGGTGTAGAAATTGGGGTCGTTGCAGCCGCCGGGAATGGCGGTGAAGTTGAAGCGATCGCCGAGAACGGGATCGATGGTGGTGTAGTTGTTGCCGTACACCGACGCACCGCGCGTCACCGGCCAGGGACGCTCGCGCGAATAGATGATCTCACGCGTGCTGTACGACGCACCGCCGAGGATGCGCCCCTTGTCGCCCTGGATGCCGATGATCGCGTGCGCCTCGTCGCGGTTGCCGCCATCCACGCGGGGGCGGCTGGCACCGGCCATCAGCTCGATGCCCTGGAAGTCCTTGCGGGTGATGAAGTTGACCACGCCGGCGATCGCATCCGAGCCGTAGATCGCCGACGCGCCGTCGGTCAGGATCTCGACGCGCTCCATCATCGCCATCGGGATGATGTTCAGGTCGACCGAGTCGCCGACCATCGGGCCCTTGGCCGCGCGGCGGCCATCGATCAGCACCAGCGTGCGGTTCTCTCCCAAGCCACGCAGGTTGATGCCGGCGAACGACTGCGCCGACGACCCCGACTGCGGGCGGAAGTTGCCGGTCGACGCGTACGGCACCATGCGCATGAACTCGGCCACCGTGTTCGCGCCGCTTGCGGCGATCTCCTCGCGGCTGATCTGCGTGACCGGCAGCGCGCCCTCGGCGTCGACGCGCTTGATGCGCGAGCCGGTGATCTCGACACGCTCCTGCGCCTGCACCATCGCGGGCAGCGACGTCAGCGCGACGGCCCCTCCAATGGCGGCCAGTGCGGCCGCGCTGACCTTGGTCTTCTTGAATGTCATGTGGATAGCTCCTGCAAGGAAGGTTGACCGATAGACCCAGAGGGCCGGCGCGCCATGCATCGGCTTCGTGAACCGGAGTTGGCCGCACCTTGTCCCTGTGTCGGACGATTGTCACGGACTGTGAAACGCGGCACCTCTCAGGGAAACCTCTAGCGCCACGCCGCACGCTGCGGTGCCCCGACGGCCGACCCCGCCCCGCCGGGCGAAAACGGCCCGTCGAGCCTCGATTCATGCGGGTTAACGCTGAGGAAACCGGTCAACGACCGGGACCGGTGCGCCACCCTCGCCTGCGGGGACTCGTGCCGCGATCCGTCGGCAGCGTTGGTTGATCGCAACACCCGGCGCCGCGCCGGCGGGCCTGCCGACCCTCGTCCGCTCAGTCCCGCAGCGCCCCCACTGGCGCATCGAGCCTCGGCACCGCCGCCAGCAGCGTGCGTGTGTACGCGTGCGCCGGGTGCTGCAGCACCGCGGCGCAGTCGCCCTGCTCGACGATCTCGCCGGCGCGCATCACCGCCACCGCGTCGGCGATGTACTCGACGACGCCGATGTTGTGCGTGATGAACAGGTAGGCGAGCCCCATCTCTCGCTGCAGCTCGCGCAGCAGGTTCAGGATCTGCGCCTGCACGCTGACGTCGAGCGCGGACGTGGGCTCGTCGCAGACGATCAGCCGGGGCTGCACCGCCAGCGCACGCGCGATCGCGATGCGCTGGCGCTGCCCGCCGCTGAACTCGTGTGGCCAGCGCTCGAGCGCGTCGCGTCGCAGGCCCACGCGATCGCACAGCCCCTCGACCCGCTCGCGTCGCGCCGCGGTGTCCATGCCGGGGCGCAGCGCGAGCAGCCCCTCGTCGAGGATCTCGCGCACCCGCAGGCGCGGGTTCAGCGACGCGAACGGATCCTGGAAGATGATCTGGATCTCGCCGCGAACGGTGCGCAGCGACTCGCCGTCGAGCGCGAACAGGTCGCGGCCGTCGAACAGCGCGCGCCCGTCGACATGCGCCTGCCGACGCAGCAGCTGCACCAGTGCCTTGCCGGTGGTCGTCTTGCCGCAGCCCGACTCGCCGACCAGCGCCAGCGTGCGCGCCGCCGGCACGTCGAAGCTGACGCCGCGCACTGCCTCGAAGTGCCCTTGCACGCGCTGCAGCAGCCCGCGGCGGATCGGGAAGCGCACGCGCAGGTCGTGCACTTGCAGCAGCGGCGCAGGCGCAACGGCTGTCGCCTCGGGCAACGCGGCGGCCGTCGCCGCGGCAGCGCTCTCCACCGGTCGCGGCCACCCCGGCTCGTAGCGCAGGCAGCGCACGTCGCGATCGCGCTCGACCAAGCGCAGCGCGGGCGTCGTGGTCGCGCATGCCGGCAGCGCCATCGCGCAGCGCGGCGCGAAGCGGCAGCCGCCGAAGGCCTGCGTCAGCGGCGGCACGGTGCCGGCGATCGCCGCGAGCGGGCGGCCGCGCTGCCGCGCGTCGGGCAGCGCGCGCAGCAGCGCCTGCGCGTAGGGGTGCAGCGGGCGCGCGAAGAACTCGCCCGCCTCGGCCACCTCGACGATCTGCCCGGCGTACATCAGCGCCACGCGCTGCGCCATGCCGGCGACCACCGCGAGGTCGTGCGTGATCAGCAGCAGCCCCAGGCCGCGCTCGCGCTGCAGGTCGCGCAGCAGGTCGAGGATCTGCGCCTGGATCGTCACGTCGAGTGCGGTGGTCGGCTCGTCGGCGACGAGGAATCGCGGCTCGGCGGCCAGCGTCATCGCGATCATCACGCGCTGCTTCTGCCCGCCGCTCATGCGAAACGGGTAGTCGTCGATGCGCCGCGCCGGCTCGGGGATGCCGACGCGCTCGAGCCACTCGAGGGCCTTCGCGCGCGCCGCCGCGCCGCGCAGCGGCGTGTGCGCTTCGATCGCCTCGACGACCTGGTCGCCGACCTTCATCACCGGGTTCAGGCTGGTGGCGGGCTCCTGGAAGATCATGCCGATGCGCCCGCCGCGCACGCGGCGCATCGCCGACTCGGGCAGCGCCAGCGTGTCGTCGCCGTCGAGCCCGATGCGCCCGCCGGTGACGCGGCCGTTGTCGGGCAGCAGGCGCAGCAGCGCCAGCGCCGTCATGCTCTTGCCGCAGCCCGACTCGCCGACCAGCGCGAAGGTCTCGCCGCGCGCGATCGCCAGGCTCAGCCCGTCAATCGCCTTGACCAGTCCGGCGTCGGCGTCGAGCGCGACGTGCAGGTCGTCGATGTGCAGCATGCTTCAGGCCCTGCGCGCCAGCAGCCGCGGGCGGAAGGCGCGCGCGCGCGGGTCGAAGGCGTCGCGCACGCCGTCGGCGAGCAGGTTCGCCGCCAGCACCAGCGTGACCATGAAGGCGAACGCGGCGGCGAAGCTCCACCACACCAGCGGGTCGCGGCTCATCTCGCTGCGCGCGAGGTTGATCATGCCGCCGAAGCTGGCCATGCTCGGGTCGACGCCGACGCCGACGTAGCTCAGCACCGCCTCGTACAGCACCAGCGCCGAGAAGTCGAGCACCGTCGTGATCAGCACCAGGTGCACGACGTTGGGCACGATGTGCCGGCGCATGATGCGCGCGTGACCGACGCCGAAGGCCTGCGCCGCCTGCACGTATTCGAGCTCGCGCAGCTTCATCGTTTCGCCGCGCACCAGCCGCGCCAGCGTCGCCCACCCCGTCAGGCCCAGGATCAGGCACAGCAGCAGCAGCTTCAGGTCCGAGCGCTCGGCGCCGGTTTCGAACAGCTCGGGGTGCTGGTCGATGAACACCTGCACCATCAGCACGCACGCGGCGATCAGCAGCACGTTCGGGATCGACGACAGCACGGTGTACAGGTACTGGATCGCCTCGTCGACCCAGCCGCGGAAGTAGCCGGCGGCCACGCCGAGGCCCACCGCCAGCGGCAGCGTCGCGACAGTGGCCAGCGTGCCGATGACGAACGCGGTACGCACGCTCTTGAGCGCCTGGACCAGCACGCTGTTGCCGGTGCGGTCGGTGCCGAACGGGTGGTAGTGCACCGCCAGCGCCGCCACCGCGCCGCCGAGCGCGAACACCGCCGCCAGCGTCGCCAGCGCGGCGCGCCACGGCACCTCGGTGCGACCGGCGGCGATGTCGCGCAGCGCGGCGCCCCACGCGACGCCACGCCGGCGCGCGTGCAGCGCCGCCACCGCCGTGCCGACGCCGAAGGCCAGCGCGAGCCCGCCCAGCGCGCCGGCGGCGGCGCGCCACGACACGTCGGCCGCCCACTGCGCGTCCGGGTCGGCGAGGTGGCGCCCGCCGTGCACCAGGCGCGGGTGCGCACGTTCGGTGCGGCCGTCGATCTCGACCGTCTCCTTCGTGAAGCCGTGCGTGGCCAGCGGGCGCGAGTAGGTGGTCTCGCGCATGGCGATCGGCCGCGCGAGCACCAGGTCGAGCAGGCTCTCGGTGCGCGTCGAATGGAACACCGGCGCGTCGGCCGCGGCCCCCGGCGCCGGCGGCAGCGCGCGCCGGAAGTGCACGCTGTCGGCCAGCGCGACGAGCGCGAACAGCACGAACACCACCAGCGCCGCCAGCGCCGGCGCGTCGCGCAGCACCTTGCCCCAGGTCGCGCGCAGGTTGGCGCTGCGCGCGACGTGGCCGAAGTACAGCGCCGTGACCGCCACCAGCGCCCACAGCACGGCGTCGGTCCACAGCAGCACGAACTGAGGCATCTTCGTCACCTCACTGCAGCCGCACGCGCGGATCGACCCAGGTGTAGGCGATGTCGATCAGCAGGTACGACAGCACGTACAGCACCGAGCCGAGGAACACCATGCTGCGCACGATCGCGAAGTCCTGTCCGGCGATGGCGTCGATCACGTAGGCGCCCAGCCCGGGGATGCCGAAGAAGCTCTCGAACACCAGGCTGCCGAGGAACACGTACGGCAGGTACGAGCCGGCGCTGGTGATGATCGGGATCAGCGCGTTGCGCAGCACGTGGCGGCCGAGCACCAGCGTCTCGGCCAGGCCCTTGGCGCGCGCGGTGCGCACGTAGTCGCGGCCGATCTCCTCGAGGAACATCGCGCGGTACAGCCGCGCCTCGGTGCCCAGCCGCGACAGCAGGCTCAGCAGCACCGGCAGCACGAGGAACTTCACCGCGTCGAGCCCGCCGGCGTAGCCCGAGATCGGCACCAGCATGAGCACGCGCGAGAAGAAGTACTGCCCGACGATGATGTAGAACAGGCTGCTGATCGACAGCATCACCACGCACAGCACGACGCCCCAGAAGTCGATGCGCGAGTGGCGGAAGTACACCAGCAGCAGCGCGAACGCGGTCGAGGCGATCAGCTGCAGCACGAAGATCGGCACCGCCAGCTGCAGGCTGACGACCATGCGCGTGCGGATCTCGTGGCCGATGTCGCTCGACTGCTTCGCGTCCGAGCGGCCGAAGTCGAGCCTGAACAGCGTCGCCGAGCGCTCCCAGAAGATCGTCTCGGTGAACCTGGCGCCGCCCTCGGCCGACGCGTTCCAGTACATCGGCTTGTCGTAACCGCGCTCGGACTTCCACTTGTCGATCTGCTCCTGCGTCACGCGCTTGCCGCCGATGTTCAGCCGCGCCATGTCGTCGGGCGTGTTGACGGTGAAGAACAGCACGAAGGTCAGCAGGTTGACCCCGGCGAGCACGAGCAGCGCGTACAGCGCGCGGCGCACGATGGTGGTCAGCATGGCGGGCACTCCACGGGGGCCCACCGCCGCGGCTTGCCCTGGGAGAGAGCCCACGCCGGCCGCGACCGCGCACCGTGCGGCGCGTGCGACGGTCTCAATTCAGTGCCTCCACCGCGCTTCGCGCGACCCGCGACGCAGAACCCGAGGCCATCGAGCGATCGCCGCGGATCCGGCTTGGCCGGTCCGCTGACGGTGCCCCCTCCCCGGGAGGGGGCGCGCGAAGCGCGTCGGGGGAGGTTCACTTCAGGCGCCCCCCTTGCCGACAGCCTCGGCCGGACGCGCCACCGCCCGCTCCCGCTCGGCGTGGCTGGCACGCAGCCGCCACACCAGCCACATCGCGCCGACCAGCAGCAGCGACAGCGGCCAGTAGACGGGCCGGTTCCACTCGGCCCACTTGCGCGCCCGCAGCTCGGGGTCGACGCGGTAGTACATCGCCATGTCGCGGATCAGGATGCTCGGCTTGCCGTTGTGCACCCAGGGCTGGAACGCGCTGGCGGCGTACGGAAAGTAACCCCAGGCCCAGGGCGCGTCCTCGCGCAGGATGTCGACCATGCGGTCGACCACGGCCTGCTTTTCGGGCCCGTCGTCGAGCGACTGCATGCGCTTGTACAGCCGGTCGTACTCGGGGTTCGCGTAGTTCGCCGCGTTCTCGCCCTCGTGCTCGGCCTTGCCGTTCGGCCCGTAGAGCAGGAACAGGAAGTTCTCGGCGTCGGGGTAGTCGGCGAGCCAGCCCCACCAGAAGATCTGCTGCTTGCCGGCGAGCATCTTCTCCTGGAACTGGTTGTAGTCGGTGGCGCGGATCTCGAGCTGGATGCCGAGCTTGGCGAACTGGCGCACCATCCAGTCGAGTTCGGCCTTGATCTCGGGCGTGGGCGTGCGCTGGTAGTCGTAGTTGAGCACCAGCGGCCGGCCGGTGACCGCGTCGCGGCCGTTCGGGTAGCCGGCTTCGGCGAGCAGCGCGCGCGCCTCGTCGAGCGAGCGGCGCACCACCTTGCCTCCCTCGACCTTGTGCGTGACCGGGTTGTGGCCCTCGGGCGTGCCGTGGCGCGAGCCGAACAGCCCCGCCGGCAGCGGCCCGTGCGCGGCCTCGCCGCCCTTGGTGAGGAAGATGCGCCCGTAGCCCTCCTCCCAGTCGATGGCGATCGAGATCGCCTGGCGCAGCTTGCGGTTGCGCCGCTGCTGCTCGGGGGTGTCGCCGCGGCCGACCACCGGGTCGAGCCAGTTGAAGCCGAGGTACCAGTTGCTGATGTCGACCGTCTTCGGCAGGCGGAAGCCGCGTTCGGCGTACAGCCGCGCGGTGGCGTCGGAGTCCTGCATGTCGTTGATGAACTCGACGCCCCACTCGGGCCGCTCGATCTCGGGCACGTCGAGGTAACCCTGCACGAACTTCGCCTTGTGCGGCACCTTCTCGCGCTCGTTGGTCGAGACGATCGCGTCGACGAAGGGCATGGCCTGGCCGCAGTCGGCGAGCAGCCCCGCGTCGCGGTCGGCGGCCTCGCCCTCGCAGGGGTAAGGCGTGCCGCGGTAGTGCGGGTTGCGGCGCATCACGTGGCGGCGGTCGGTGACCACCTCGGTCATCATGAACGGCCCGGTGCCCACCGGCCAGGTCGCCAGGCTCAGCCCGCGGGCGGCCATGCCCGGCTGGCTGTAGAAGGCGTCGGCCTCCCACGGCACCGGCGCGGTGAAGGTCATCGCCAGCCAGTATTTCCACTGCGGGTACTTGCCGCGGATCTTGATGCGCAGCAGGTGCGGCTCGGGCGCCGTGACGCCCTCGAGCGGCCAGCGGCGGAAGTCGAGGAACGGCTTGTCGAGCGCGGCCGGGTCGAGCCCGGCGCGCAGCTTGGCGTCTTCGGCCTTGACGAGCGCCGCGTAGCCCTTCAGCCCGACGACGTACTCGGCGAAGATGCCGAAGATCGGCGCCTCGACCCGCGTCGTCGCGTGGCGCTTGAACGCGTAGACGTAGTCGTCGGCCACCAGCTCGCGCGTGCCCTGGTGCTCGAACTCGAGCGGCGAGCGCCGCGCGCCGACGTCGCCCGGCTCCAGCGCGTGGTAGCGGTGGCGGCCGGCCTCGTCCCTGGCGAACGCCGGGTGCGGCGCGTAGAGGATGCCGCGCCTGATGCGGATGTCGTAGACGCTGAACGCGATGCGCTCGGGGTCGGCGTCGTGCGGCAGCGCGCGGCCCTCGGCGTCGAGGTACTGCGGCTCGGCCACGGCTTCGGCGGTCTTGGGCACCAGCGTGTACGGTCGCTTCAGGTAGTGGTAGCCGTACAGCGGCTCGTAGATCTGGTAGGTGTACGGCGTCTCGTTGTTGCTGTACGAGGTGGTGGGGTCGAGCGTGCGCGGGCTGCGTTCCTGGAACGCATTGAGCAGCGTGTTCGACGCCGCGGCGCCGCGCGGGTGCGGGCTGTTATCGCAGCCGGCGAGCAGACCGGCGCAGGCGGCCAGCGCGACGAGCCAGCGCCTCACGCGTGCCCCCAGGCCAGCCAGGCCTGGCGCCGCTCGACCACCAGCTGCGCGCGCCGGCCCACCGGCAGGCAGACCTTGGTGCGCGGCACGTGGCCGACCGGCAGCCCGGTGACGATCGGCGTGCGCGTGACCGAACGCAGGTGCGCCAGCATCGGGCGCAGCCCGTAGCCGCGGTCCAGCGGGGAGGCCTTCCAGCCGCCGAGGTCGCCGACCAGCAACGCGCGCTGCGCGTCGAGCACGCCGGCCTGGTGCAGTTGCAGCAGCATGCGCTCGACGCGGTACGGGTGCTCGGCGACGTCCTCGACGAACAGCAGCCCGCCGCGCACGCGCCGCCCCGGCCAGTGGCGCGTGCCCAGCAGCGACATCAGCACCGTCAGGTTGCCGCCCCACAGCGGCCCGCTCACGTCGAGCCCGTCGAAGCCGGCCTCGGTGCGAAAGCCGATGGCCTCGAGCTCGCCGGCCATCGCCTCGGCGAAGCAGCCCACCGTGACCTCGTCGGTGCCGCCTTCGGCGTCGCTGCGGCCGAAGTCGTCGAGCGCCAGCGGCCCGCTCCAACCCGACACGCCGGCGTGCGCCCACAGCGCCAGGTGCAGCGCCGTGAGGTCGCTGTAGCCGACCCAGCGCGTGCCGCGCTCGACGCTGGCCGCCACCCGCGGCCAGTCGACCGCGTCGAGCAGTCGCGTCATCCCGTAGCCTCCGCGCGTGGCCAGCGCGACACGCGGCGCATCGTCGGCGACGCGGTGCAGTGCGGCGAGTCGGGTCGCGTCGTCTCCGGCGAAGCGCGTATGGCGCGCCAGCGCGGCGTCGTCGACGCGCACCTCGAAGCCCATCGCCATCAGCCGGCGCGCGGCGCGGCGCAGCGCGGGCGCGTTCGCGACCACGCCCGACGGCGAGAACAGGGTCAGGCGGCTCACGCTTGCACGTCGGCGTCGGGCGGAAACAAGTCGCCCTCGATGACCTCACCGGTGGGGATCGGCGCATCGTCGTCGTCGTCGGCGCCGTCGCGCGCCGCGTGCACGGTGTCGGCCGCGGGACGCAGCGCGCGCTGGCGCGCGCGCCGTTCGGCGAAGAAGTCGCGCAGCAGCTGGCCGCAATCGCCCGCCAGCACGCCACCGCGCACCGCGGTGTGGTGGTTCAGCCTGTCCTCGGCGAACAGGTCGACCACCGAACCGGCGGCGCCGGTCTTCGGGTCCCAGGCACCGAACACGACGCGCCCGAAACGCGCGTGCATCAGCGCCATCGCGCACATCGCGCAGGGCTCCAGCGTGACGTACATCGTGCAGCCCGGCAGGCGGTAGTTCTCGAGCAGCGTCGCCGCATGGCGCAGCGCGACGATCTCGGCGTGTGCGGTCGGGTCGTGCGTGGTGACCGGGCGGTTGTAGCCGGTGGCGACCACCTGCATCCCGGCGTCGGTCGTGCGCACGATCACCGCGCCGACGGGCACCTCGCCGGCCAGCAGCGCGTTGTGCGCCTGGTCGATCGCCAGGCGCATGCCGATCTCGTCGGCCTCGATCTGCGCGGGTACCGCCATCGCCTAGCGCGGCCCGACGGCGACACGCGCCTGCCACGCGGCGCGGTGCCGCTCTCGCCGCTGGCGCTCGACGGCGCGTTGCGCGTCGACCCAGGCGGCAACGTCGAGCGCCGCCAGCGCGTCGACCCAGCGGCGCAGCGCCGCGTCGAGCATCGACGCCGGCGTGCGTGCGTAGGCGCGTCCGTACCCGTCGCGCTGCCACAGCCCGCGGTCGACCAGCCAGCGCCGCAGTTCGACGTGGTCGACGTCGAGCCAGCGCGCCGGCCCGTCCAGCCAGCGGCGCAGCGCGTCGTTGGCCTGCGCCTCGGTGTGCATGCCGTCGCCCAGCGCGGCGGCGCACAGCGCGAATGCGGCGTCGCGGTCGGCCGACGACAGACCGCCGATCCCGACGCCGGATCTGACGACCAAACGCGCCAGCGGCTGCAGCGATGCCTGGGTGTCGCTCATCGGCTCACTCGGCGTCGGACGCGCGGCTCGCGCCCTGCTGCAACGCGCGCGACACGTCGTCGGCGACGCGTTGCTGCAGCTGCTTGGCGCCTTCGGCGACCGTTGGCGGCGGCGCTGCGGGCGCTGTCGCACCGGGCACCGCGGCGGGTGCGGACGTGCCCATCTGGCCGACGGCCTGCAACTGCTGCTTGGCCAGCAGCATCACCACGGCGGCGACCACGAGCAGGCTGAGGACGCCGACGATCAGTCGCACGGCGCGCTCACCCGCGTGGCAGCGCCCACCGGGTGCGCCCCGGCGCTGCCCTCTGTCGTCTGCGTCGGCATCATCGGCTGTCCCCCCACCCAGGACCCTCGGCGGACGGTGGCGTCGAGCCGGGATCGGTGGGACGCATTCTGGCAGAGCGCGGGGCGTGCCCCGTCGTCGACCGGCGCGAACCCGGCGGGCGGGTCAGGCGAGCGCGCTGACCATCCAGCCGATGCCGAAGCGGTCGGTGAGCATGCCGAAGCACGGGGACCAAAAGGTCTTGCCGAGCGGCATCACCACCGTGCCGCCGTCGGCCAGTGCGTCGAACACGCGCTTCGCCTCGGCGGCGTCCGCCACCGCGATCGACAGCGAGAAACCTGCAGGCGGTTGTGCCTGCGCGCTGCAGTCGTCCGAGGCCATCAGCACCGAGTCGCCGATGCGCAGGCTCGCGTGCATCACCTTGTCTTCGCAGCCGGGTGGCACCGTGCCCGGCGGCGGCGCCTCGGGGCTGTCGCGGTAACGCATCAGCATCTCGACCTGCGCCCCGAGCGCCTGGCGGTACAGGCCGATGGCTTCTTCACAGGTGCCTTTGAAGAACAGGTAGGGTTGGATCAGCATGGCATCTCCCTTGCGCAACCTCCGCCGTGACGCACGCGTGGCAGGTACCGTGAGATCGTCGCACGGTTCGTCGCCGAGCGGGCCGGATCGCGGTCGACGCCCGGGTCGGCGACCGCCCTGCGAAGCACGTCCGCGCACCGCGGGGTCGGTCGCGAGGCGGTGAACGAGCCGGGCCGTGCGCCCGCGCAGGACCGGTCTTGACCGGAGCCGACCGAGGCGACCGCGCGCACCGACAGTGACCCCGACGGTGCGCGACGCGTCGACCCGCAGGTCGATCCGCAGGTCGACCGGTGGGCGCATCGAGAACGGCGTCGCGTCGCCGGGGATGCGTCGTCGTCGACGCCGCCACCGATCGACCGCACTGGCTTCGTGCCGCACGGCCGATCGAGCATGCCCGCGCCGACTCGTGGCGGTCCGCGTCGGGCACCGGGCGGCGCCGGTTGCGTGCCTGACTCCGGACCGTCGGGGGTGGTCGGCGACGGCGGCGCCGCCGCGGCAGCAAGCCCCTGTGGACCTGCGCAGGCCCGCAGGCCTGCGCGCGTCACTTGCCCTTCTTGCCGGACTCGTTGCCGATGATGCCGCCGATCGCGGCACCGCCGAGCGTGCCCACGGTGCTGCCGTTGGTCAGCACCGACCCGGCGACCGCACCGACGGCGGCACCGGTGGCGGTATGGCGCGTCTCGCGCGACATGCCGGCGCAGGCCGACAGCGTCAAGGCCGACGCCGCCGCGGCGACGATCGTGAGCGAGCGGATGCGGGAGGTCGTCATTTCGGGTCTCCTGGGGTCGCGATGCCCCAATCTTCGGCGCCGCAACCCCCGCCGCCCATCGTCCGCCGCCGCGTCGGCGTGTAGGACCGCGCCTACGGGGCACCGGCGGCCCGGGCGGCGGCGCACGTCACGAGCGGTCGGGACCGGAGTCCCGCAGCATCCACGCGGCAACCCAGGGCGTGCGTGAACCGACGTCTCAGACGGCGATGCGGAGATGCGGAGATGCGGAGAAGCACCCCGGCGCCTACGCCCACTCCGCCAACAGCGGGGCGCCACTCATAGGTAGATTGGTCGTTTCGGGACCTCGATGAGAGCGCGATACCGAGATGCTGACCGTCGCCTGTCTTGCTGTTGCTGCGGCCCTGTCTCACCGGTCCGGGCCAGCACGCCCGGTCCGGGCTGTGGACTTACACCATGCGCTGGGACACGACCCGCGATAGACCCCGATCGTCCGCGAAAGACCCGCTACTCCCACTCAATCATCAACAGCTTCGGTAAGTCGTTGTCCGGCTTGATGCTCGGCTCGTAACGCCCGAGTTTTACCGTCATCCTTACCGTCATTTTGACTGGGATCCCCAAGCGCAGCATTCACCATCAATCGACATCTATCGAGGACAGTCGGCACTTCCACGATGGCCAGCTTTCGAGATCTATCGAGGTCTATCGCTTCTTTGCATGCGATTTCTCGGGCGCGAGGGGACGATCTGTTCCTGGCGATCGAGTCATGAGGACGCCAGCATCAAATGCCCTAACCTGTTGTCGCATCAAGTCTTCTTGCCAATTTTTTTACCGTCACAGTCCAGCCGTACAGGCGCAGCGCATCAGTGGGCGTCCGCCGTCTGCTCCGCTGCTTCCTTCCACGGTCTGATCTTCGCGAGTGTCTTCGCGAGGCTCGCCTTCGCGACCTCGGTGTCATAGTCCGCCTGCAGTCGCAGCCACCACCCGTCCGAGAGTCCGAAGAACCGGCACAGCCGCAGATCGGTGTCCGCGGTGATGGCGCGCCTGCCGGCAAGGATCTCGCCGATGCGCTGGGCGGGCACGCCGATCTCCTTCGCCAGCCGGTAATTGCTCATGCGCAAGGGCTTGAGGAACTCCTCGGCGAGCATCTCGCCGGGCGAAACCGGCTTGAGTTTCCTGCTCATCTCGTCCTGGCTCAGTGATAGTCCACGATCTCGACGTCTTCGGCATCGCTTCCCGTCCAGAGAAAGCAGATGCGGAACTGATCGTTCACCCGCAAGCTCCACTGGCCTGCACGATCGCCCTTCAGCTGCTCGAGACGGTTCGCCGGCGGCGCACGCAGGTCCTCGATGCGTCGCGCGAGGTCGAGCTGCTTCAGCTTGCGCAGCGTCGGGCGCTCGATGTTGGCGAAGCCCGCCACCCGCCGCAGCCGGAACAGCGCTTCGGTGTCGGCGCACTTGAACGTCCGGATCACCACCGGCAAAATAATAACGCTTCGCGTGATTAACGACAAGCGTGATTGTCGATAGCGAAACCTGCTGCGCACAAGTGCTACCGGCGCAATGACGAACAGTCACTGGCCCGCCCTCGTTCCACGAAGCGAGTCCGCAATCACCGAGAGGGCCTCGCGGCAAGCCGTCGCGCCGTCTCCGGCGGCGGCAGTGGCAGCCGGAGGCTACGCGCGCCGGTCGCCGGGTCGTGCTCGAGCCAGGGATGCAACGGCGCCTCGGGAGTGCCGGCCCCGCTCAGCGCCGATGCCAACTGCGCGCCGGCCTGCAGCAGCACGGCCCAGGGATCGACGGACGCGTCCTGCAGCGCCGGCGCGGCACCTTCCAGTACGGAGGCGTCCGCTGCCGATGCCATCTCCAGAGCGATGGCAGGTTCGTCGACGGTGGCCGCTTCCACCGGCAGTTCCACCGGCGCGCTGCCGACACTTGCCGCCTCTTCCGCCGGCGCCACAGCTTCGCCCTCGCCCATACGGCCGGTGACGCTCTCGACATCCTTCATGAAGCGACTCAGGCGCGAACCGCCGAGCGAGATCTCGCTTTGGCCGCCATCCAGGATTCCTGCCGAAAGCGAACGCTTGAAGGCAAGCACCGAGAGCATTCCCTCCTCGATGGTGCCCTTGGCAACGAAATTGACGATCTGCACCGGCCGTGTCTGACCCATGCGATGAATACGTCCGATGCGCTGCTCCAGGAGCGCCGGGTTCCACGGCAGATCCATGTTCACCAGCGTCGAGGCGTGCTGAAGGTTCAGTCCTGCCGCGCCCGCGTCGGTCGACAGAAAGACGCGGCATTGCGGATCGTTGCGAAAGCGTTCAACCAGCGCCGGGCGCTTGTCCGAAGGCACGCCGCCATGAAAGCTGACGTAGCCGATGCCGCGATCTTCCAGCCTGCGGATGACGATGTCGTGGGTGCGCGTCCACTGGCTGAACACCACCGCCTTCGCGTCTGGCTGGACGAAGATGCCGTCGAGCAGCGCCGCCAGTTCGTCGGCCTTGACGCCGTGGTCGGTTTCCTGGTCCAGCAGGTAGGTGCTGTTGCAGGACATGCGCATGTTCTGCAGGGCGCAGGTCAGCCGCCGCTGATCCTTGTCCGACAGAAACTTCGTCCGCCGCCATCGGTTGACGATCTGCGCCACGATGTCGGCATTCTCCTGGTGATGCACCAACTGCAGCTCCGTCATCGGCACCAGCAAGTTCTGGTCCGTGCGATTGGGCAGCTGCTTCAGGACCTCGGACCGGCGTCGGCGGATCAGGATCGGCGCCAGTGTCTGGCCGATCTTCTCCAGCCCCGTGTAGCCGGTGACACGGCCGAATTCGTCCTTGACCTGATGCTCGTGCAGCAGCTTCCAGGTGGGGCCTAGCCGGTGCTGGTCGACGAACTGCACGATCGAGATCAGCTCCTCGAGCTTGTTCTCGAGCGGCGTGCCGGTAAGCACGAGGGCGTATGGACTGTCGATACGCTTGAGCGCCCGTGCAGCGATCGTGTTCCAGTTCTTGATGCGCTGCGCCTCGTCGACGATCACCAGTTCCGGCGCCCACTCGGCGATCAAATCGAGATCGGGTTTCAGCTTTTCGTAATTGGTGATCTTGCAGAAGTCGTCGGCGCTGAAGTCCTGCTGCCGCTGCGCCCGGCCGCCGGCCATGACTCGCGCCGCCCGCCCCGAAAATCGGCTGATTTCGTTTTGCCACTGGTACTTGAGCGAGGTCGGGCACACCACCAGCACGCGCGAAACGCCGAAGTGGCGCGCCAGGATCTCCATCGCCGCGATCGCCTGGATGGTCTTGCCCAAGCCCATCTCGTCGCCGATCAAAGCGCGACCGGCGCGCACCGCGAAGAGCGCGCCCTCGGCCTGGTATGGATACAGCCGCGCCTTCAGCCGCCGCGCCAGTCTCCTGTCGGCTGCGCCGCGCGGGAACAGGCTGTCGAGGACCTCCGCCCGCCGCGCCGCATCGCGCCGGCCGGCGACGAAGTCGAGCGCATCGTCGTAGGCACGCAGTTCGTGACCGCTTTTCGCCGCCGCCGCGAGGAAACGCTCCAGCTCGCCGAAGCGCTCCTCCGGCAGCGCGCCGCCGCGCGAGGCATCGAACAGCCTCGCAGCCGCTCTCAGCACAGCAGGCGGACAGTCCGATCCGGCGCGGAAGTACACGGCGCGTACCCCATCGTTTCGCAGGTAGATCTCCGAAAACGCCGGACGCCACCCATGGGTGAAAGCGGCCTTCGCCCCACGCTTCTTCTCGAGCCGGGCAAGAACGAACTCGATGTGCTTGCAGGTGCCCAGCTCGTTGGTGGCGTAGTCCGGGCAGGAGCAGTAGTTGTCGCCGGCAGCAAGCCCGCGTATCGCCACGCGATAGCTGGCCTTCGACTGCGGGTTGCTGACACGAAACTCCGAAAAGAACGGTTGGTCGCCCCGATTCTCCATCCCAAACGACTGGTCGCGCCCGAACTGTTGGCGCAGCGCGCGTTGCCAGTCGGCGGGAGCGAGGCCGACCGGCGGATGGGTGCGCGAGAACTTCGGCTCCTTGACGGATCGCGCGGAAACAGGCTGACGTTTCACTGTCGAACCCTTGTCGCAAGTGCTCCACCGAGCGGGAGCTCGGCCTCGAAGGCTCCATCAGCACTCGCGTCTGCGCGAATCGAGTAGCCCATCGCTCGGTAGCCACGCTGGCGCTTGTCCCACATGCGAAGCAGGGCCGGGTGCCCGGTGTCCACGAAGTCGATGATCCGCACGCTGGCCTTGCTGGCGTGCTTCCGATGCAGTCGGCCAGCGTACTGCTGCAACGTTCCCTTCCACGAGACCGGCATCGCCAAGACCAGGGTATCGAGGGGCGGATGGTCGAATCCTTCGCCGACGAGCTTTCCGGTGGCCAGCAGAATGCGCGGCGCATCGGGTGGCAGCGCGTCGAGTTCTGCGATGAGCGTGGCGCGTTGTTTCCTGGACATCCGCCCGTGAAGAACGAAATGTGGCGGGCTCTCGGCGCCGAGGACCGCCTGGATGGCGTCGAGGTGCTCAGTGCGCTCGGTCAGGACCAGCACCTTGCGGCCCTGGTCGAACGCTTTCCTGACTTCTGCAGCAATTGCTGCCGTCCGCGATCGATCGTTGGCGAGGCGCCGAAACACCTCCTGAATCCCCGACTCCGGCGGCAGGTCGATCCGAGCAAAGCATGATCGAGGCAGCACCTCCAGGTTATGTGGAGCGTCGACAGGCCCCGCCGCCGTGTGCCGGATAGGTCCGCACTGCATGAAGATGATCGGCTGCTGCCCATCTCGGCGGATCGGTGTGGCGGTCAGGCCAAGCACGTACTTGGCTTTGCATCGTTTCAGGATGGCGTCGAACGACACCGCACCGACGTGATGGCACTCGTCCACAATGACATGGCCGTAGTTCTCGACGAGGGCATTGACCTCCCCTTGGCGGGACAGCGACTGCATCACTGCAACGTCGATCTTGCCGATGGGCTTCACCTTGCCGCCGCCGATCGTGCCGACCCGGCCTTCGCCAACGCCGAGAAGAGCCTGCAATCGCTCTAGCAGGCCGTTGAAATACCGATCGACTGGCTGGCCGCTGTAGCCGACGATCGA
>CAZUBF010000056.1:0-2903 GCA_964618555.1 uncultured Azohydromonas sp.
GCAGCGGGACGCCGTCGCCGATCAAGCGAGAGAAGAGGTCGTCGTAGTAGTTCGTGGCCGCCATGCCGTTGGGCGCGTTCGTGAGGTTGTAGAACCAAAGGCCCAAGTGCCGCAAGGAACTGATTGACTGACACCCGTTCCGTCGCCTGCGCGTGAAGCATGGTCACCGCCGAGATTCACTGAGCAGTAGGCATCGGCACTCTGCTCAATGTTCGGCCTATTGGCAATATTTGCTGAACAGCAAATCAACCAACAGTCGGAGGTCGACCCCGTCGACGGCCTGCGACCCGAGCCGGGAGACATGCTATGCGACGCCGAGGTACACCTGTCAGCCGGGAAGCGCTGTACGAAGCACCAGCTTGCCGCTCCTCGGGTCGGGCTGACGGACGATGAAAGTCTAGCAATGCAAGGTCTCGGTCACACGCAGGTGCTTACGCATGAATTTGAGGACCGGGTTGTTCGAGATATCGGGCTTGCTGTCCATCATCACGACCACTTTGATGCCGGTGGCAACCAGGATCACCGCAAAGATGTACATCACCCACGCGAACTCCATCACCAGCGCCGCCCCCAGGCCGATCATGATCGCGCGTAGCACGATCACGCCCAGGATGCCCCAAATCAGCACACGGTGCTGGTACTTGCACGGCACGGCAAAGTACGTGAAGACCATCGAGATGATGAACCCGTTGTCGAGCGCCAACGTCTTCTCGATCAGGTAGCCGGTGACGTACAGCTGCACCGCCGTCCCGGCACGCTCGCCGGGCGAGGTCGCTGTGGCGATCTGCGGATCGATCGAGGTGGAGCCGAGTAGGTGAAATAGATCCAGTACACGACCGCAGCCCACGCAAGGCCGAGACCGATATACAGCGCCGACATGTTGAGGATCTCGCGCACGCCGATCTCGTGCGCGTCCCGGTGCATCACTCCGAGGTCGAAGGCGAGCACGGCCAGCACCACGGCGATGAACGCAAACCGGATCTACACCGGCATGCCGAGCCAGAGGGTGGTAATGAGTTCCATGAGCGGGTTTTCGGTCTGGTGGTGTTGGAACGTTCGGAGTCAGCCGCCCGGTTCAGAACATGACCCAAGGCCGGATCCCACGCCGAGCAGGCCTGTGATCGCGCCGAGCAGCCCCACGCCGCGTCGTCAGCTGCCGAGGCAGGAGGCGTGCAAGGTCACGCCTAGCATCGTCAAGGCCAGCGCGAGCAGCGCCCACAAAGAGGTGTCCATCGATTTCGCAGGTTGAATGGGGGCCGGCGAATGATCGGTGCGTGTTCACACCGGTTCAAGCGATGTTAAAGTGACATCAACTTCGGTTTTCTCGAATCAGAGCGGTGGAGGGCTCTCGCATGTCGACGCTGAACTACCGCCACCTGCACTACTTCTGGGTCGTTGCCAAGGAAGGCGGATTCGCCCGCGCCGCCGACCGGCTGGACATCGCGGTGCAGACGATCAGCGCGCAGGTCAGGGAACTCGAGAAGTCGCTTGGCAACCAGTTGCTCAAGCCACAGGGGCGCGGCGTCGCCCTCACGGAGGCCGGGGAAGCGGCGTTCGCGCGGGCCGAGGAGATCTTCCGTATCGGCGAGGCGCTGCCGGGCGAGGTACGCGAAGCCGCGAGCCACAAGTCCGTCCGCCTCGCGGTCGGGCTGTCGGATGGCATCTCCAAACTCGCGGCCCATGCGCTGCTCAGCGCGGTGCTCGCCACACCGAACCTGCGGCTGGTCTGTCACGAGGGCGAGTTCGAACAGCTCCAGGCCGAGCTGGCCCTGCACCACCTGGACCTGGTACTCGCCGGCCAGCCCGGGTCGGCCAATCCGAACCTGCGTCTGACCAGCGCGAGACTGGCCTCATCACCTGTGGACTGGTACGGCCCGAGCGCGCTCGTGCGTCGCGCCAGCGCCAAGGAGTTCCCGGCCTGCCTCGCGGACCTGCCCGTCTTGTTGCCGACCCGTCACGCGGTGCTGCGCACGGCGCTGGAGCACTGGTTCGACCAGCGCGGTATGCGGCCGCGCGTGGTCGGTGAGTTCGAAGACAGCGCCCTGATGGTGGTGTTCGCCGCGCAAGGCCTGGGCGTATTCCCCGTGAGCCGACTGGGTGCCCAGGACCTGGTCATGCTGCGCGGCCTGCGACTGCTGGGCCGTTGCGACGACGTGCGCGAGGAGATTCACGCGATCCGGTCGCGCCGCGGCCTGCACCACCCGCTGGTGCGGATCTTGGTTCAGGCCGAGCAGCGCTGAATCCGACGCCTCACGCCGACATCGTCGGCGTTGCCAGGTGCTCCGCGGCAAACGACCAGTACCTGCAGGCCGCATCGAGGACAAGCGCCTCACCGTCGGCCAGGTGCTCGTCGGCGCGCGCGGCGGCTTGTGCCAGCGTCAGCACCTCGCTGCGCAAGCGCGGGTCGGAGACCTCACCCATCAGGCTGCGCAGCACAGTACTGTCCAGGCCGTCGAGCAGCGAGCCGAAATGGTGCCCGGCCATAAGGAGGTCCTCGCAGAGGTCGCGCAGCACGTCGTCGAGCCCTCCGTCTGGCAGGCCCAGGTGGCGCTCCGCGCCGAGACCCTTGAGCACGTCGATCTCCGAGGCGCACACGTTGCCGTCGGCGATGAGCAGAAGCGTGAGCACGCGGCCGGCGGCTTCCGGGCTGTTGTGTGGATAGCTGCGCATGAGGTGCTCCTCCTTGTATGTCGGGTCGAATGAGGTCAGGCCGCTTGCTGTCCGGATCTGAAACCACGCCCGAAGCGGCCCAGGAACGCCATCAGCAGGACGTATTCCGATTTCGCAATGTCGGCAAAGGTCGTTGGCATGGTTCCAAAGGTAGCCGTCAGCCTTCGAGGTCGCCTTCGGTCTCCAGCAGCACCTGCCGCACAATGCTTGCGTCGAGCCTGGGAAAGATGGCG
>CAZUBF010000056.1:2913-19449 GCA_964618555.1 uncultured Azohydromonas sp.
CTGTCCGGATCCGAAACCACGACCGAAGCGGCCCAGCAACGCCGTGGCCACCAGGGCGAGCGCGACCAGAGCCAGCAGCCCCAAGCCCCAGATCACCCAGACGGCCGGCACCAGCCACGCGACCGCGTCGCTGATGGCCGGCAGGACAGCGGAGAGACTGGTCAGCGCGCTGCCGACGGCTTCCTGTGCAGCGGCCCAGCTGGTGGCGTCGATCCAGGAACTCAGCCAGGCCGGCGGGGGCGCCGTCGCCACAACGGAGCCAATCGCGGTCGCACCACCGGCTGTGAGACCTCCCGCGGACCACTCAACGAGTTGGGCGAGTAGCGCCGCGCCGCCGGTCCACAACAGCGCGACAAAGACGAACACACCCCAAATGGCGATCTTCATGAGACGACTCCCGATTACAGAAACGATGAGTTCACCTGCGATCGCGCTCGCGACGAACGCGCACGTAGGTAGGTTGCAGCCGCATCACGACCCCGGAAGGCCAAGGACTGATCCCGCGCGTGGAGTCGATGCGGGTTGGTGACGAGTGTGGCGAGGTCGGCAATCCAACGACGCAACAGCGACGCGAAGTGGCTAAGCAGGGTGCTCGGCATGGCGGTTCCCAAAAAGGATGCGATGGGCGGAGTGTCAGACCGCCGCGGCTTCGCTTCAAGGGAGTTGCAGTTGATGACCACTTCGGCTTTTCCGAAGAGCAGGCACACCTAGGTCGAACACCCGTCGCTCCCAATGACGTGAGGCCGTTGTGCCAATCGCGTTTACTGGACGCTGCGAGCCGCAGCCGCGAAACGCCGGAGTTGGGGATCGAAGCGGTATCGCGTGTTCAGGTTTTTCCGATGTTGGCGTTCTCTAAAACATGCTTTTTCAACGCGGGTCAAAGGCCGATATTGCGCTTGTCATCAACCGATGGAGATGCGTGATGCAAGTGCTCTTCAAATCCCGCCACCCGCAAGCCATAGACCTGCGCGCCTTGACCGAGCGACGTGTGCGCTTTGTCCTGCGGCGCCTGGGCTGGATGGTGTCCCGCGCCGAGGTGCGGATGTCGGATGTGAACGGCCCGCGCGGCGGCGTCGACAAGCGCTGCCAGGTGGAGCTGCGGACCGATGGCACAGGGTCGGTGGTCGTCGCATCGGTGGCAAACAACTGGCGCACGGCGCTGGACAACGCGTTGACGCGTGCCGCGCGTTTCCTGATGCGTCAGTTGCGCCGTGGCAGTGACTGGCGGCGCCTGCGCCAGCGCTTCATCAGTAGCGAACGCTGAAACCGAACACAAGGAAGGGACTCCGCATCATGAACCCAATGTCGTCCGTTCCGTCTACCGCGCGCCCGGACTCCGCTGGCCGGCCCCAAGTCCTCACCGCTCCTGCGAGCCTGCCGCGCGACGTCGACACGAGGCGCGTTCTGCGCAACACGTATGCACTGCTGTCGATGACGCTGCTGTTCAGCGCTTCCATCGCCGCCGCTAGCGCGACCCTTCAGTTGCCGGCTCCGAGTCTGCTGCTGACGCTGGGTGGCTACTTCGGCCTACTCTTCGCCGTCTACAAGTTCAAGAACAGTGGCTTGGCGCTGCCGGCCGTGTTCGCGCTGACGGGCTTCATGGGCTACTCGCTGGGCCCGGTGCTGGCCCAGTCGCTGGCCTTGCCCGGTGGTGCGCAGGTCGTGACCTTGGCCCTTGCGGCAACCGGTGCCACTTTCCTGGCCCTGTCGGCATGGGTGCTGACGTCCCGGCGCGACTTCGGTTTCATGGGCGGCTTTCTGTTCGCCGGCATGGTCACTGCGCTGATCGCGGGCCTGGGCGCGGTGTTCCTGCAAATGCCGGCTCTAGGGTTAGCCGTGGCCGCGATGGTGGCGCTGCTGTCCGCGGGGCTGATCCTGTTCGAGACCAGCCGCATCGTAAACGGCGGTGAAACCAACTACGTGCTGGCCACCGTGGGGCTGTACGTCTCGATCTTCAACTTGTTCACCAGCCTGCTGAGCTTGTTCGGATTCGGCAGCAGCAGCGACTGATGGCCATATCCACCTGACCCGGAGGCATTAGCATGACCATCGCTCACTCTGGCTTCGATGAACGCAGCGCCCGTCCGACGACGCCCACCCTGCAACTGCGCCCCTACCCTCGCAACAGTGGCGAGGCCGCGGCACGAATCGTCGCACTCGCGCTGATCGCCAACGGTCGCATGGAGGCCGTCGAAACTGCGGTACTGGATGCCCTCGAGGCCCCCGAACGGCTCGGCCTGACCCGCTCGCAGTGGCATGGCGTGATCGACGACCTGTGCGCCGATCTGCTGCGTACTGCGCGCTGCGGCAACGAAATCTGTATCCCGAGCGAAGCGCTTGGCAGCATGCTGGACCAACTCGACGATGAGGACTCGCGGCGTCTCGTGCTGCGCCTGTGCTCGGCGGTGGTGCAGGCCGACTCCCAGATCGACGATGGCGAGTCGTTCGTGCTGCTGGCCGCGATCGAGCGCTGGGGGCTGCATCCGGACGATCAGGCGCTGCTGGAGCCCACGCTGTACGGCACGGACTTCCAGGTGCGGCCGCGCGGGGCCGCCGCAGGCACC
This sequence comes from uncultured Azohydromonas sp., assembly GCA_964618555.1. Classification (GTDB taxonomy): domain Bacteria; phylum Pseudomonadota; class Gammaproteobacteria; order Burkholderiales; family Burkholderiaceae_C; genus Calidifontimicrobium. The sequence continues at coordinate 5,478 of CAZUBF010000056.1, forward strand.
GCCCGCAAGCTGCGCCTTCTCTGAACAACAAAGAACACTCATGACCTTCGACTCGTTCACCACCCGCCGATGGGCGCCGGTGTCGTCGTCTTCCTGGTCGCGATGCCGCGACCTCGTCGAGGCCATCCATCACACCCCCTGAACGATCGGATCACGCCGAAACTATCCGAGGAGTCCCCATGCGCATCCTGATGCCCGTTGATGGCAGCGAGTACAGCAAGGCCGCCGTCGCCTTCATCGCGTCGCGTGAGACGCTGCTGAAGAAACCGACCGAGATCGAGTTGATTAACGTCCAGTACCCGGTCCCGCCGCGCGCCGCGCGCGCCTTGGGCAAGGAGATCGTGGAGTCGTGGCACGAGGCCGAGGCAGCCAAGGCGTTGAAGTCGGCGGCGAAGGCGCTCGAGCGCGCCGGCGCCAACACCACGGCGCGGTATGTCGTCGGGACTGTGGCGCACGAACTGCCATCGATCGTAGCCAACGACCGCGCCGACCTGATCGTGATGGGCTCGCACGGCCATACCGGACTGAAGAAACTGGTTCTCGGCTCGGTGGCCAGTACCGTGGCCGTCTCCTGCACCAAGCCGCTGCTCGTCGTGCGCGGCGCCCCAGTCCCCAAGCGCGACTCGTTGCGCCTCGGCATCGCGGTGGACGGCAGCCCCTACGGCCTTGCCGTCGCTCGGTTCGTTGCCCTGCACCACGACCTGTTCGGCGCGTCGCCCTCGGTGAGCCTGATCCACGTCGTGCCCGACCTGACGAAGATCACCGTGCCGGGCTGGATCGAGCGCGAGGTGCCGACGGGCATCAAGCCGGAGCAGGTCGAAGCCATGCAGAAGGCTGCGTTCGAGAACGTGTTCAGGCCTGTTCATGAACTGCTCGCCACGGCCGGCACCTCGGCCACCGAGGTGCGTTTGGTCGGACAGGCGCCGGGCGACGCGATCGCCGCCCAGGCCACCAAGAGCAGGCTCGATCTGCTGGCGCTAGGGTCGCTCGGATTCGGCGCGTCGCGGCAGGGCCCGATGGGCTCGGTCGCAACGCGGGTGGCGGCGCAGTGCCGGACCGCGCTGCTGCTGGTGCGGGAGAAGTAGTGCCGACGGGCACCGCCAACCGCGTTTGATCGCCGTCGCACACCGATCACACGTCTTACCGACGTTCTGGAACCGTCGTCGAAGGAGGACTCTTCGTGGCAACGATAGGATATTGTCATTGGCCAGGATGAAAGCAGCCGTGTTCGTCGACCCCGGTCGCATTGTTTTCGACGAAAAGCCGATCCCCGACGTGGGCCCGCTGGACGCACTTGTGCGCGCGACAACGACGACGATCTGTGGAGCCGACGTGCACATCCTCAAGGGGGAGTACCTGGTGGCCAAGGGTTTGACGGTCGGGCACGAACCGTTTGGCGTGATCGAGAAATTCGCCTCGGCGGTGCGCGGCTGCCACGAAGGCCAGCGCGTGATCGCGGTCGCAATCACGCCCAGCGGCTGCAGCAACGCGTGCCTTTTGCGGCTGCGGCGCACGACGGCGCCGGCACCGCGCACGGCTGGAAGGAGCTGGGCGGTTGGCGCTTCGGCAACACCATCGACGGCTGCCAGGCGGAGTACGTCCTGGTGCCCGACGCGATGGCCAATCTGGCCGTGGTACCCGACGAAAGCAACGAACAGGTGCTGATGTGCCCCGACATCATGTCCACGGGCTTCGGCGGCGCCGAGAGCGGCGGCACCCGCATCGGCGACGCGGTGGCCGTGTTCGCGCAGGGCCGATCGGACTGTGCGCGACGGCCGGCGCCGAGCTCAGCGGTGCTACCACGGTGATCGGCGTCGACCGCATTGCCGGCGGCCCGGAGATCGCGCGCCGCATGGGCGCCGACATCGTCATCGACTCGAGCCGCGAGGACCCGGTGCAGGAGATCCTGCGTCTGACCGGAGGACGCGGCGTCGATGTCGCGATCGAGGCGCTGGGCATCCAGGACACCTTCGAGGCCTGCCTGCGGGTGCTGCGTCCGGGTGGCGCGCTGTCCAGCCTGGGTGTGTATTCGAGCGACCTGAAGATCCCGCTCGCCGCCTTCGCCGCCGGGCTGGGCGACCACAAGATCGTCACCACGCTGTGCCCGGGCGGCAAGGAGCGCATGCGCCGGCTGATGGCGGTCATCGAGGCCGGGCGCCTGGACTTGGGGGCCATGGTGACGCAACGCTTCACGCTCGACGACATCGAGAAGGCCTACGACCTATTCGCACACCAGCGCGACGGCGTGCTCAAGGTCGCCATCACGCCGTGACGCCGGCCCCCGTACTGTTCTCATCGAAGATGAAGGTCCTGATCGCCATCGACGGTTCTTCGGCCGCACTCGAGGCCGCACGGCATGGATTACAGCTGGCTCGGGACGGGTTGCGCGCCGGCTTCGTGCTGGCGACAGTGCAGGAGCCGACATACCTCTACGAGATGATGCTTGCTCCGGGCGCCGATGTGCTGGAACGCGTCAGCGGCGCCGTCGGCTCGCGCGCTCTCGCGCCCGCGGAGGCGCTGTTCAAGGAGGCGAGCATGGCCTACGAGCGCGAGATCGGTGTCGGGGACCCGGCCACGACGCTGGTCGAGATCGCGCAGCGCTACGGGTGCACCGCCATCCTCATGGGAGCCCGCGGGATGAGTGCCCTGCGCGGGGTGCTGTTGGGGTCGGTGTCACAAGGGGTGATACAGCGAGCCGCGGTGCCCGTCACCATCGTCAAGCAGGCATCCGCGGAGGAGCGATGATCGAGCGAAGCGCTGGCGTCCGAACGACGACGACGCCGTCCGAACTCGCGGAGGCTTTCCATGCGCGCTCCATCGACCATGTGCTGGACGCGCTCGACACGAAGCATGAGGGCCTGAGCAGCGCCGAGGCCGCCTCGCGCCTCGCGCGGTACGGCGCGAACGTGTTGCCGCGCGCCAAGCGCGACACGCCGCTCGAGCTCCTGTGGCGGCAGATCCACAACCCGCTGATCTGGGTGCTGATCGGGGCCGGCGGGGTCGCCATCCTCGCGGACTGGCACGGCGAAGGGCTGAAAAACGGCCTCGTGATCCTCGCGACCGTCGTGATCAACACCGTGATCGGCTTCGTGCAGGAGTTCAAGGCGAGCAAGGCGATCGAAGCGCTCTCGAAGATGGTACCCGAGCAGGTCGGTCTGCTGCGCGACGGCCGCCGGACGACGTTGCCGGCCGCGCAGCTCGTGCCCGGCGACGTGGTCACGCTTGCCTCGGGAGACAAAGTCCCGGCGGACATGCGCCTGCTCAACGTGCGCTCACTGCGGATCGAGGAGGCGGCGCTCACCGGCGAATCGGTGCCCAAGCAGACCGATGCGCTCGACGCGGCAGCGCTGGTCGGCGATCGCAGCAACATGGCCTTCGCCGGGACGCTCGTCACCTACGGCACCGGCACCGCGGTGGTGGTGCGCACCGGCGCCGCCACCGAGCTCGGCAAGATCTCCGCCATGCTGAAGGAGACCACCGATCTCCAGACGCCACTCACCGCCGCGCTCGCGAAGATCGGCCGCTACCTCACCATCGCGATCGTTCTCGTGAGCCTCGTCGTGCTCGCGATCGGCACGCTGCGCACCGAGTGGGCCACCGGCATGGGACTCTGGGCGAGTTTGCGCGAGACGCTCATCTTTGCCATCGCGCTCGCCGTCGGCGCCATCCCGGAAGGCCTGCCGGCGATCGTCACCATTGCGCTGGCGATCGGCGTGCAGCGCATGGTTCGCCGACGCGCCGTGATCCGCAAACTGCCGGCAGTCGAGACGCTGGGCTCCACCACGGTCATCTGCTCGGACAAGACCGGCACGCTCACGCGCAACGAGATGACGGTGAAGGCGCTGTGGACGCCAACCTCCGGGCGCTACGGCGTGACCGGTGTCGGTTACGAGCCGAAAGGCCAGCTCCTCAAGGACGACGTGCCTCTCGCGCGGGCACCCGACGACCTGCTCGAGCTCCTGCGCGCGGGCGCGCTCTGTAGCGACGCCACCGTCCACCAGCACGACGGGCGCTGGTCGATCACCGGCGATCCCACCGAGGCCGCGCTGGTGGTCGTGGGCGGGAAGCTGGGGCTCGACGTGGAAGGCGAGCGCCGCCACCATCAGCGCCTGGACGCCATTCCGTTCGAGTCGGAGCACCAGTACATGGCGACGCTCAACGCGACCGATCGGGCGCCCGCGATCTACATGAAGGGCGCGCCGGAGGTGGTGGCCAGGCGCTGCGCCGGCATCGACGTCCACATCGTCCTGGCCGAAGTCGAGCGAATGGCGGCCCAGGGCATGCGCGTGCTCGGTTTCGCGGCACGCGAGGTGCCCGGCAGCGTCACGCTCGATCACGACGACGTCGCTGCGGATTTCACCTTCCTCGGCCTGCAGGCCATGATCGATCCGCCGCGCTCGGAGGCGATCGAGGCCATCCGCCTTTGCCATCTCGCCGGCATCAACGTGAAGATGATCACCGGTGACCACAAACTCACCGCGCTGGCGATCGGGCGTGAGATCGCCATCGCCAATGCGCGCAGCGCCGCGCTCACTGGTGCCGACCTTGCAGGCATGGACGACGACGCGCTGCGCCAGGCTGTGCGAACGACCAACGTCTTCTCGCGAGTGGCGCCCGAGGACAAGTTGAAGCTGGTGCGTGCGCTCCAGGCCAACGGCGAGGTGGTCGCCATGACCGGGGACGGGGTGAACGACGCACCGGCGCTCAAGCAGGCAAACATCGGCGTGGCGATGGGGATCACCGGCACCAGCGTGTCGAAGGAGTCGGCGGCCGTGGTGCTCACCGACGACAACTTCGCCACCATCGCGGCCGCGGTAGAGGAAGGCCGGCGCGTCTACGACAACCTGGTGAAGTCGCTCGCCTTCGTGCTGCCCACCAACCTCGGGCTCGCGATGATCCTCATCTGCGCAGTCGCGTTCTTCCCGTTCGACGCCGTCACGCGCGAGCTGCTGCTGCCCATGGCCCCCACCCAGCTCCTGTGGATCAACGTGGTGGCGAGCGTCGCACTCGCGCTTCCGCTCGCCTTCGAGGCGAAAGAGCCGGACGTGATGTCGCGGCTGCCGCGGCGGCCGGACGCGCCGATCTTCGGCGCGTTCGTGGTGATGCGCACCTTGGTCGCCGCTACGCTCATGACCGCCGGGGCAATCGGGCTGTTCCTTTACGAGTACGACATTTCTGCCACGGACGAGGCGGCGCTGGCCAAGGCGCAGACGATGGCGGTCACCACGGTCGTCACCTTCCAGATTTTCTACATGCTGAGTTGCCGCAGCCTGCGCGGTTCGATCCTGAGGATCGGCGTGTTTAGCAATCCCGTCGTGTTCCTCGGCATCGCCGCGATCGTCGCGCTGCAGTTCGCGTTCATCTACGCCTCGCCCATGCAGGCGCTGTTCGGCACGGCGGCGCTCTCGGCGAGCGACCTCGCGCTCTCGGTCCTCGCCGGCATAATCATCCTTCCGGTGATTGCTTTGGAGAAGCGGCTTCGCAACCTGGGTGAACGGAAGCGTGCTTCCCTGCGCACACAACAATCATGACCACGGCACTGCTCTTCATCGCCGGCCTGGCGCTACTCGTCCTCGGCGCGGAATTCCTGGTGCGCGGCGCATCCAAGCTCGCGCTGTCGGCGGGGATCTCGCCTCTCGTGGTGGGCCTGACGGTCGTCGCATACGGCACGAGTTCGCCCGAGATGGCCGTCAGCGTCCAGGCCGCCATTTCCGGCCGTAACGACCTGGCCGTCGGCAACGTCGTGGGCAGCAATATTTTCAACGTGCTGTTCATCCTCGGGGCCTCGGCACTCATCTCCAGGCTGGTCGTTGCACGGCAGCTCGTGCACCAGGAAGTACCGATCATGATCGGGGTGTCGCTGCTGCTCCTGCTCCTGTGCCTGGACGGTCGCGTGAGCTTCGTTGACGGCGCGCTGCTCGTCGGGCTGCTCGTGGGCTACACCGTCTTCGTGATCGTGCAGTCGCGTCGCGAGCTGAAGATGGAAGCCGGCGCTGGCGAGTCGAGCGGCGACGGCTCCGGCTGGGACCGGCACTGGGCAATGCAGGCGCTGCTCGTCGTCGGCGGCCTGGGCCTGCTCGTGCTTGGCGCGAACTGGCTGGTCGAGGCAGCGGTGGCCATTGCCAAGGGGCTCGGCGTGAGCGAACTCGTGATCGGCCTCACCATCATCGCCGCCGGAACCTCGCTCCCGGAGGTGGCAACCTCGATCCTCGCCGCCATCCGCGGCCAGCGGGACATCGCCGTCGGCAACGTCGTCGGCAGCAACATCTTCAACATTCTTGGCGTTCTCGGGATCTCGGCCTTGGCGGCATCGAGCGGGCTATCGGTTTCGCCGGCGATGGTGGTGTTCGACATCCCGGTGATGATCGCGGTCGCGGTGGCGTGCCTGCCGATCTTCTTCACCGGTCACCTTATCGCGCGCTGGGAAGGCGCGCTCTTCGTCGCGCTCTATGCGGCGTACACCACCTACCTCATCCTCGCCGCGCGGCAGCACGATGCGCTCGACACCTTCGGAGTCGCGATGACCTACGCCGTATTGCCGGCCGTGTCGCTCACGCTCGCGATCCTCGCGCTGCGCGAATGGCGTGTTCGCAAGGCCCATGTGCACGGCCGCGACTGAGCCAACGATGAGAAGGCAACGCGCGGCACTGTCAGTGCGCTCGTCCGCGCTGGGTGCGCTGCTGGCGCTGCTGTGGTTCGTGCTGACGGGCGGCGCCGTGTCGTCGTGGATCGTCGGCGTGCCGACGATCGCTGCTGCGCTGGTGTTGGCGCGCCAAATCGAGCGCCTGACGTCTCCCTTGCGACTCGATCCGGCAGGGGTGCTGGGCTTCGTCACCTACTTCTTGCGCGAGTCGGTTCGTGGTGGCATCGACGTCGCAGGTCGGGTCAGCGCACGGCGGCTGCGCGTCGCGCCCGGCCTCGTGCGCTATCGCTGGCGTCTGCCTGCCGACGGTCCGGCCCGCGCGCTGTTCGCATTGTCTGCCAGCCTTCTGCCCGGCACTCTGGTCGCGGCGGTGGGCGAGCATGAGGTGCTGATCCACGCGCTCGACGCGAAGGGACCGGTGCCCGCCGAACTCGCCGAACTGGAGCAGCGGGTGGCCGGCCTGTTCGCGCTGCGCCTGTCGGCGCCGGGGGCTACCGATGCCTGAGTGGATGACTGTCGCACTGTGGATTGCCGCCGCCGTGGTGCTGGCGACGATTGCCTTGGGCCTGGTGCGCGTGGAGCGCGGCCCGTCCAACGGTGACCGCATGCTCGCGGCACAGCTGCTGGGCACCGGCGCAGTGGCCGTGCTGCTGCTGCTCGCCCGGGCGGCGGACGCGCCGGCGCTGCTCGACGTGGCGCTCGTGCTCGCGCTGCTGGCCAGCGTCGCGGGCGCGGTGTTCGTGCGCCGCCTCGGCGTGCAGCCGGTTCAGCGGGGACAGGATCGCACCGCGGAAGACGGGCCGTGACCGGGGAGGATGTACGCAGCGCGCTTTCGCTGACGTTGATCGGTGCAGGGATTGCGTTTTTCCTCGCCGGCAGCATTGGCGTGCTGCGTCTGCCCGACCTGCTGTCACGCCTGCACGCGCTGACCAAGGCCGACAACCTCGGTCTGGGCCTGGTCGTGCTGGGGCTGACGCTGCAGGCCGACGACGCGTTCCAGGTGGTGAGGCTGCTGCTGGTGTGGCTGCTCGTGCTGTTCGCAAGCTCGGTCGCCTGCTACCTGGTGGCGCACTCGGCCACCCACGCGAATGGCGAGCCGACGCCGACGGTCGGCCCGGACAACCCCAGCATGGACAAGCGCGATGGCCGCTGAAGTGCACGCGCTCGACTTCGTGCTCGTGGTCCTGCTCCTCTGGCTGGGCTGGCGCGCACTCGCGAGCGCAGACCTGTTCAAGGCGGTCGTGCAGTTCATCGTGTTCGGGCTGCTGGTGTCGCTGGCCTGGGTGCGGCTTGGTGCCCCCGATGTTGCACTCGCCGAGGCTGCCATTGGCGCCGGGCTGGCCGGGGCGCTGTTGCTGGACACCCTGGCGCGCCTGGGCCGCAAAGGCGCGACCGACGAAGTGCGGCCGCTCGGCCTGACACCGGCGCGTGCCGGCATCGCGCTGGCATCTCTCGGGCTGGTAATCCTACTGGTGGCCTCGGTGCTGGCGCTGCCCGAGTCCTGGCCCGGACTGACTGCACCAGCGCTGCAGCAGCTGGGCGCCAGCGGCGTGACGAACCCAGTGACCGCCACGCTGCTGAACTACCGCGGTTACGACACGCTGCTCGAGATCGGCGTGCTGCTGCTCGCGGTGCTGGGGGTGTGGATCCTCGACGCCGAGGCGGCGCTGCCGGCAGCGCCGGCCGACCCGATGCTGAGCCTGCTCTTGCGCGTGCTGCTGCCGCTGACCGTGGCGGCCGCGGGCTATCTGCTCTGGGTCGGCGCGCATGCGCCCGGCGGCGCTTTTCAGGGCGCGGCGCTGCTAGCAGCAGGGGGCGTGCTGTGGCACCTGGCGCGTCCGCTATCGCTGCCGGCCAGCCGGCCGGTACGTGCGGCGGTCGTGCTGGGCTTCGCCGTCTTCCTCGGCGTCGGCGTCGCGACGGCGGTGTTCGGCGGCGGCTTCCTGACCTTCCCGCCCGCATACGCGGGCGCCGTGATCCTGTTGATCGAAGCGGCCGCCATGGTGTCGATCGCCGTCATCATGGTGGCGCTGTTTGTCGGGCGCCCGGCCCAGGGCACCAAGTGATGAGCCTGGGGCTGCTTTACGGCTTGGCCGGCATCGCCTTGGTGGCGATGGGCCTGTACGCCGCGTTGGCCGCGCGCCATGTGCTGCGGCGGCTGCTCGGCCTGAACGTACTCGGCTCGGGCGTGTTCATGATGCTGGTGGCGCTGGCTTCGCGCACGACTAAGATCGCGGGCCGCCCCGACCCGGTACCGCATGCGATGGTGCTCACCGGGATCGTCGTCGCGGTGAGTGCCACCGCGCTCGCACTGGCGCTGCTGCGGCGCATGCACCGTCACGATGATAGCGCGCGGCTGCCAGAGGACCGTCTGCCGTGAGCGGCGGGGCCTGGATCGTCGCGGCCGTGGCCGTGCCGCTGGCTGCGGCGGTGGCGGCCCTGCTGGCCGGCCGGCGTGGTGCCTCCGCCGCGGGGCTGCTGGGCAGCCTGCTCGGAACCGCCGCGGTGTTCGGGCTCGCCGCCGCGGTGCTGGCCGGCGGCGCGCAGAGCGTGGTCGTCGGCGGCTGGGATGCCCCCTTGGGCATCGTGCTGCGGGCCGACGGCCTGGCCACCGCGATGATGTTGATGACCGCGGCGGTCGGCGGCGGCATCGCACTGTATGCCTGGCGCTACTTCGGCGGGCCGCATGCCAACAGCACCGCGCAAGATGCAGATCCGGGCACCGCGACGTTGCGGCAGGAGTGGCTGTTCTGGCCGGTCTGGCTGCTGGCCTGGGGAGCGCTCAATGCGCTCTACCTGTCGGGCGACCTGTTCAATCTCTACGTGACGCTCGAACTGCTGGGACTGGCGGCGGTGGCACTCGTCGCCTTGGCCGGGGCCAGCGCGGCGGCGGCGGCGCTGCGCTACTTGCTGCTCGCCCTGCTGGGTTCGATGCTCTACATCCTGGGCGTCGAGCTGCTTTACGCCGCCCACCAGACGCTGGACCTGGAGCAGCTGCGGGCGCGCATGCAGCCGAGCCTGTCGACGGGCTTGGCCGCCGCACTGATGACGACGGGGCTGCTCGTCAAAACCGCAGTGTTCCCGCTGCACTTCTGGCTGCCACCGGCGCATGGCTCGGCGCCGGCACCGGTGTCGGCCGCGCTATCGGCGCTGGTCGTCAAGGCCGGCTTCTACCTGCTCGCCCGATTGTGGCTGGACCTGTTCGGGCTGCTGCCCTGGCAGGCCGTGCCGACGCTGCTCGGCCTGCTGGGCGCAGGTGCGGTGCTGTGGGGCGGTGTGCAGGCGCTGCGCCAGCAGCGGCTGAAGCCGATGATCGCGTACTCCACCGTCGCTCAACTTGGCTACCTGCTGATCGCGCTGTCGCTGGCCGCCGGTTCTGCAACGTCTCCGACGGCCGATGATGCGCTGACGGCGGCCGTGCTGCTGGCGGCCAGCCATGCAGCGGCTAAGGCCTCGATGTTCCTGTGCGCCGGCTCGCTACTCGCCGCCTACGGGCACGACCGCATCGACGCGCTGGCAGGATTCGGGACACGGTTGCCGGTGACGGCCACGGCGTTCGCATTGGCCGCGCTCAGCCTCATTGGGCTGCCGCCGACCGGCGGCTTCATTGGCAAGTACCTGCTGGTCGAGTCTGCGGTGCGAGCAGGCGCCTGGGGCTCGGTTGCGGTAGTGCTGGCTGGTAGCCTGCTCGCGGCAATGTTTCTCTTCCACGCGCTGTCGCGAGCCTTCGTCGAAGAGCGGTCCGTGCCGGACGCCGAGAAGGCCCAGCTCGCAGCGCCCACAGCGCCGCAGTTCGCGTCGCTCGCGCTCGCACTGCTCGCGGTGGCCCTGGTCGTGGCCGGTGGCCCACTGCAAGTCTTGCTCGCCCGGGGAGCGGTGCCGTGACGGAGGCGTGGGTGCCGCTCGCCGTGGTCGCGAGTTCTCTGCTGCCAGGCCTGATCATCTTTTGCTTGCCCGAGGATCGGCGCACGCTGCGCACGGCACTCAACTTCGGCGGTGCCGCTGCCAAGCTGATTCTCGTCGGCATCATGCTGTGGAACGTCGGCCGCTTCCATGATTACGAGGCACGACTCGCGCTGCTGCCGGGGCTCGACCTGGTATTGCGTGCCGACGAGTTGAGCCTGCTGTTCCTGACACTGTCGGCCGTGCTGTGGGCGGTGACCACGGTTTACGCGGTGGGCTATCTCGAGGATGCGCCGCACCGCAGCCGCTTCTTCGGCTTCTTCAGCCTCTGCGTATCGGCCACCGCCGGCATCGCGCTGGCGGGAAACCTCTTCACGCTGTTCGTCTTCTACGAGATCCTGACCCTGGTGACCTACCCGCTGGTCATCCACCGCGGCACGCCGGCGGCGCTTGCCGCCGGTCGTAGCTACCTTATGTACACCCTGCCCTCCGGTCTGCTGCTGCTGCTGGCCGTGGTCGGGGCGCACGTGCTGACCGGACCGCAGGACTTCGTCGGCGCCGGCTACCTGAAGCCTTTCGCCGCCGAGCACTCGGGGACCCTGGTGCTGCTGTTCGCGGCGCTGGTGGTGGGCTTCGGCGTCAAGGCGGCCCTGGTGCCGCTGCATGGCTGGCTACCCAAGGCGATGGTGGCGCCCGCCCCGGTATCGGCGCTGCTGCATGCGGTGGCGGTGGTCAAGGCCGGCGCCTTCGCGATCCAGCGCGTGGTGTACGAGGTCTTCGGCATCGAGTTCGCCGCCACGCTGGGCGTGCTGACGCCGCTCGCCGCAGCGGCGTCGCTGACCATCGTCTACGGTTCGCTGCGCGCCCTGACGCAGGACGAACTGAAAAAGCGACTGGCCTATTCGACCGTGAGCCAAGTGTCCTACATCGTGCTCGGCGCGGCCGTGCTCGGACCCATATCGACCATCGGCGGGCTCGTGCACCTCGTGCACCAGGGCCTGATGAAGATCACACTGTTTTTCAGCGCCGGCAACTACGCCGAGACGCTCGGTGTGCACCACGTCCACGAGATGGACGGTATCGGCCGCCGCATGCCGCTGACCACAGCGGCGTTCACAGTGGGCGCGCTCGGCATGATCGGCGTACCCCCGGTGGCCGGCTTCGTGAGCAAACTCTACCTCGGCGCGGGCGCGGCGCAGGCCGCGCAGTGGTGGGTGATCGGCGTGCTGGCGGTGTCGAGTCTGCTCAATGCGATGTACTTTCTGCCCATCCTGCACCGAGCCTGGTTTCGCCCAGCCCGCGGCCCATGGCCCGAGGAGCACGGCCGCGGGCGCGACGCCAAGCCGATGCTGCTGGTGCCCGTCCTGCTGACGGCCCTGTTCTCGGTTGGCGTGGGCGTTCTTGCAGCGATGCCATGGAGCCCTCTGGACTGGGCACGGCTGATCATGCGACGGGAGTACGTCGGTGGTTGAATTGCCAACTAGCGCAACCGCCGCGGTGCTTACTTGGCTGGCGCCGGCGCTGCTGCCGCTCTTCGCGGCGCTGCTGCTCGTGCGGCCGTTGCACCGGCTGCGCCCGCTGCTGCCGCTGGCCGCGCTCCCCGCGCTGGCAGTGGCCCTCTTTTCCCCGCCAGGCGCGGTTGACCTGCCCTGGCTCTTCCTCGGCGCGCGCTTCGGGCTGGACGACGGCAGCCGCATCTTCCTGTTGTTCACGGCAGCATTGTGGCTGGCCGGCGGGCTGCATGCCGCCGGCTACCTGCACGACGACCCGCGGCGCGACAGCTTTTGGCTGTTCTGGCTCGGCGCCATGGCCGGCAACTTCGGGCTCGTGCTGGCGCTGGACGCGGCCAGCTTCTACGTCTTCTTCGCGCTGATGAGCTTCGCATCCTACGGGCTGGTGGTGCACGCGCGCACTCCCGAGGCGGTCGAGGCCGGGCGCGTCTACCTTGCGCTCGTCGTGGTAGGCGAACTGGCGCTGTTTGCCGCGATCGCGCTGGCCTGGTACGCCGCGGGCAGCCTGCGCTTCGACGCCATCGTCGCGGCGCTGGCCGAATCGCCCCAGCGCGACGCGGTGATCGCGTTTACGCTGGTAGGTTTCGGAATAAAGGTCGGCGCGCTGCCGCTGCATGTCTGGCTGCCGCTGGCCCATCCGGTGGCTCCAACACCGGCGAGCGCCGTGCTGTCAGGCGCGATGATCAAGGCTGGCCTGCTCGGCTGGCTGCGCCTGCTGCCGCTGGGCGGCGTCACGGCACCCGCGTGGGGCGAGACGCTGATCGCGCTGGGTCTGACCGCCGCCTTCGCGGCTGCGCTGGCCGGTGCCACGCAGCGCCAGGCGAAGGCGGCGCTGGCCTACTCGAGCATCAGCCAGATGGGCTTCGTGACGGTGGCGGTCGGTGTCGCCTTGACCGTGCCCGCCGCTGCGCCTGCAGCCATCACCGCAGCCACGCTTTACGCCTTCCACCACGCCCTTGCGAAGGGCGCGCTGTTCCTCGGCGTGAGCCTCGCCGGCGTGGCCACACCATGGGCGCGCACGGTGTGGATGCTCGGCGTGGCGCTGCCCGCACTGGGGCTGGCCGGTGCGCCCCTGACCAGCGGCTACGCCGCGAAGGCTGCGCTGAAGGCGGCACTGCCAGCCGGCTTCGACGGCTTGGCCGTGGCGCTGACGCTGGCCGCGGCCGGCACCTCGCTCGTGATGCTGCGTACCGGCTGGCTGCTGCGCGGCAATGCCGGCGGCGGCGTGCACGGACCTAACGGGGCGATGTGGGCCGGCTGGGGGCTGCTCGTGGCCCTCAGCCTGCTCGGGTGGCCCGCGGTGGGCCGCGTTGCCGACCTGTGGCCAACGACGGCCGGCGTCTGGTTCAGTGCGATCTGGCCGCTGCTGCTGGGCGCCGCCCTCGCGGTGCTTGTCGCGGCCTGGCGACGGCGCGCGGCCGGAGGGCGCGATCTCGCCGTGCCACCCGGAGATCTGCTGGCGCCGCTGCTTGCGCTCGCACGTGGGCGGCGCCGTGTGCCTATGCCCACGGCGTACGCCGGCCACGGGTCGGAGAACGACAATTTGTCGATCGTGCCGGTATTGCCCGCGCTGGGCCGTGCCGAAGCCGCGCTGCCAGCGCGCGGTGGTCTGGCGGTGGCGGGTATCGCGGCCGCGCTCGCCGTACTGCTGATCGCGCTGGCTGGATGACCCCACACTGAACTCGGCCGAGCCGCCGCCTCGAGACGGGACGGGCCCGCGCCGAGCAGGTCATGCACCACGGCAAGTTCCAGCTTTCGCTCGCTTGCACGAGCGGCGGCGCCCGCCACACAAGATGATCACATATCGCGGCGTCGACTCAATCCGTAGGCCCGCGCGATCCGTTCGGCAATCTCGCCGAAGCTGCTGTTGATCTTGAGCGACTTCGGATCGATCGAGCGATCTGCCTCGATCGCG